>DASTKG010000001.1:0-14484 GCA_035716005.1 Candidatus Eiseniibacteriota bacterium
CGAGCGGGGCCGCGTCCCGGTCGACGCCCATTACGCCACGTCGGCTCCCGGCATCTACGCCATCGGCGACGTGATCGGCGGCGCCATGCTCGCCCACAAGGCGGAGGAAGAGGGGATCGCCTGCGTGGAGCGGATCGCCACTGGCTACGGCCATGTGAACTACGACGCCATTCCCGGCGTCGTCTACACGCACCCCGAGATCGCGTCGGTCGGCCGGAGCGAGGAAGATCTCAAATCGGCCGGCATCGCGTACAAGAAGGGAATCTTCTTCTTCCGCGCGAACGGGCGCGCCAAGGCGCTCGGCGAGATCGACGGCCGCGTGAAGATCCTCGCCGACGAGACGACCGACCGCATCCTGGGTGTCCACATCCTAGGCCCGCGCGCCGGCGATCTCATCGCCGAGGCCGCTGTCGCGATCGAATTCGGCGCGAGCGCCGAGGACCTGGCGCGCGCTTGCCACGCCCACCCGACCCTGGCGGAGGCGGTGAAGGAAGCCGCGCTGGCCGTGGGCGGTCGGGCGATTCACGCGTAGGCGCGGCGTGAGCGGGATGCGCCGCGCACGGATCGCCGGCGTCGGCGCGGCATCGCTCCTGGCGCTCCTGCTCGGCTTCGCGCTACTCGCCTCCGGCTGCGATTCCCCGCGCCGCCCGAAAGCCTCGCGCCCGAAGCCCCTCGCCGCGGACGTCGCCGCCGCGTTGGCCGACTCTCTCCGCGGCGTGCTCGTGGAACACTTCGAAGTTCCGGCCACCTCGACGAAGGATGCCTACGCCCTCCCCTCCGACGGCGATTCCATTCCCGGCTACGTCGTCCGCGTTTCCGTCCCCTACGAGATGGTGAGCAAGCATTCGATCCCGCACGAATGGCTGCGCGAGCGGCTGCTCGACAACGACTGGACGATCTACATGGCGGCCGACGCCTCCGACGGGGCCTCCTATCGCGCCGTTCGCGGGCCGGCCGAGATCACGGTCGAGGCGATCTGGGAGGACACGCATCCGCCGGCCGACGTGCCCGACTGGTACGCGATGACGGTGGGGATTCCGAGCAAGTCGGAAGGGCGGTAGAAGCGGCGGGTCTTGGATCGGACGGGGTTCGCGACGAGATGCCGACGGCCCCGGTAGCGGATCGCCACCGGGGCCTCCATGTGAGACGACTTCTTCCGTGAAGCTACTTCTTCCGCATGCAAATCCCCAGCATCCCGATCCCTGAAACCAGCAGCAGCAGCGCCGACGGCTCCGGAACCGCGCCATCCGGTTCGGCTCCGCGCGATGCCGCGCCCAGCGGATCGACGGTCGACGCCCCGCCCGAGAAGCGGAAGATCATGTCGTTGTAGTCGCGATCTCCGCCCCCGTAGAGATCCTCGAAACCGACGTAGAAGCCGTTCGCGGGGGTGGCCCGTACGTACGCATGGGCGATTCCATCGGCATTGCGGTCGCCCGAGCCGAGAACGAAGTCATGCCCCGTGTCCGTCACGTGAATCCCGAACCGGAGTTCGTCACCCACGCCGATGCCCATGTCGGCCAGCTGCTTTGCCGTCAGCGTCACGTGGGAACCCGTTTGCGACCCGTCGGCTACGTCGAGGACCGTGAGCGCCGAGCGGAGCTGCAGAACCTCGTTGTACGCGGTGCCGTTGTAGAGGACGTCGATGACGACGTCGCCGCCCGTGTAGTAGAGGTTCCCTCCAAACAGGGTTGGAAGGGCCGAGGCCGTGAGAGGCATGGCGAAGGCGACGGCCGAGAGGAGGACCGCCACCAGGGGAGCCGCTCGCGGCGTCCTTCCTGCTGTCGGTCGGTTCTGTTTCATGTGACCTCCACGAGGCCCCAGACCACGCGTCGGCGATGGCGGCCCACTGTTGAATGCCGAGACTACGGATCCTGGCATTCACCACGATCCGGTGTTCGGAAGGCCCGGCGTCCGTGCGGAGTGCGATTCCATTCGATACTTCATCCCGGGCCGCTTCCCTGACGGGGCATGGATGGTGCCAATGCGAGGTGGCTTGGGTGGCAGCCTCCTAGGAGGTTGGGGCACAAGGCGTAGGGGAGTCCCGGCCCAGGCCCGGCCGACACGCGGAAGGTGGGGGGGTTCCTTGGATTCGCGGGAGTTTTTACAACCCGACCCGTGGTCTACAAACGGGACCTAGAAGCCCGCGAGAAGCCGCCTGGCCTCGTCGTCCCCCGGCTCGACGGCCAGGATGGCGCGCAGCTCTCCGTGCGCCTCCTCCCGCCGCCCGGCGCTCAGCAGCAGCTCCGCGAGCACGCGCCGCGCGGCCACGAGATTCGGATCGAGCGCCACCCCGCGGCGCGACTCCTGGATGGCCGAGTCGAGGTCGCCGATCCGCGCCAGCGCGAGCGCGTATTCGACGTGCCCCATCGCGTAGCGGTCGTAGGCGCGCAGTCCGCGCCGGAAGAGATCGGCCGCGGCCGCGAAATTGCCCGCGGCGAAGTAGCGGCCCCCGAGCTCCCAGTACTGCGCGAAGACGCGCGCGCGCAGGTTCTCGTTCCAGGGCGCCAGCTCGACGGCGCGCTCGAGATGCCGCATCACCGCCTCCGGCGGCGCGTCGTGCAGCGACGTCCCGCAGGCGACGATGTACTCGCCCTCCGCGCCGCGCAGCGCGCGCAGGAGGCTGTCCGCGCCCGATCCCGAGTTTCCCCGCGGCAGCGCGTCGTCCGGCGTGCGGTCGCGCAGCTGCATCAGGAGGTCGAAGTTCTGAGCGAGCCGCTGCCGGCTCGGCACGGCGTAGTCGTCGGCGGTGTAGAACTCGTAGCGCGGATGCGACAGCGTGTTCTCCGGGTCGCCCGCCACGGCCGGCTCGATCACGTCCCGGGTCGTCCAGAACTGCGCGAGGACGGCCTCCGGCGTCGCGAGCCCATAGCGCGCGAAACCGCCGAACGCCGTGGAGTCCGACGCCATCCGGCGCGCCGCGCTCCCGAGGTCGAGCGCGATCGGCTCGTTGGAGCCGACGAGGATCGTATTGCTCGTGCCGCTCATGAGCGCCGGCCCGAAATACCAGAGCGAGACGTTCGGAAACGCCGCGCAGAACGTCTTCAAGATCATCCGGTACTGGCGATGCGGCAGATCGGTCGGGACCCACTGGATCACGAGCCCGCCCGGCTTCAGCCGGCGCCGGGCCATTTCGTAGTAGTCGCGCGAGTACGAGAACCCGTTCGACGCGTACTCGTGCGCCGTCTTCTCGTCCGCGGAGACCACGTCGTACGTCCGAGACGTCGTGCGGAGGTGATTGGCGACGTCGTCCACGACGAGCCCGATCTTGGGATCGGCCGCGACCGCGCGCCCCCCCTCCCCGAACCAGGCCGACCCCTCCACGACCGTCGGCTCGATCTCGACGCACGTGATCGTTCGCACCCGCGCGTGCCGCGCGCTCTCCCCCGCCAGGATCCCCGATCCGAGCCCGACCGACAGCTCGTTCGACACGTCGTCGAGCAGCAGCTTGGGAAGATGCGCGAGGAGCTGCTGCTTGTAATCGGTGACGCCCGAGCCGCCGATCTCGACGCCGTCCACGGTCATCGACTTCTCCCGGGTGTTCGGATTCAGGAGGACGGCGGTCGTGGCCGAGGGCCCGTCGCGGAGATAGAGGACGCGGTACCAATCGCCCCCCGCCGCGAGGGGGAAGCGGAACGCCAGCGAGACGTTGAACGCGGCCAGAAGCACGATCGCCAGGGCCGCGGGCGCCGCCCAACGCAGGTACTTCACCTCCCCGATCCGCGAGACGAGCACCCAGAACCCGACGAGCAGATTGAGCCCCGCCATGAGGAGAAGGCCCTTCTGGATGCCGAACCGGTGGATGAGCACGAGTCCCGGCAGGAGCGCTCCGAGGACGTTTCCGGCCGTGTTGATCGCGTAGATTCGTCCGACGCCGGCTCCGCTCTTCTCGATCCGCTCGACGCCGATCCGCCCGGCGAGCGGAAACGTCGCGCCGATGAGGGCCGCGGGAACGAACATCACCGACGCGGCGATTCCGAAGCGGGAGACGACGAGGTTCCAGAAGCCGCCGAAGCTTCCCCACGTATGCCGGCGGATCGACTCCGGGTCGTAGACGTTGAAGAGAATCGGCATGGCCGTCGCCGCGAAGATCGCGATGAGCACCTGGATCCAGCCGAACGTCGCGGCGGCATCCACGCCGCGGCGCATCGCGAAGCGAATCAGATAGCCGCCGAGCGCGATTCCGGAGAGGAACGCGACGAGCACCGTCGTCACGGCGTAGGTCGAGTTCCCCGTGACGAAGTGGAGGCAGCGCGACCAGTAGACCTCGTAGGCGAACGAGGTCAGGCCGGAGAGGAAGAGCCCCGTGAGAACGACGCGATAGGTCGTCGGGGTGACGGGGAGGCGCTCCGGCTCGATCTCCTCGGCCGACGGCGCCGACGGCGCCGCGTCCTCCGCGATCGCCCGATCGCCGCGGGCGGCCGCGATCCACGCGACGGCGCCGACGGCCAGGTTTCCTAGAATCGCGGCGCCCACGGCTCCGTGAACGCCGAAGGCGCCGATGAGCCAGAAGCCCGCGAGAAGAGCGCCGGCGACCGCGCCCATCGTGTTGATGGCGTAAAGAGTGCTCACGCTGGAACCGACCGCCGAGATCCGGCGCACGACGAAGCGCACCAGAACCGGGAGCGTGGCGCCCATGAGGATGGTGGGCGCCACGATGAGCACGAACGCGATGAAGAAGCGCGCGACGCCGAGCGCGGCGTGCGACCGGCCGAACGCTTCGTAGATCGCGAGATAGGCGGGCGTCACCTGCGTCAGCAGCAAGTGGGCGACGGCGGCCGTGAGCGCGACTCCGAGCTCGAGGTAGGCGTAGAGGCGAAGCGGATGCCGAGAGCGGTCCGCCGCCTTGCCCAGGAGCCAGCCCCCGACCGCCAGCCCCGTCATGTAGGCGGCGAGGACGGTGCCGATCGCCACCGCCGTGCTGCCGAAGACGGAGGTCATCATGCGGGTCCAGACGACTTCGTAGACGAGCCCGCAGGCGCCCGAGAGGAAGAAGAGAATGGCGACGAGGCGGTTCATCTTCCTGAGCGCGCGACTCCCGGTGAACGCTGACTCATGGCCGTCTCCCGTCCCTACGATCCCTGAAACCGCATGCCGCGGAAGGGCTTGACCCTACCATGGGAGAGGGCGGTGGGCGATGGGACAGAGGGATACCGCGAACGGAGAAATTCGGCGGCCCGGCGGCCCTGGTACCTGGGGACGGCTTGACGGTGATCCCGGGCGAGGCGTCCACTTGTCGTGGACTTGCCAGCAGTGGATGGACGCGCCCATGCGCGAACGTCGAGTACCACGTGGGGAAGGCGATGCAAGCCACTCCCGCCGTTCGCCCCGCCGACGTGGCCCGGGAAGCCGGAGCCGCGATGACGCGAATTCGCCGACGGGGACCGCCCCGGCTTCTTCTCGCGATCGTCCTGGCATCCGGATGCGGCGCCATCCTCGGCGCCTCTCTCGCCCGATCCGCCCTTGCCTTCGAGGCTCCCTCCCCCGACTCCGCCGATGCTCCCGCACGAGCGACACTCGAAGAGATCCGCGTCTGGAACCGGATCGGCCGGACGAGCGAGGCGGAGCGCGCGGCCCGATCGCTTCTCAGCGAGGCCGAGCGCGCCCACGGGCCGGAGTCGATCGAAGCGGCCGAAATCCTGGATCAACTGGCGGTCTCTCTTCGCCGCGGGCCGAAGGCATTGGATCGGGAGGCTCTCGAGGTCTGCGAGCGGGCGCTTCGGATCAAGGAGCGCGCATACGGCACGGCGGATGTTCGTTTCGCCGCCAGCCTCCAAAATCTCGGACTACTGCACTATCGGCGGCAGGAGCCCGCACGTGCGCTCGCCGTCCTGAACGAGGCTCTCGAAATCCAGGAGTCCGCTCTGGGAGAGAACGACCCGGAGCTCGCCAAGACTCTCCTGGGCCTGGGCGCCGTTCAGAGCAGCCTCGGAAATTACGCCCAGGCGCGGGCCCTCACCGAACGGGGAGTCGCGATCGAGGAGATCGCCTTGGGCTCGGCGAACCCCGAGCGCGTGATGGGCCTCAATTCGCTCGCGAGCCTTCGGTACAGCATGGGCGATTTCGCGGGAGCCATTGCCCTGTTCGAGGAGGCCATCCGCTTGTGGGAACGATCGCCGACTCCGAACGAACTGAGCCTCGCGACGTGCCGCCACAATCTGGCCGGCATCTACTCCGAGATCGGCGACCTCTCGCGCGCTGTCGAGTTGATGGAACAAGCCCTTCGCGTCCGGGAGCGCGATCTCGGCGAGAAGGACCCCCTGGTCGCCTCCACCCTGCTCAACCTCGGGAGCGTGCTGCAGGACTCCGGAAAGCGGGCCCGGGCGAAAGAGGCGCTCCTGCGAGCCGTCCGAATCTACGAGGGATTGAATTACCGCGGGGCGGATCTCAGCTGGGCGCTCACGAAACTGGGATGGCTCTATCTCGAGGAGGGAGCCGTCGCGCGCGCCGAGGAGACGCTCCAGCGAAGTCTCCGCACGCAGGAGACCTCGGATGGGCCGGACCTTTCGGGTCTCTGGATCACGCTGCGCGGCCTGGCCATGGTCGCGAGGAAGCGCGGCGATACGGAAGCGGCGCGTCTCTATTACGACCGAACGGTGGAGATCCTTCGCAAGACCTCCGGGCCCACTCACCCGGACATGGGCCGCACGCTCGTGGAGTACGCCTCCTTCCACCTGGAGACGGGCGACAGCCTCGCCGCGATCGACAAGGCTCTCCAGGCCGCCGAGATGAACCGCGAGCACCTGAGGCTCACGGCCACGGGAATCGACGAGCGCCAGGCGCTTCTCTTCGCGTCGGATCTCGACACGGGCATGGATGTCGCCCTCGCCGCGATATCGGGCACGCTTCGCTTCCGATCGGGCGACCTCGTTCGCAGGCTCTGGGATGCTGTCGTGCGGGGTCGAGCCCTCATCCTGGACGAGGTCGGCGGACGGGCCCGATGGGTCGCGGGGGCGGGCGATCTCCTCCTCGTCTCGAATCGTCTCGATGAAGCGCGCGGGCGCCTCGCCAAGTTGATGATTCGAGGATCGTCGACCGCGACGAGCGAAGCCGAGCTGGCGGCGGTCGCGCGGGCTCGCGAGGAAGTGAGGGACGCGGAGCGGGATCTCGCGAAGCGGAGCATCTCGTTCCGAATCGAAAGCGAGCGCACCGCGGTTGGCCTCGACCAGGTCGCCTCCGCCCTACCGCCGGCATCGGCGCTCGTCTCGATCGCCTGCTACGGGCGGGGCCCTGGGCGATCGTACATGGCGTTCGTGGCCGGGCCGGAGCGAACGCTGGGGGTCGTCCCTCTCGGTTCCGCCGGCGAGATGGAGCGCCTCATCGCCCGGTGGCGGAGTCTGGCGGGATCGCCGCCCAACGGAGGCGTCCGAGAACAAAAGCGCGCCGAGGCGGCGTGCCGAACGGCGGGCCTCGCGCTGCGATCGCGAATCTGGGATCCGCTCCTTCCGATGATCGGAAGCGCCCGGCTCGTGCTCGTCGTGCCGGACGGGCCGCTCCACCTTCTGAATCTCTCGGCGCTGCCGGCGCCCGACTCCGGGTACGTGGTCGAGTCGCTGCCCGTCATCCACTGCCTATCCGCCGAGCGGGACATCGTCCGAGCCGGACGTGTGCACGAACATGGAACCGGCCTCCTCGCCGTCGGCAACCCCGACTTCGACCGGCCGGAACGTCGGCCCTCCGCGACGGGATCCGAACTCTCCCAGCTGCTCCCGGAGCGTGAGGTTCCCAGGGCGAGCGACACGGCGTACCGCGACGCGCTGGCGAGTCGCGGAGGATTCCGATCGGTGCGATTCAAGCGGCTCCCCGAAACGGACCGGGAGATCGACGACATCTCGAATTCATGGGGCCGATCGGCCGACGTCGTCACTCTGAAGGGCGATCGCGCCGGGGAACGATCGGTGAAGGAACTCCTGCCGGGCCGCCGGGTGGCCCACATCGCGACCCACGGATTCTTCCTCGACGCTCTTTCCGGAAAGGAGAGCGACGCCGGCCGGCCGGGGGAGCGAGGGATCGGCGGACTATCGACCGGCGCGACCGGCGCGACCGGCGCGACGCCGCGACCGCTGAACGCCAATCCCTTCCATCTTTCGGGCCTCGCCCTCGCCGGAGCCAACCTCCGAGCGAAGGCCAGCCCGTGGGAGGAAGACGGCATCCTGGTGGCCGAGGAGATCGCCTCCCTCGATCTCTCCGCCCTCGACTGGGTCGTGCTCTCGGCCTGTCAGACGGGGCTCGCCGACGTTCAATTGGGCGAGGGGGTGCTCGGATTTCGCCGCGCGTTCGAGATCGCGGGCGCCGGCACGTTGATCATGAGCCTCTGGGCCGTGGAGGACCAGGCCGCGAGGGAATGGATGGGCCATCTCTACGATGGCCGGATGAAGCGAATGCTCGGGACGGCCGAGGCGGTTCGCGAGGCGAATCTCGCCGTCTTGAAGTCGCTTCGTGCCCAGGGCCGAAGCACGCATCCCTTCTTCTGGGCCGCGTTCATCGCGGCGGGAGACTGGAAGTGATTCGGGCGTGGGGGGCACGCAGTTGGAAAGGAGACTGGATATGAGCGAACCATCGAGCCGCCGCGAGTTTCTCCGGACGATGTCCCTGGCGGGTGCGACCGCGGCGATCGCGGGTATCGCGGGATGCTCCGCCGAGACTCAGGAGGTCGGGGAGATCCAGATAGGCGACGTCGACGTGGATAAGGAGGGGAGGATCGTCATCACGGACCAGGATCTCATCAAACAGCTCGATACCCAGTATCACGCGCAGGAGCGGCGTGGAAAGGCGCAGAAGAACGACACGCTCGGCTTCAAGGTGACGTTCGTGGTCACGACGCCGACGGGAGACGACTGTCCGGGGAACCACACGGTAAATTCGCTCTGCGGATGCTGATAGCGGCGCGGCGGGAGGGAAAGCCTGGAACCCCGGGATCCCCCGAAACCTCCCGCCCCTCCCCCGCGTACTGATCCTGTCCATCATCCACGCCGTTCAGGGGGAGAACCGCCATGCACGCCCATCGCCATCGCCGCCCGCGGCGGCCCGCCGTCATCGTCCGCGCCGTCGAACACTCCCTCGACCGATCGGGGGCGCTCCTCCTGGCTGTCGCCGCGGCCGCGGTCCTGGTGGTCCTGCTTCTCGTCGTGACGGCCGCGCCGGCCCACGCCGACGGCACGACCACGGTCAACGGCGACTACGCGCTCGATCGGGCGCGCCGCCTCGAGCTCGGCATCCCCTTCGGCGAGCTGCATGTGAAAGGGACCGACGGGAATCGCGTCCGCGTCCACGTCGAGGCCTCCTGCAAGAACGGCGACTGCGACCACTACTTCAAGGATCTCCGGCTCGAATCCTCGAACCGCGGCGGCACGCTCCGCGTGAAGTTGGAGGGCTCCGCGTTCGCGCATGACTCGGACGCGAACGACGATCCCCCGCGCGAGCGGGACCGCTACCGCGAGCGCGGCCACCGCCATGGCGAGATCGACGGCCCCGACGGCGATCTGATCGTCACCGTCGAAGTTCCCCGCTCCCTCGACGTCGAGCTGAACATGGGCGCGGGCGAGATCGAGATCGACGGCCTGCGCGAGGACCTCTCCATCGACCTCGGGGCCGGCGAGATCAACGTCCGGATGGCGGCGCGCCACGTCGGCACGGTCGACGTGCACATGGCGGTCGGAGAGACGACGATCCACGAGGGGGGCCGCACGCGCGAGTACGCGCGCGTCTTGGGCGGCCCGATCCACTGGAGGGACGGAAAGGGCGATGCGGGAATCGACGTGAACGTCGGCGCCGGCGAGGTGGACGTGACGCTGGAGTAGCGCGGGCCCCGGGGCCCGGCCCGGGGAGGCGCGCTAGAGAGCTTCGATCGATGCGGCGGCGCGGCGGACTCGCCACCGCGTCCACGGCTCCGCGAGGAACCGCCAGCCGAGCAGGACCGCCACCGCCGCCCAGGCACCCCACCCGCGGATGAGCCACATCAGGAAGAGCCCGAATCCCCCGCCGCCTCCGATCGAGAACCCGATGAGCATCCCCAGCACCTGGCTCCACGACATGCGGCGATTCCGGCTCGGGCGAGCCGAAAAGGGGAAGTCGGGCTCGAGCCCCCGCTGGAGCGTCACGAGCAGGTCGAGATAGACGGCGACGCCGGCCACGCGGGCGAGCCGCTCGTGGAGCGGCACGCCGGCCGCCGTCGCCAGGTACCACCCTCCCGCCAGCAGCACCAGAGGCGCCACCAGGCACCAACGAAGAATGCCGCGCAGGGCCATCGTGTAGCGCGCCCGGTCGAGAGGCGAGACGAGAACCGCCCAGAGCGCTTCGGGCCGCGTCGAGGTGGTGCTGGCCGTCGTGAAACTCACGATCATCATCCCGACGGCCCCCGCGGCGAGGAGCAGCGCCACCTCGGGCATCGCCTGGCGGCGCCCGGACAGGCTGATCGCGGGCGAGAGGAACATCATCGCCGGCATCAGGAACGAGACGAGGAGCTGGCTTCGAACGGCGATATCGGCCCGGACGTGGACGCGCGACATGGAGAGGAAGGCCCGCGCGGCGGGATCGCGGAGCCAGGGCGCGCGGCGGCGGGCGGACGCTCCGCCGCGGGCCCGACTCTTCGTGCGCGGCCTCGCCCGCGGCGCGGCCGCGGCGCCTCCCCCGCCCATCGCCAGGAGCGGCTCGCCGAATCCCGACCGCATCCAGCCGGCCCCCACGACCAGGAGCGATCCCACGGAACCGACCGCCAGCGCGCCGCGGAGCCACGTCCAGGGACCGGCCGAACCGACCGCCCACTCCAGAGGCGCCGCGAACCACGCTGTCGGAATCAGGCTCGCCCAGGCGGGGAGGCTCTTCGTCGCGAAGAGGGCCGTCGTGGCGATGAAGCGTCGCCCCCAGAACGTGGAGAAATAGCCGACGAGGAAGATCGTCTGGATGGCCGGAAGAAAGCGAAGCAGCGCGGCGCGTCCCCAGCGGGCCTGGATGCCGACGCCCACGAGCGTCGCTCCGAGCGCCGCCGCCGCCGTGAGGAGCGCGGCGCCCCCCGCGTAGGCCGCCGCCGCGAGCGGCGATCGATAGAGGATCCCGACGGCGACGATGCTCGGCGTGAAGTAGCACGCGGCGATCGTCGCGAGCGCGCGGCCGACCACGAAGAACTTCGCGAGAAGCACCGACCACTCGTCGTGCGGGTGCGCGGCGATGACGCGATATTCGTCGGGACTCGCCAGCACCTCGAGATAGTCGAAGAGCACCGAGAAGACCACGATGACGGCCCCGAACGAGAGCGCCCCGACCGCCCCGAGAAGCGCGGGCCGGGTCTCGAAGAGCACGGCGACGCCGGCGATGCCGAGGAGGCACGAGACGAAGCAGGCCACCATGAAGGGCGAGATCCGCCCCGTCGCGCGCGGGGAGAGGCCGCGCGTCAATTTCATCCGGGAGCGGCGGCGGACGATGAGCGCGTAGGCGCGAACGAACGGCGTGAAGACCGCGGGGTCGGCGCCGAGGAGGCGCCCGACGCGGCCGGTCGCGTTCACGCCCCCGCCGACGTGAGCTGCAGGAAGATCTCCGGAAGCGTCCGTCCGGGATGCGCCGCCAGGAGCTCGGCGGGCGAGCCGAGCGCGATCAGGCGGCCGCGGTCGATGATGCCGACGCGGTCGCAGAGGCGCTCCACGACCTCCAGGATGTGCGAGGAGTAGACGACCACCCGTCCCGCCGACGCGTGCTCGTGGAGGAACCCCTTCAGCGTCTCCTGCGCGGCGACGTCGAGCCCGTCGAGCGGCTCGTCGAGGAGCAGCACGTCGGGATCGTGCTGCAGCGCGGCCGTGAGGAGGAGCTTCTGCTTCATGCCCTTCGAGTAGTCGCCCACGGGGCGGTCGATCTCCGCCGCGAGCGAGAGCGCCTCCAGCATGGCGCCGGAGCGCGCGGCGGCCTCGGCGCGATCGAGGAGATGGAGATCGGAGAGGAGCTCGAGGAATTCGCGGCCCGTCAGGGCGTCGTAGAGATCGGCGGCCTCGGGGACGTAGCCGATCCGCCGGCGGACCCGATCGGCGTCGGCCACCACGTCATGGCCGCAGACGCGAACGGCGCCGGCCGTCGGGCGAATGAGCGTGGCGAGGACGCGGAGCGTGGTCGACTTACCCGCCCCGTTCGGGCCGAGGAGGCCGAAGATCTCGCCTCCCGGAATGTCGAGCGTGAGTCCGCGCACGGCTTCGACGTCGCCGTAGCGGCGGACGAGATCGCGGATCTCGATCGACGGATTCATGGGCCGCCCCCCGGACGGAGTCGCCTACTTCAAAAGGACGAGTTTTCGGGAGTCGCGGAATCCGCCGGCCGTCTGGATCTCGTAGAAGTAGACGCCGCTCGCGAGATGGCGGCCCGCGTCGTCGGTGCCGTTCCAGCGCACGGTGTAGGCGCCCGCCGCGTGGGGCTTGTCCACCAGAGTGCGGACCATGGAGCCCGCGGCGTTGAAGATGCGGATCGTCACGTTCCCCGCCGAGCCGACCGAATAGCGAATGCCGGTCTCCGGATTGAACGGGTTCGGGGCGTTCTGGAAGAGCCGGTTCGGCACGGGCGGGACGCCCGACGACACCGGATCCTCCTCGATCCCCGTCGCGTAGTAGCAGGGGTTCACCTTGAAGTAGTTCTGCAGAGTTCCCGACGCCAGCTGCAGCCGCTCCCCACCCTCCTCGATGTCGTTGAACGAGAAGCCCATGAAGACGACGCGGGCGCTGTCGTTTCCGAACGAGAAGTACTTGGTGGCGTACCGCGTGGCGGCGCCGAGATTGTTCGGATACTTGAGGTAGAGCCCGGTCTTCCCCCCGAGGATGGCCGAGTTCGAATTGGCGATCAGATCGAAGTCGTCGATCTGGGGACAGTCGGCGCTCACGTGCATGAGGCGGCCCGCGGAGGGCGAGCCCCCGAATCCGGCGACGAGCGGATGAAGGCTGTCCTGCGGAAAGTTCTCCCAGAGGTCGCGGATGAACCGGACGCCGCAGGTGAACGACAGGAACGAGTTGTAGTCGTCGCCCGTCCAGAGCGCGTTCGCGATGTCGTCGCCGGTGATCCAGAGATTCCGATCCGATCCCGGCTGCTGGACCCACGACTGGAGCATCGCCTGGTCCTCGGGCCGGAGCGGCACGGCGCTCAGGTTGCCCGAATGCCAGATGACGGCCTTGTACTGGAGCAGCCGATCGACGCCGCTCGGCGGCCAGCTGTACTGGCCGCCCGGCGTCGAGCCCGCCGGCGTGTTGCCGATGAGGCTGCTCGGCCCGTTCACGTCCCACTGGTCGAACTTGTATCCAAGTGCCTTCAGCGCTTCCGCCACGTAGGGCTTCGGCTCCCGGCCCGCGAAGTTGTTCACGAAGAGGATCGGCGCGAGGCTGTCGAAGCAGGCGAGCGCCGGATTGATGGACGTCTTGACCGGGAGAACCGACATCGAGAAGTAGTTGTTGGCGGTCAGCGCGTCGACCGGCAGCGTGCCCGTGGTGTTCTGACTGTCGGTGACGGCGAAGTAGTATTCGACCGTCGTGCTCGCCGGGTAGTTGCCGGGCGGGACGTCCGCGTAGCGAATGGTCGGAAGCGCCGGCGCGGAGACCGCGAGCGGCACCGACGAGAACGATCCGCCGTTCAGCCGGTAGTTGAGGAATCCGGTCTTGTACCCGCGGGGCGTGGTGACCTGCAGCACGGCGCTGTCGCCGAGCGCCGAGTTGATGTTGTCGTCCTTCCAGAACGCCGACGTCTCGAACGTGTCCTGATAGAGATCGAGGTCGCGCTGGATCAGGATCGGCGGCGACGTGGCCGTGACGCCGATGGCGACGTTGTCGAAGAAGGTGTAGACGCCGTTCGACGACTGCGTTCCGTCGCAGTAGATCTGGCCGAAGTCGGTGATGGCGAGCTGGACCTGCACCGAATCCTTCCCCGTGGCCCCCGGCAGCACGACCTTCTGGCGGGCCCAGTCCTTGGTCGCGCCGTAATAGAGGAGCCGGGTCGGGTCGACCCAGTTGCTCCATCCCGGATCGCCGACGTTCTTCCACCGGTAGTTCAGGTGGTAGTAGAAGCAGGCGTTGAGCGGGAGGTTGCGATAGACGTCGAAGTTCACGACGACGCGGTCGGAACGGCCGACGCCGACGGAGGGCGTGTTGAGCAGATTGTTCAGGCGCGGCACCAGCGACTGGACGATGGGATCCCAATCGACCCAGACGTTCGATCGATTCAGGGTGCACATGTCCTCGGTGATCACGTTGTTCGAGAGCGCGTAGTAGTCCCCCACGGGCGGCAGGACGGTCCAGTTCCAGTTGCCCATGCCGTTCTCGCAATTGTCGAAGAAGCGGACCTGGGTCCCGGCCTTGACGGTGATGTTGTCGATCACCCAGCCGTCGCCGTCGTAGAGCCCGTCCGCCGAGGAGAAGCCGACGTCGGACTCGAAGACGAATCGGAAGTAGACCGGGAGCGGGTTCTGCGGATCGGCGTAGTACTGCACGCGCACCGACTCGGGGATGGCCACGCTGAAGGTGTCGCAGA
>DASTKG010000002.1:0-18073 GCA_035716005.1 Candidatus Eiseniibacteriota bacterium
TCGGACCGGAACCCCTTCCAGCAGGCGGTCGTGACGATGAGGATCGCGAAGAAGAAGGGCTTCATCATGCCGACCAGGAGATTCTTCGGCGTCAGGTACTGCATGACTCCGTTCCAGTAGGCCGCCCAGGTCAGGTGGTACTGGAGCCCCACGAAGGCGCCCCCCAGCATGGCGAGGGCGTCGCCCAGGATCGTCAGCACCGGGAGCGCGATGAGGAGAGCGATGTTCCGAGGCACCACCAGTCGGCGGATCGGATCGGTGCCGAACGCCACGAGCGCGTCGATCTGGTCGCTGGAGCGCATCGCCCCGAGCTCCGCCGTGATTCCCGCCGACATCCGGGAGGCCACGACCATTCCCGTGAGCACGGGCCCGAGCGCGCGCACCACGGAGATCACCATCATGTGGCCCAGCTCGCCCTTCGTGCCGGTGTTCGTCAATTCGCGCGCGAGCTGGATGGCGAGCGCCTGCCCGGCCACCAGCGCCGAGACGAGCACGATCGGGAGCGATCCGATCAGCGCGAAGTAGAGCTGGTGGAACATCTCCTGGGCGTAGAAGGGGCGCCGGAAGCCCGCGCGAAGCGTCTCGAAGGTGAAGACGGTGTAATCCTGGACGGATTCCACCAGGCTGCGAAACCTCTCCACGACCGCTGCGATCACCGGCACGGCACCATCGTCGATAGGAGCGGCGCCGCGGAAGGCCGCCGCGTCAGTCCTTCTTGGGTTCCTTGGGTAGCGTTCCGAAGACGACGTCCCAGAGAGGGGAGCTCACGCCGAATCGGACGTCGGGCGTCTTGAAATGGTGCAGGAGATGGTAGCGCTTGAGATGCTTCAAGAAGCCCCACTTCATGGAGAGGTGGTGCTCGGCGTAGTGGAGCATGTCGTACGCGAGGTAGCCGGTGAGGAAGCCGGCGTAGATCGGCGCGACGGCGAGCGGGCGCTGGAGACCCATGCCCACGATCACGTGGAAGAGTCCGTAGAAGAAGAGCGCGAGGGGGATGCTCAGGATCGGCGGCATGACCAGCCGCGTCTTGCACTGCGGCTGCTCGTGATGCACCCCGTGGATGAGGAACCAGACCCACTGGAGCAGCTCGCTCTTCGGCTCGTAGTGGAAGACGTGGCGATGGACGATGTACTCGATGAGCGTCCACGCGAGGAATCCGACTCCGACCATCGCGGCCACCATCCCGAGTCCCGATTGGGCGCCCAGCTCGACGACTCCGCTCCACAGGAAGTAGAACAACACCGGGCAGAAGAGCAGCAGCACCACCGCCGGGTGGATGTGCGTGAAGAACTCGAGGAAGTCCGACTTGAAGAGCCGGATCGGCTCCTCGTCGTGGCGGACCTGGATCTGGGAGATGCCTGGGCGAGCCATTGGGACCGAACCCTCCTTGTTGCAGCTTCTTGAGGTGGTGTGGATGCCAGGAAAGCCTGGCCCGGAATGATAGGGTCCATACCCCGTCCGGTCAACCGGCGTTACCCTTCAGAGTGGCCCCTGACGGAGCGACCCGAAAACCGCTATCATCCAGTCATGCCGTCGCTTCCGCCGCTTCCTCCGTTTCGGGTCAACGAGATCTTCCTCTCGGTGCAGGGGGAGGGGCTCCACGTGGGGGAGCGGACGGTCTTTCTCAGGCTCTATGGATGCCCGCTCCGCTGCAAATGGTGCGACCAACCCGAGGCTCTGGCCCATACCGGGGTGGGGCGTTTCGAGACCCTCTCCGCGGAGGAGGCCCGGGACCGACTCGCGGGATTCCCGGCGGTTCGGCGTCTCTGCCTGACGGGAGGGGAGCCGGTGATCGCCCCCAAGGCCTCGCTCCTCTGGCTCCTGGAGGACCGGAGGCGCGCCGGCTGGTGGTCGTCGATCGAGACGAGCGGCTCGCGGGTGGTGGAGGAACTCTTCGAGGCGATCGACTTCTGGACGGTGGCGCCGAAGGGGCGCTCGGCCGAGACGTTTCAGGGTGACCCGGTGGAGGCGCAGCTGCCGACGCTTCGGCGCTACGCGGCGCTCCCCGCGACGCGACGGCAGTTCAAGTTCGTGATCCAGGGCCCGGGCGACGTCGAGGACGCGGTGCGGCTCCTCGACGCCCTAGGCTACGAGGGCGCGATCGTGCTCCAGCCGGAGCACGGCGCGGGGGAGGGGCGCCGCGTCTTCGAATGGTGGCCGTGGGCCCGCTATCCCGAGGCGCGCCTCATTCCGCAGACGCACAAGCAGGTCGGGCTCCATTGAAAACCCCAAGGGAACGCGAGGCGCGATGAAGGTCAGGCTGGTTCGGGAATTCGGATTCGAGGCGGCGCATCATCTCCCCCAGGCGCCGGAGGGGCACAAGTGCCGGCGGCTTCACGGCCATTCGTTCCGCGTCGAGATCGCCGTCGAGGGGGAGGTCGATCCGGCGACGGGCTGGTTCCTCGACTACGGCGTCATCCGCGAGAAGGTGGAGCCGATCCGCGTCCAGCTCGACCACTACTGCCTGAACGACGTCGCCGGCCTCGAGAATCCGACCTCCGAACATCTGGCGCGCTGGATCTGGGATCGGCTGAAGTCGGGGCTTCCCTCCCTCGCGCGGATCACCGTGCACGAGACGTGCGAGAGCCGCTGCGAGTACGAGGGAGGGTGAGATGAGCGGACGAGGCGGACACGCGACGGCGGCTGAGGCGCTCGCCAAGATCCCGACGCCCGACGGGAAGCGCTTCGCGCGCGTCTTCGCGCACGGAACGCTCGAGGTGGAGTTCTACGCGCCGCGCGGGAAGGATCCGCAGACGCCCCACACGCGCGACGAGATTTACGTCGTGGTCGCGGGACGCGGGACCTTCGTGAACGGCGACGCCCGCCATCCCTTCGGTCCGGGCGACTTCCTCTTCGTGCCGGCCGGGGTGGTCCACCGCTTCGAGGATTTCACGGACGATCTGGCGGTCTGGGTGCTCTTCTACGGTCCCGAGGGCGGAGAAGCGGGGAAGTAGCGCGTCAGGCGCTCCGCAGCACCCGCTCGGCCGTCTTCTCGGCGTCCTCGATGAGATTCGCGACCGACACGCCGCGATAGCCGTTTCCGGTGAGGTGAATCCCGGGGAAGGCGTCGAGCCGTTTCGCCACGCCGCCGATCAGGGCGCGATGCCCCACCTGATACTGCGGAATCGCCTCCTCCTGCCGCACGATCCAGGTCCGCTCGGGGCCGTTCTTCAAGCCCACCATCCGGTCGAGCGCCTTCATCGAGAGGGCCACGAGCTCGTCGTCGCGCCGCGTCACGAGCTCGGGACGCTCCGCGCCTCCGATCATGACGCGCACCATCACGTGCCCCTCGGGGGCGCGCTCCGGGAAGAGATTCGACTCGAAGAGGGCGCCCAGGATGTCGAGCGGCTCGCCGGGGGAGACGAGGAAGCCGTATCCGTCTGGCGGCGTCTTGAAGGCGTCGGCCCGGAAGCCGAGCCCGATCACGTTCAGGCCGGCCGAGGGAATCGTGTCGAGATCGCGCGCCGCCTCGAGGTCGAGGGGGCGAAGGAGCGAGGCCGTGCTCTTCGGCGCGGTGGCGAGGACGACCGCGTCGGCCTCGAGCGTGTCGCCGCTCGCGAGCCGAAGCGTGTAGCCCCCCGTCTCGCGGCGCTCGAGCCCGAGCACCGGGGCGCGCAGCCGAAGCGACGCCCCGAGCGGCCGGGCGAGCGCGTCCACGAACGACTCCAGCCCGCCGCGGAACGTCCAGAGCGCGCGCCGCCCCGGTCCCGCCGCCGCGGCCATGCCGGGGCCCTTCTTCCCGCGGGCCCGCGCTTCCTTTCCGGCCGCGATCATGGCGAAGACGAGCGAACGATGCTTCCGCTCCATCTCCCGCATGATCGGAAACGCCGATTCGAGCGAGAGCCGGCGGGCGTCCCCCGCGAAGACGCCGCGCACGACGCTTCCGATGAGGGCGGTCGCGGCCTCCTCGCCGACGTGGCGCGCGGCGTAGTCGTGGACCGTCTCGTCCCGCGGGACGCGGCGGGCGTAGAAGGGCTCGAGAGCGACGCGGAGACGACCGCCGGGCGAGAGGGCGCCGAATCGCAGGAACGCCACGGGATCGAGCGGCACCAAGTGGAGCCGGCCGCCGCGCGCGATGTAGCGGCGCGCCGCGTCGGGGCGGGCGAGGACGCGGTCCGGGGCGAGCCCGACCTCCTCGGCCACTCGCCAGACGGCTCCTTCGGCCCCCTGAATCGCGTTCGCGGCCCACTCGATCGTCCACCCCTCTTCGCGCGTCGTCCGGATCCGCCCTCCCGCGCGGGGGCCCGCTTCGAGAACGACGACGTCGAGGGGGACGCCCTGCTTGGCGGCGTCGCGTCTCAGGGCGTGCGCGGTCGCGAGGCCGGCCACGCCGGCGCCCACGATCGCGACGCGTCGCATGTCAGGAACGGGCGGAGGCGGCGGACGAGACGGGCGCGGCCTCCGGCGCCGAGGCCGGCGCCGGAAGCTTCGGCTCCACGAGAGCCGCGAGGGCGTCGAGGAAGAGCGGATCGTCGTTCAGCGAGGCGGCGCGCGCGAACGTGGTGATGCCGCGCTTCTTCGCCTGGTCGCCGTACATCTGGTCGATTTCGTACAGGGTCTCGATGTGGTCGGAGACGAACGAGATCGGAATGACCACGAGTTCCTTCACGCCTTCGGCGGCCAGCCGGTCGATCGTCTCCTCGGTGCTCGGGCCGATCCAGGGCACGGGGCCGACGCGGCTCTGGTAGGCGAGGATCTTCGGCATCGGGGCCGTCTCGGGGAGCCGGCTCAAGATTCCGGCCATCGTCGCCTTGATGTGGTCGCAGTAGGGATCGCCGTCGTCGATGAAGTGCTGCGGGAGCCCGTGCGCGCTCACCAGAATCGTCGGCTTCGCGCCCGGCGGCACCTCGGCGAGCGCTTTCCGAACGCCGGCGGCCATGGCGTCGAGGTAGGCGGGGTGCTCGTACCACGACTCGATGGCGTCCAGCGGAAGGGCGATGCCGCGCCGCTTCATCACGCGCCGGAGCTCGGCCATGCTGGAGCCGGTCGTCGCGATCGAATAGTGGGGATACATCGTGAGCGCCAGAAGCCGCGTGCAGCCCGCCGCCAGGAGCGCGTCGAGCGCCTCGTCCGTGGTCGGGTGCCAGTAGCGCATGGCGAGCGCGAACTCCACGTCGTGTCCGCGCGCGCGGAGGCGCTCCACCATGCCGCGTCCCTGGAGCGTGCTCCAGCAGACGATGGGGGAGCCGCCGCCGATGTGGGCGTAGTTCTCCTGCACTTCCTTGGTGCGGCTCCGCGCGATCATGCGGCCGATGAAGAACTGGCCGACGGCGCCTCCCGGGAGCTTGATGATCTCCCGGTCGCTGAAGAGGCGCGTGAGGAAGGGCCGAACCGCCTCCGGGCTGTCGGGACCGCCCAGATTCAGCATCAGGATTCCTGTCTTCGGCCGGTGCGTCATCGGCTAGACGGTCCTCGAGAAGACGGGCTTCTCGCCCTCTTCCTGTTTCTTGAGATAGGCGTCGAACGCCATGCAGACGTTCCGGACGAAGAGGCGGCCCGCCTCGGTCACCTCGATCGCCGCGGGCGTGCGCGTCACGAAGCCGTGCGCCACCGGTCCCTCGTCCAGCTCGCGGAGCGAGTCCGCGAAGTAGGCGGCGAAGTCGATGCCGTAGGCCTTCTCGATCCTCGGAATGTCGAGGTGGAAGTTGCACATGAGGCTCTGGATGACGTCGCGCCGGATTTCGTCGTCCTTGCTCCGCTCGAAGCCGCGCTCGATGGGCGGCTCGCCGCGGTCGAGGGCGTCCTTGTAGCGGTTCAGCTTCTTCGTGTTCTGCGCGAAGGCGCCGCCGATGTCGCCGATGGAGGAGACGCCGACGCCGATGTAGTCCTTGGCCGGGTGCGTCGTGTAGCCCATGAAATTCCGGAAGAGGGTGTGCTCGCGGGCGGCCACCGCCAGCGAGTCCTCCTTCAGCGCGAAGTGGTCCATCCCGATCTGCTGGTAGCCCGCGCCGGTGAAGAGCTCGTAGGCGATGCCGAAGAGCTGGAGCTTCACGTCGCGCGAGGGGAGGTCCTCGAGGCGGATCGCCTTCTGGTGCGCCTTGATCCACGGGACGAACGCGTAGGAGTAGACCGCCACGCGGTCGGGGCGGAGCTCGAGGGCCAGCTCGATCGTCTTCCGGAAGGTCTCCGGCGTCTGGTGCGGCAGCCCGTAGATGAAGTCGAAGTTGATCGACTCGAAGCCGAGCCCGCGCATGTAGAGATGGAGATCGCGCGTGATCGGGAAGGACTGGTAGCGGTTCACCGCGTCCTGCACGTCGGAGTCGAAGTCCTGAACGCCCATCGAGATCCGGTTGAAGCCGAGTTCCTTGAGCAGCTCGGCCTGGCGGCGCGTCGTGACGCGCGGGTCGACCTCGATGGCCACCTCGGCGCCGGGGGCGAGCGTGAAGCGCTTGGCGATGGAGTTCCAGACGCGCTTGATCTCGTCGAGCGAGAGATAGGTCGGCGTTCCGCCGCCCCAGTGGTACTGGACGAGCCGGCGGCGCTCCCCGAGGTGTTTCGCCACGATCTCGATCTCGCGCTCCAGATCGTCGATGTAGGCCGACGCGACCCCCGGCTTCTGCGTCACGATGACGTTGCAGCCGCAGAAGGTGCAGCGCTCGCGGCAGAAGGGGAGATGGACGTAGAGCGAGAGCGGCTCGTCCGGCTTCTTCGCGGCCTCTTCCAGCTTCTCGAGGTAGCGCTTCGGCCCGAACGATTCGTGGAACTCGATCGCGGTCGGGTACGACGTGTAGCGCGGCCCGGGGCGGTCGTACTTGGCGAGCATCTCGGCGGTCAGCGCGGCGACGTTGCTCATGCGAGGGCTCCCGAGGGGTTCGCGCGGAAGCGCTTCACGGTCTCGACCAGGAGCGCCACGTTCTCGAGCGGCGTGTCCGGGAAGATGCCGTGCCCCAAGTTGAAAATGTGTCCCGCGCGCCCCGCGTTCTCGCGAAGCACCGCCTCGGCCTGCGTCACGATCGTCGCCGGCGAGCCGAGGAGCACCGCCGGGTCGAGATTTCCCTGAACGCCGCGATCGTTTCCGAGGACGGCGCGCGCGTGCCGGAGCGGCACGCGATAGTCGATGCCGAAGACGTCGGCGCGGACGTTCCGCAGCGCCTCGAGATGCCCCGTCGAGGGGGCCAGCGCGAAGTAGATGGTCGGCGTCCCCTTCGGGAGCGCCGCGAGGATCCGCTCCGTCCACGTGGCGGCGATGCCGCCGAAGAGCCCCGGCGGAAGCCAGCCCGCCTGCGTGTCGAAGAGCATGACCGCGTCGGCGCCCGCCGCGATCTGGGCTTTCAGGTAATCGATCGTCGCGTTCGAGAGGAATTCCATGAGCGAGAGGAACGCCTCGGGATCGCGGGCCAGGAAGGAGCGCGTCTTCGTCAGGTCGCGCGATCCGCCCGCCTCGATGAGATAGGCGGCGACGGTGAAGGGCGCGCCGGCGAAGCCGATGAGGGGCGCGCGGCCGGCCAGCCGCTCCTTCACGGCGCGGATGGCGGGGCGCACGTGGGGCAGTCCTTCCTCGATGCCCGCCCAGCGGAGCGCGGCCACGTCCTCCTTCGTTTCGATGAGCCGCCCCAGCTTCGGGCCCGGGTCGAACGTGATCGGGATCCCCATCGCGAGGAGCGGGATCAGGATGTCGGAGAAGAGAATCGCGGCGTCGAATCCGTAACGCTCCACCGGCTGGGCCGTCACCTCGGCCGCCAGCTCGGGGACGCGGCAGCACTCGATGAAGGAGTGCTTCTCGCGGAGCGCGCGGTACTCGGGCAGATAGCGGCCCGCCTGGCGCATGATCCAGATCGGCGTCTGCGCGATCGGCTCGCCGCGGCAGGCGCGAAGGAACGAATAGGCCGGAGCGAGCGACGGACTTTGCGTCACGAGAGACCTCCCAGGACTTCGTCCGCTGTTTCCAGCGTCAGGTCGAGTTCTTCGTCGCCGTGCGCGTCCGAGAGGAACGCGCTCTCGAAGGCCGACGGCGGCAGATAGACGCCGCGGTCGAGCATGCCGCGGAAGAAGCGCACGAAGCGGTCGCGGTCGGCGGCCCGGACGTCGGCCATCGTCGCGACCGACTCGGGACCGAAGAAGAGCGTGAACATGGAGCCGACCTGATTCACCGCGCCGGGGATCTTCCGCCGGGTCAGGATCTCGCGCAGTCCGGCCGCCAGCAGCGTGGCACGGGCTTCGATGCGCGCGAAGATCTTCGGATCCGACTCCAAGATCTCCATCGTGGCGAGCCCGGCGGCCATGGCGACCGGATGGCCGGAGTAGGTGCCCGCCTGGTAGACGGGGCCCTCGGGCGCCACCTGCGCCAGGAGGTCGGCGCGGCCTCCGAAGGCCGCGACCGGAAGCCCGCCGCCGATCACCTTTCCGAGCGTGACCAGGTCGGGGCGAACGCCGTAGCGCTCGGCGGCGCCGCCGCGCGAGACGCGGAAGCCGGTCATGACTTCGTCGAAGATGAGGATCGCGCCGTGCTTGTCGCAGAGGGCGCGAAGGCCGGGGAGGAAGTCGGGCGACGGCGGGAGGCAGCCGTAGTTTCCGACCACCGGCTCCACGATGACCGCCGCGATCGCCTCGGGCTCCTTCTGGAACGCCGCGGCGACGGACGCGAGGTCGTTGTAGGTGGCGATGCGGGCGTCGCGCGCCACCGCCTCGGGGACGCCGGGGGAATCGGGCGTGCCGAGGGTGGCGAGGCCGGAGCCCGCCTTCATGAGAAACGGGTCGGCGTGTCCGTGGTAGCAGCCGTCGAGCTTCACGTAGCCGGAGCGCTTCGTGAACGCCCGCGCCACGCGGAGCGCGCTCATCGTCGCTTCCGTGCCGGTGGTGACGAACCGGAGCCGCTCGGCGGCGGGGTAGAAGCGGCGGACCCGCTCGCCCAGCTCCACCTCGAGCGCCGTGCTCGTGCCGTAGATGAATCCGAGGCGCGCCTGGCGCTCCACGGCCTCGACCACCTTGGGGTGGGCGTGTCCGAGGAGCATCGGGCCCCAGCCGAGAACGTAGTCGAGGAGGCGGTTGCCGTCGGCGTCGGTGAGATAGGCCCCCTTCGCCGAAGCGATGAAGCGCGGCACGCCCCCCACCGCGCGAAACGCGCGGACCGGCGAGTTGACGCCGCCGGGGAAGAGTCCCTGCGCCCGGAGGAAGAGTCGCTCGCTCGTGGCGGTGCCGATGTGGAGCCGGGTCTCGCTCACGGCGTCTTCCTCCCGAGGAGAGGCGCGATCTCCTTCGCGTGGTAGGTGACGATGACGTCGGCGCCCGCGCGGCGGATCGAGGTGAGCGCCTCGAGGGCGGCGCGCTCGCCGTCGAGCCATCCGTTCGCCGCCGCGGCCTTGATCATCGAATACTCGCCCGACACGTTGTACGCCGCCACGGGAACGCCGAAGCGCTCCTTCACGCGGCGGACGATGTCGAGGTAGGGGAGCGCCGGCTTCACCATCACCATGTCGGCCCCTTCCTCGAGATCGAGCGCCACCTCGCGCATCGCCTCGTCGCCGTTCGCCGGATCCATCTGGTAGGCGCGGCGGTCTCCGAATTGCGGCGTCGACTCGGCGGCCTCGCGGAAGGGGCCGTAGAAGGCGCTCGCGTACTTGGCGGCGTAGGAGACGATCGGAGTCTCGGAACGTCCCGCCTCGTCGAGCGCGCGGCGGATCGCGCCGACCCGGCCGTCCATCATGTCGCTCGGCGCCACGATATCGGCGCCCGCCTCGGCGTAGGCGAGCGCGGCGCGGGCGAGGAGGGGGAGGGTCTTGTCGTTGTCGACGGTCGTCGCCGCCCCCTCGCCCGTCAGGACGCCGCAGTGGCCGTGGTCCGTGTATTCGCAGAGGCAGACGTCGGCCCAGAGGACGAGTCCCGGCACCGCCGCGCGGATGGCGCGAAGCGCGCGCGGCACGATCCCCTCCTTCGAATACCCCTCGCTCCCCACGGCGTCCTTCTTGGCCGGAATCCCGAAGAGGATGATGCCGCCGATGCCGAGCTTCGCGATCGCCGCGGCTTCCTTCACCGCCTCGTCGACCGAGAGCTGGGCGTGGCCCGGCATGGAGCCGATGGGGCGCACGACCTTCTCCCCGTGGCAGACGAAGAGGGGCGCCACGAGATCGCCCGGATCGAGCGTGGTCTCGCGAACGAGGGCGCGGAGCGCGGGCGTGGCCCGGAAGCGGCGGAGTCGCGTGGTCGGAAAGGTCATCGATTGGTCTCGTCCATCAAGTGTAACGCAAGGAAGGCGAGCGGGTGGCTCGGCCTCGGAGCGACGGTGCGAACGCCGCCGTCGACGCTTCGAAATCCGCGGGCGCGGAGCGCCGCCGCGGTGGTGGGCCCCTTGGCGGCGACCGGCACCCTGTGGAGCGCCTTCAGCGCGTCGGGGAGGAGAAGCGCTTCGAGCGCTTCGGCCCCCGAGGGGCTGAAGAAGACGAGGCAGGCGAGGCGCTTCTCGCCGAGCGCCCGCAGAAGCGGATCGACGTCGGCGCGGCGGAAGCGGGTCTCGTAGACCTCGAGCCGCTCCATCGGAATCCCGCGCGTCGCCAGCCCCTCCGGAAAATCGGGGAGCGAGCGGTTCCCGGCGAGGAAGAGAACGCGGCGAATGCCGTCGGGCGTCGCGCGCGTCGCGATGAGATCGGCGAGCGCGCGGGCGCCGGCGGGGCCGAACCCCTGCGGCGTCGCGACCGCGATCCCCTCCCTCGCCACCGGCTCCGCGCTCGCGTCGCCGAGCGCGAAGAGAGGCGCCATCTCGAGAGCGGCTCGACGGCTCGGGAAGGCGGCGTCGGCGAGAGCGGCTCCCGCGCGGGCGCTGGTCCAGGCGACGGCGGTTCCCGCCTCGAGCGAGGCGAGCCGCGCGGGAAGCCTCGCCGCGTCGCGCCCCGCCGCCGTTTCGAGAAGCGGCAGGCGCAGGACCTCGAAGCCGTTTCGCTCGAGTCCCGCCGCCAGGCGATCGTCCGCGGCGTCGTCGCGCGCGATGGCGTAGACGTAGGGGCGGTCGCGCGGCGCCGTCCAGCCGTACGCCTCGGCCGCCTGGAGGAGGAGCTCGTCCTCGGTTCGCCCGTCGGCGGGCGCGGGAACGGTCATCAAGGGAAGACCTCGTCGCTTCGGACTTCGGCGAGGATCTCCCTCGCCCCCTGGGCGAGCGCGACCTCCGCCAGCGCGCGCCCGATCTCGGCGGCCGTCGCGACCGGGCCCTCGGCCGCGCGGCGCACCGAGGGACGTCCGGAGGGGTGTCCCACGAAGCCGGTGAGGCGAATGGTGTCGCCGGAGACGTGCCCGCGGGCGCCGACGGGAACGAGGCAGCCGCCGCCGAGTCCGGCCAGGAACGACCGCTCGGCGGTCGCTTCGGCCGCGGCCACGGGATCGTGGAGACGGCGGAGCGCGGCGATCGTCGCCGCGTCGTCCGCCCGCGTCTGGATCCCGAGCACGCCCTGGCCCGGCGCGGGGAGCATGATCTCCTCGTCGATCGTTTCGGTGATGCGGTCGGCGAGGCCGAGACGACGAAGCCCCGCCGCCGCCACCACCACCGCGTCGAAGCGTCCTTCCTCGACGCGTTTCACTCTCGTGGGCACGTTTCCGCGCAGCTCCTCGACGACGAGATCGGGACGCCGCGCCAGGATCTGCGAGCGCCGGCGAAGCGAGGAGGTGCCGACGCGCGCTCCCTTCGGAAGCGCGGCGAGGCCCAGGCCCCCGCGCGAGACGAGCGCGTCGCGCGGATCCTCTCGGACGAGGAGCGCCGCCACGACGAGGCCGGGCGGGTTCTCGGTCGGAAGATCCTTCAGCGAATGGACCGCCAGGTCGACCCGTCCCGCGAGGAGCGCGTCCTCGATCTCCTTCGTGAAGAGCCCCTTCCCGCCGATCCTCGAGAGCGACGCTTCGGCGAACTTGTCGCCCGACGTCGTGATGATCTCGAGCGGAATGTCGGCGTCGGTCCCTCCCAGGAGCGATCGGACGTACCGGCTCTGCGTCAGGGCGAGTTCGCTACCGCGTGTTCCGATCCGCATCCGATCCCCCTTCATCGATGCCGAACAGGTCCCGCACCGTCTCGATTCGAGCCGCGCCTTCGAGGCCGTCGGCCTCGGCGTTCCGGAGCCGCGTCGTCGGGTGGTGGAGGAGCTTCTGGACGATTCCGTGCGCGAGCGATTCCGCCACCGCGACGTCCTCGGGGCGGAATCGGCCCCGATGACGCTCCAGCTCCTCGGCGGCGATCTTTTCGAAGTGATGGCGGAAGGCGGTCACGGTCGGCTTCACGGCGAGCGACCGGTGCCATTTCAGGAAACGGGCGAGCTCCTCCTCGATGATCGTCTCGACGCGCGGGATCTCGGCGCGCCGCTGCGCCAGGCTCTGGGCCACGATCTGCCCCAGCGCGTCGAGGTCGTGGAGGAAGACGTTCTGGAGCTTGGCCACGTGCGGATCGATGTCGCGCGGCACCGCCAGGTCGAGGCAGAAGAGCGGGCGATTGCGCCGGATCTTCATCGCGGCGCGCACCATCGATTCCGTGAGGACGGCGTCGGGAGCGCGCGTGGCGCTCACGACGATGTCCGCCCCGGGGAGAACCACCGGCAGCGCCTCGAGGGAGACGTGGCGGGAGCAGTACTTCTCGGCGAACGCCTCGCCGCGCTCGCGGCTCCGGTTCGCCACCATGAACTGCGTGACGCCCGCGTCCTTGAGATGCGTCCACGCGAGCGCCGACATCTCGCCCGCGCCGATGAGGAGCGCCCGCTTGTCCCCGAGATTTCCGAGCACCTTCGCGGCGAGGCTCACGCCGGCGTACGCGCTCGAGACGGGACCCCGGCCGATGCCGGTTTCGGTCCGAGCCCGCTTCGCGCTCCGCAAGACCGTGTCGAGGAGCCGCTCCGTCACGGGGCCGGCGCTTCCGAGCCGAGCCGCCAGCTCCGAGGCGTCCTTCACCTGGCCCAGGATCTGCGGCTCGCCGAGGACCATGGAGTCGAGGCCGCACGCCACCCGGAAGAGATGCCGGATCGACTCCTCCTCGCGGAGCGTGTAGAGATGCTTGCCGGGCAGGAGCTGGAGATTGGCCCCCTCTCCCTTGATCTCGCGAAGGAGGTCGGCGACGAAGCCGGCCGGGTCGGGAATCCTCACGCCGCGCGCGTAGAATTCGGTGCGATTGCAGGTGGAGAGGATCATCGCCTCGGCCGCGCCCGCCCGGCCTCGCAGCGCCTCGATGGCGCGGGCCACCTCCTCGTCGTTCATGACGACGGCGTCGCGCACCTCGATGGGGGAGGTGTGGTACGAGAGGCCCACGCAGAAGAGGTCGAGCGGTCCCGACGCGAATTCCGCCATCGAGATCACCGGAACGTGTGGAACGAGCGGACGAAGAGGTCGGTCACGGCACGCGACAGCAGGAGAACCGAGAAGCCGGTCAGGGACGCGTAGACGGCGCGAGGTCCCCGCCAGCCGAGGCGATGGTAGGCGAGGACGGCGAATCCGAGAATCGCCCACGCCGCGATCGTCAGCCAGGTCTTGGGATCGGCGAACGGGTGGAGCCCCGCCGCTTTGCCCCAGCCGATCCCCATGAGAATCGCGAGGGCGAGGAGGACGAGGCCCGCGCTCGCGGCGCTCACGTTCATGCGGGCGAGCGTTTCGAGCGGCGGCATGCGGGTGAAGAAGAAGGAAAGACGGTTCCCTTTGATCTCGCGATAGAGGAGAAGGAAGAGGATCCCGTAGATCGCGGAGACGAAGAAGGCGCCGTAGCCGAGCACCGCGGCCAGCGTGTGGAGCTCGAACCAGATCGGATTGATCGGAGGCTTCACGATCGGAACCATGCTGCCGTAAGCCGACGCGACGAGCTGAATGAGGAGCACGAGCGGCAGCACGAAGATGCCGGTGGTCCGAATTCCCTGCCGCACCTCGAGGTAGAGATAGACGGCGGCGAGCGCGAGGGCGGTCGCTGACAGGAAGTCATAGACCGACGCGAGGGGGAGGTGTCCCTCGGTCCAACCGCGCGCAATCAAATAGAGGAGGTGAAGGAAGACCGCGACTCGCAGCACCGGGGGCCCCCAGCGGTGGCTCGTCGAGCGTGCCGCCTCGGCCTCTTCGGTGGTATAGATACGAGCGTAAGCCGCGACGCTAAGGGCATATAGCGCCGGGAGCATCGTGATCAGGAGCGGGACGAGTGTGCGCATGGGAACCGAGAAATCCTCCAGGAGACGCACCAAGTCTGCCAGGGAACGGGCGTTAGGGGAATGGTCCTTTGGGGGAGCCGCCGGTGCGACCTCCGGGGATGAATCCCGCGGGCCCGCCGCAGCCGCCACACCACTAGATTCGTATCGTGGCCAGGGACAATCGGTTATGGCGCTTCGCCAGGTGGCTCGCGAGATCGTCGCCTGCGGGCGCTGTCCCCGCCTCCGGGCGCACTGTCTCGAGGTCGCCGCCGTCAAGCGGGCCGCCTACCGGAACGAAACCTATTGGGGGCTTCCGGTTCCCGGTTTCGGCGACCCCCGCGCCTGGCTCCTTCTCATTGGACTCGCGCCGGGCGCGCATGGTGCCAACCGAACCGGGCGGATGTTCACCGGGGACCGCTCCGGCGAGTGGCTCTACGGCGAACTCCACCGGCAGGGCCTGTCGAATCGCGAGTCGAGCGAGCGCGCGGGCGACGGACTCCGATTGGACGGCGTCTACATCACCGCCGCGGGACGATGCGCGCCGCCCGGGAACAAGCCGCTTCCCGAGGAGCTCGACCGATGCCGCCCCTTCCTCGTCCGAGAGCTCGAGGCGCTCCGCTCGGTTCGCGTCCGCCTCGCGCTCGGCAAGATCGGCCACGACGCGTTCCTCGCGTCGCGGCGCGCGATGGGACTCCCCGATCTCAAGCCGAAGCCGCCGTTCGGGCATGGCGTCGCCGCGGAGCTTCCCGAAGGGGGATGGCTCCTCGGCTCCTATCACCCGAGCCAGCAGAACACCAGCACGCGCGTCCTCACGCCCGCCATGTGGCGCGACGTCTTCCTCAAGGCGAAGGCGTTGCGCGATCGAGTATGATCGGCCGATGCGCGCCGTTCTCCTTCGAAAACCGGGGCCGCCCGAAGCGCTGACCATCGAGACCCTCCCCGATCCCACGCCGGGCCCGGGCGAGGTCCTGATCTCGGTCCGCGCGGCGGGCGTGAATTTCGCCGACGTCCTCGCGCGCCAGGGGCTCTATCCCGAGGCGCCCAAGCGCCCCTTCGTCCCCGGCTTCGAGAGCGCCGGCGAAGTGGCCGCGCTCGGATCGGGCGTGTCGAATTTCCGCGTGGGGCAGCACGTTCTCGCCTACCACCTGAGCGGCGGCTACGCCGAGAAGGTGGTCGCGCCGGCCGAGCGCGTCTTCGCCCTGCCCGATTCGCTGTCGTTCCAGACCGCCGTCGTCCTGCCGCTCAACTACGGCACCGCGTACGTGGCGCTCTATCGCACCGGGCCGGTCGAGCCGGGGATGCGCGTCTTCGTTCATGCCGCGGCGGGCGGCGTGGGACTCGCGGCTCTCGATCTCGGCCGCCGCGCGGGCCTCGAGATGACGGGGGCGGCGAGCACGCACTTCAAGCGCGCGCGGCTCCTTCACGCGGGCGTTCTCCACGTCGTGTCGTCGAAGCGCCTGCGCGTCGACCGCCTGTCGTCGAGGATCTACGGCGGCCCGGCCTTCGACATCGTGCTCGATTCGGTCGGAGGGAAGACCGTTCGCCAGGGACTCCGCGCGCTTCGCCCCGGCGGGCGCGTCGTCTCGCTCGGGGTCGGATCGCTCTCGGGCGGCGGGCTCTTCGGGGCGATTCGTTTCCTGCTGAGCGTGCCGCGCTTCACCTTCCTCGATCTCCTCCAGCCGAGCGTGGGGCTCCACGGCGTGAACCTCCGCCGGCTCATGGAACATCCGGCGCTCGTGCGCACCGTCATCGAGCAGCTCCTCGCGTGGACGGCGTCGGGGGAGATCAAGCCCGAGCCGGGACGCGTCATGCCGATCGAGGAGGTCGCGATCGCGCATCGGCTGCTCGAGAAGCGGACCAACGTGGGGAAGATCGTGCTGCGGGTGGGGGACTAGCGGCCGCGCGAGGGATCGCGCCGCGCTCAGGCGTGAACGGGCGCGACGAGCCGCCTTAGATTCGCGACGAGTCGGGGCCACGTCGCGGCGTAGTGGCGCCGCGCGATCGCCGCCTGCGCCGGCGCGATCTTGTCGAATCCCGAGTGAAGGAGCAGGATCGCCGCGCCCGAGGGATCGGGCTCGAGCGTCATCTCCACCTTCGTCCGTCCGCCCCACGCTTCGCCCACCCATTCCCATCCCAGGATGACGCGGTTCTGATCCGTCATCTGCTCGATGACGCCCTCCTCCGCCACGTCGCGACCCTGCACGCGCGAAGTGAACCGGAAGAGCCCTTCGGGCGCGCCGTCGAACCGATCGACGTGGCCGATCCACTTGCCGAGCCCCTGAGCGGTCGAAAGAAGCGGCCAGAGATCGCGGCTCGAGCGGGAGAGGGGCGCGCGGACCGAAATGGGGAGCGAGGCGCCCCACTCGTGGGCGTCGGCGTTGTCGTGAATCGCCGAGCGGAGGGCCGTCAGGATCTCCCGCCAGAGCCGCCGCGCTTGACGCCGCTCCGGCTCGCTCGCGAGGCCCTCGTGCCGCACGCTGATGCGGGAGCCGGGACCGTCGCCCTTGAGCTGAATCGTCACGCGGCTCTCGGCCCCGGTTCCTTGCGGCTTCCAGACGAGGGCGAGGGTTGAGGGAGGATCGGCGAGAAGGACGCGGCCGCGCACGACGTCGCCGTTCCAGGCGTGAAGCGAGAAATCGCCTCCGACCACGAGCTCCAGGTCGACGTTTCCGAGCCAGCGCGCGAGGAGTTCGGGGCGGGAGAGATAGCGCCAGACCTCGAGCACCGGCGGCCGAAGGCCGCGATGGCAGCGGGCGGCGTCGGGCGGGCGCTGCGGCTGGCGGGGCGTCGGGACGGCGGGCTGGGGCGGCGCTGTCGGCTGCGACGGCTCGGAAGGCGGCGGCGGGGCCGGAGTCGATTCCGCTTCGGCTGGAGCGGCGGGCTCGGCCGCGCCCTGAGCGGGCTCCTCCGGAGGCGGCGCTTCGGGCCCCGGCGCCGAAAACTCCTCGGGCGTTCCGATTGTCTCGCTCATTCCCCTCAGCATAGAGAAGGGGTCGCGTCGACGCCAGGGGAACCGCGAAGGTCGCCGGCGCGCGGGGGCGCGGCGGCCGTCAGCCCGGCGGCGTCCAGAGTCGGAGCTGCGCGAGGAGGCTCATCCCGTCCCACTCGCCCCATCGCTCCACGATCCGCCCGCCTTCGACGCGAACGATCTCGATGCCGGCGAATTCGAGCGCGCGGCCCGAGGGCGCGACGCCGAGATAGGGGCCGCGATGCGTGCCGCGCGCCGCCCACCGGATCGCGACGGTGGCGCGCGTCTCGTCGACGACGAGATCCTCGATCCGCGTGCGGAAGTCGGGGAAGGCGGCGTAGAACGATTCGAGCATGCGGCGATAGTCGTCGCGCGTCTCGCCGCGCCCCGCCGCGCTTCGGTCGCGGAATTCGGGCGCGTGAAGCTCCTCGAACGTGCCGAGGTCGCCCGGCCTCCAGATCTCCTCGATCCAGCGGCGGGCGATGCGTTCGAGAGAGGCGCGGTCCTCGCGTGGCGCGGTCATCGGTGCGCATCTTACGCCCGAGGCGGGGCCGGCGCTCGGCTCTTGACATTCACCTTTTATTCACCTATCCTATTCGACAGTCCCGTTGGGCGCGCCTAGCGTACCGCCCGGCGGGACCGGGTTCCCGAGCGGCCGCCCACAGGGCGCCATGCGGCCGCGCGGACCCCCATTCGAACGCCGCCGCCACCTGGAGGACCGCCGCCTGCTTACCCCTCGCCAGCGCACCGCCTACGACTTCATCGCGTCGTTCCGCGAGCGCCACGGCTTCGCGCCGTCGTTCGAGGAGCTCCGCCGCCACCTCGGCGTCGCCTCCCTGAACGCCGTCTCGAAACTCGTCGCGCAGCTCCGCCGCCGCGGCTACCTCGAGGCGGCGCCGCCGAACGCGAAGCGCTGGCTGGCACCGTCCGTCCACCGCGCCGAAGGAGCGACCATCCCCCTCCTAGGCGTGGTGGCGGCGGGCCGGCCGATCGAGGCGATCGAGACGCCGGAGGAGATCGACGTGCCGCCGGCGCT
>DASTKG010000003.1:0-2569 GCA_035716005.1 Candidatus Eiseniibacteriota bacterium
TCGCCACGGGTCCCGACTCGCCGTCGACGCGGGCCTTCTTCTCGGACGTGGCGCACAGGATCAACGAGCGCGTGGCGGTTCCCGTCGTTCTCTTCGAGCCCGAGAAGCCCGACGTGCGGGTGCTGGAGAAGGGCGCCGGGCCGGTGGGTGTCGTTTCTCCCAGGAGAGGCTCATGAATCGCGGCGTCGACGTCGTTCCACTTCTCGAATCGCTGGTGCGCATTCCGTCGGTGAATCCGTCGCTCGCGCCGGAGGATGCGACGGGGGAAGGGGCGATCGCCGCGTTCATTCGCGACTGGCTGGTGGAACGCGGTGTCCCGGCCGTGCTGGAGGAGGCGGCGCCGGGAAGGCCGAACGTGGTGGGAACGGTGGGGCGCGCCGTCACGGCGGGCGGCGCGGGCGCCGGGGCCGTCAAGACGCTCGTCCTCTGCGCCCACACCGACACGGTCGGCACCGCCGGCATGACCATCCCGCCCTTCGAGCCCCGGCGCGAAGGCGACCGCCTCTACGGCCGCGGCGCGTTCGACATGAAGGGGGGCCTCGCGGCCGTCATGACCGCCGGCGCCCGGCTCCAGCAGGAGTGGTCGTCCGCGCCCGGCGGCGCGCCCGGCACCGTCCTCCTCGTGCTCGTGGCCGACGAGGAATACACGAGCCTCGGCGCCGATCACTTCGTCGCCCACCACAAGGCCGACGCCTGCATCCTGACCGAATCGAGCGAGGGTGACCTGATCGTGGCGCACAAGGGCTTCGTCTGGCTCACGGTGAGGACGCGCGGGCACGCCGCCCACGGCAGCCGCTGGGATCTCGGCCGAAGCGCCATCGGCGCCATGGCGCGCGTCGTCGACGCGCTCGAGCGCTTCGACCGGGAGACGCTCCGCGCGCGAGTTCATCCGCTGGTGGGCCCCGCCTCCATGCACTGCGCGATGATTCAGGGCGGCGTCGGGATCTCGACGTACGCTCCCGAATGCGCGCTTCGCGTGGAGCGGCGCACGCTCCCGGGAGAAACGCCGGAGCAGGTGGCGCAGGAGATTCGCGCCCTAGCCGCGAGCGTCGGCGAGACCGCCGACGTCGCGATCGACTTCTCCCGGCCCTCGCTTCTATGCGACCCCAAGGCCCCGATCGCTCACGCCATGCGCGGCGCGATCGAGAAGGTGGCCGGCGCCGCTCCGAAAGAGCGCGGCGTCTGGTACTGGATGGACGCCGCCATCTTCGCGGCGGCCGGAATCGACGCGGTCGACTACGGCCCGATCGGCTCGGGCGCGCACGAGGCGGTGGAGTGGGTGGACGTTACCTCCGTTGAGAAGTGCGCCGAGGTTCTGGTAGAGTCCGCCCGTAGGTACTTCGCCGTCTAGCGTCTCGCCCCTCGGCCCTCCCCTCCCAGGACTCAATATCCCCGACTGTTCGGGTTCCGCTGAGCCCCCTCGGCGCCTCCCGCCGCGCCCCGTAAAGAAGGGTTGTACTTGATTTTTTATCAAGTATTGCGTTATAATGGACGACAATCTTGAAGAGCCCCTGGATCCCGCCAAGGCCAAGCGGCGGATTCTCCACGCGCTGAAGCGCGGAATCGTGGTCACCTCGGTCCACGCGCGACAGGAGATGGAGTCGGATGCGGTCACCTATTTCGACTGCGTGGCCGTCCTGCGAAGCGGCATCGTCCGCCCCGGCGAGCTGGAGCGGGGCACTTGGCGATATCGCGTCGAAACGCGCCGAGTCGTGGTCGTGATCGCGTTTCGATCCGAGTCGAAACTCGTGATTGTCACGGCCTGGAGGGTGAAAGCATGAGTCGAAGGCGCCTGGGCGATAGACCCGCGATGTGCCTGGATTGTGGTGCCCCCCTCACGACCCGTCACGAGATTCATCGCTTCAGCGAGTGCGGGCTGCCGAGGGTGACTCTCATGGGAATCGAAGTGAGCCGTTGTCCGGCTTGCGGATACTACGAGGTCGCCATTCCGCACGTCGAGCAGCTCCACGACTTCATGGCGTCCAGGGTCATCGACAAGTCGACGCGCCTGACGGGCAGGGAAGTGCGATTTCTGCGCAAGAGCCTTGGGCTCTCCGGCTCGGACTTCGCGCGGAGAATGGGCGTGACGGTCGAGACCGTCTCTCGGTGGGAGAACGACGCGGCGTCTATCGGCGCGCAGGCGGACCGGCTCTTACGACTACTCGTGGCGCAAGGACGCCTGAAGAGCCGCTATCCCTTGGAGAGGATGGATGCGATCGACGCCGATCACGCGGATCCGACGCCGATGAAGCTCAAGCTCGAAGGAGACCGTTGGGCCGAGGCCGAATCACCCGGCGCGCCTTCCACCTCGTCCCGCCTGCGTCCGGCGTCCCCTTCACGCCGGGGGCGGGCGAACTCCGCTGGATCTACCCCTTCTTCGACGCGATGAACTTCCGCTCCACCCAGCGGAGCTGCTCCAGGCCGAACTCCGCGTCTTCCTTCCGCTCCTTGTCGTTGCCGCCCGTCTCGGCGAAGGCGCGGCAGGCGCGTTCGTAGTCGCGGCGTCCCTCGTCCTCGCCCATCGTCCAGCGGGCGATCCCCGCGTAGCCGTGGTAGAGGATGACGCCGA
>DASTKG010000004.1:0-28208 GCA_035716005.1 Candidatus Eiseniibacteriota bacterium
CGCCTCTTCGCCTTCCACGGCATACGCTCCCCCCATTTCGCCACCGTCTATCAGGGGCGGCTCCAGTGGTCCGACGACCTCCACTTCCCGGTGATCGTGAAGCCGAAGCGGGAGGACGGCTCGATCGGCATCGAGTTCAACGCGGTCGTCGGATCGATCAAGGAGCTGATGGAGCGGATCGACGCGCTCCACGCCGATCTCGACTCGCCCGTCCTGATCGAGGAGTACATCGAGGGGCGCGAGATCTACGCCGCCGTCCTGGGGAACGATCCGATGACCGCGCTCCCCCTCGTCGAGCTCGATCTCGCCGGCGTTCCGGACGGACTGCCCCGCATCGCGGGCACGGAAGTCAAATGGGAGCGCGGGACCGAGGCCTACCAGAAGACGAAATTGCGCGTCCCGGCCGACCTCCCCGAGGAGGTCGCCGAAGCGATCCGGGAGACGGCGGTGCGCGCCTGCGCCGCGCTGGAGGTGCGGGACTACGCGCGCGTCGACCTCCGCCTGGCCCCCGACGGCGCGTTCTACGTCCTCGAGGTGAACCCGAACCCGTGGCTCCACACCACGGCCGAGTTCGCCATGGCCGCGAAGGAGTCGGGGAGGGATCATGGATCGTTGATCCAGGAGATCGTCGAGATCGCCCTCGCCCGATACCGGGGCAAAGTCCTTCAACCCTAGCCTCCGAAGGGCCATCGAACCACGGCAGAGGGCGGCCATCGGCCCGTTGACGCCGACCGCCTCGATCGCGGAACATCGGGCGCCCCAGCGCCGTAAGAGTCATGTCGCCCCACCCCCCGGAAGGGACCCAGCCACCAAGGAGAACTCGGATGAGGTTTCAGCTCCAATGCCTTCACGGTAAACGTCTTGCCACGGTCGCCGCGCTCCTCGCGCTGGCCGCGACCCTGGGCGTCTCCCCGGCGTCCGCCAAGGAGTCCGGAGTGAAGCCGCCGCAGATCCAGCTCGACTTCGAGAAGTACACCCTTCCGAATGGCCTCGACGTCATTCTCCGGGAGGATCACCGCCTGCCCCTCGTGGCGGTCAACGTCTGGTATCACGTCGGGCCCGCGAACGAGGCGGCCGGGCGAACGGGCTTCGCCCACCTCTTCGAGCACATGATGTTCCAGTCCTCCGGGCACGTCGGCGAGGACCAGATCTGGCGCTACCTGGAAGGCGCGGGCGCCTCGTTCATCAACGGGACGACCGACTTCGACCGGACGAACTACATGGAGGACCTCCCGTCGAATCAGCTCGAGATGGGTCTCTGGCTCGAGAGCGACCGGATGGGGTTCCTTCTCGACAAGATCACCGCGGCGTCCCTGGCGAACCAGCAGGACGTGGTCCGGAACGAGCGGCGCCAGAGCCTCGAGAACGCGCCGTATCAGCTCGTCGAGGAAGCGATGTGGCACACGATGTACCCGAAGGGCCACCCCTACTACGCCTGGGTCATCGGCTCCCACGAGGACGTGCAGGCCGCGAAGCTCGAGGACGTGAAGGACTTCTTCAAGCGCTACTACTGCCCCAACAACGCCAGCCTCGTCATCGTCGGTGACATCGACAAGGTGAAGACGAAAGCTCTCGTCGAGAAGTATTTCGGCACGATCGCGCGCGGCGAGCCGGTCCCGCCGATCACGGCGACCACGCCCCCGATCACGACGGAGCGCCGCGTGTCGATGACCGACAAGGTCGCGCTTCCCCGCGTCTACATGTCGTGGATCACCTCTCCGATCTTCAAGCCGGGAGACGCCGAGGCCACCGTGGCCGCCGACATCCTCGGCGGCGGAAGGGCGAGCCGCCTCTACAAGTCGCTCGTCTACTCGAAGCAGATCGCGCAGGACGTTTCGGTGGGCCAGAACTCCTACCAGCTCGGCTCGGCGTTCCAGATCACGGCGACCGTGAAGCCGGGGCACACGATCGAGGAGGTCGAGGCCGCCATCGACGCGGAACTCTCGACGTTCGCGGCCGAGGGGCCGACGGACGCCGAAGTGGCCGCGGCGCAGAACACGATCTTCTCCGGCATCGTGACCAGCCTCGAGAACTACGGCGGGTTCGAGGGCGTCGCGAACCGCCTGAACCAGTACAACCAATTCTTCAAGGATCCGGGCTATCTCAACCAGGACCTGGCGCGCTTCGCGGCGGTGACGCCCGACGGCGTGAAGAAGTTCGCGCAGGAGCAGCTCGGCAAGAATCAGCGGGTCGTGGCGCACGCGGTGCCGGGCGACAAGGTCATTTCGTCCGATCCCCCCGCGCCCGAGAAGCCCGCGGCCGATTCGACCCAGGTGGCCTCGGCCGAGCCGTGGCGGAACGACCCGCCCAAGGCGGGTCCGGCGCCGACGGCGAAGCTCCCCCGCGCGAAGAAGTTCGCGCTTCAGAACGGCCTGACGGTCTACCTGGTGGAGTCGAATCACCTCCCGATCGTCTCGGCGAACGTCGTCTTCCGCTCGGGCAGCGCCCGGGACCCGCAGGGTCTGGCCGGCCTCGCCGGCTTCACCGCCTCGATGCTCGACGAGGGAACGGCGAAGCGGGACGCCATGGGCATCGCGACGGAGATCCACGCGCTCGGCGCCACGCTCGGCACCACCTCCCAGGTCGACGGAAGCGGCGCCTCGACGCGCGCCCTGAAGGCGAACGCGTTGCCCGCCCTCTCGGTCCTCTCCGACGTCGTCACGGCCCCCGCGTTCCCGGAGAAGGAGATCGAGCGCGTCCGAAGCGAGCGGCTGACCGCTCTCCTCCAGCAGCGGGACGCCCCGTTCCCGACCGCGATGCGCGTCATGAACGCCTGTCTCTTCGGCCCGTCGAACCCGTACGGGCACACGGCGCTCGGCACGGAGGCGGCGCTGAAGAAGATCACGCGCGCCGACATGCTGAACCTCTACAAGAGCTCCTACAGCCCGAAGAACGCGGCGCTGATCCTGGTCGGAAACCTGAGCGAGGCCGAGGCGAAGAAGCTCGCGCAGGACAGCTTCGGCCGCTGGAAGGGCGACGCCACCGCCTCCGTCGTTCCGCCCGCCGGAACCATGACGAACTCGCGGGTCGTGATCGTCGACAAGCCCGGCTCCAACGCGACGGCGCTCCTCGTCGGACAGTTCGGCGTGGCGCGCTCGAACCCCGACTTCGAGAAGCTCGACGTGATGAACACGGTCCTCGGCGGGCTCTTCTCGAGCCGCATCAACCTGAACCTCCGCGAGGACAAGGGCTATTCGTACGGGGCCTTCTCGTTCATCGGGCAGAATCGCGGAGTCGGTCCCTTCATGGCCGGCGCGCAGGTTCGCGGCGACGTGACGGGGCCGTCGGCCCAGGAACTCCTGAAGGAAGTGACGAAGATGCGGGACGGCGGCGTGACGGAGGAGGAGCTCGCCCTCGCGAAGGAATCGATCACCCGACCGCTCCCGGCCAACTTCGAGACGACGGCGAGCACGGCCGGCACGATGGCGGGGCTCTATCTCTTCGACCTCCCGCTCGACTACTACGAGACCCTCCCGGCGCGCGTGGACGCCATCACGACGGCCGACGTCGCGGCCGTCGCGAAGAAGTACCTCACGCCGGAGCGGATGGTCGTCGTGGCGGTGGGCGATCGGAAGACGATCGAGCCCCAGCTCCAGAAGCTCGATCTCGGCGCCGTCGCCGTCCGGGACGCCGACGGGAACGAGGTCGCGGCGAGCAACTAGACGGGCCGACGAGGCGCTCCAGCCGGGCGCCTCGGATTCGATTCCAGCAGGAAGCACGAAGGGCCGCCCCGGTTTCGACCTGGGCGGCCCTCTTCGTTCGCGTCGCGCGCGCGGCGCGGCTCTTCGCGCTCTACTCGGCCTCGCCGGCCGCGGCCGACGGCACCTTCGGGGCGCCGCGCCGCACCAGGTAATCCTCGACGAGGAGGAGTCCGCCCTCGCCGGCCCGCCGAACGATGCTCAGGAGCTGCTCCATGCTGGAGACCTCCTCGAGCTGCTCGTTCACGAACCACTGGAGGAAGTTCCGCGAGATGTGGTCCGACTCGGCGATCGCCAGGTCGACGAGGCCGTTGATCTGCTTCGTGACCGTCACTTCCCAATTCACGGAGAGCTGCACCGCCTCCTCCGCCGTCTTGAACGTCGGTTTCGGCGCGGGAATCGCCGGAATGACGACGTGCCCGCCGGCGTCGACGATGTACTGCACCAGCTTCATGGCGTGCATCCGCTCCTCGCCGGCCTGCCGCAGGAAGTGGGCGGAGAGTTCCGGAAGGCCCTCGACGCCGAAATAGCAGCTGATGGCGACGTACTGCATCGAAGCTCCGAATTCGTTCCCGATCTGAACGTTCAGCGAGTCGTTCATCTTCTGGCTGATGATCATCGATTCATCCTCTCTGGTGACCCCGGACGGGACGCCGTCCCGCCCCGGGAGCTACTTCGACTTCAATGGCTTGAAGGAGAACTTCTGGCCGCCGACGGAAGCCTCGTACATGAGGCCTCCCTTCCCCATCGTCACGATGGCCACCCCGCGATTGTACGCGAGGTCCCGCGACGCGCGCTCGGTGAGGGCGATGGCGGAGACCTGCGCGTTCAGCTCGAAATTGCCGCGCTTGAAATCGTCGAGGGCCGTCTTGTCCTTGAAGAAGATGACCTCGCTGTAGGCCTGGCCGCCGAACTGGAAGCCGATGGTCAACTGCGAGAGCGTGGAGGTGCCGATCAGGACGCCGCGCTCGAAGACCTCTCCCTTCCCGTGGGCGCCGCCGATGCCGAAGGCGCCCTTGCCGACGGTCGGATAGACGGCGTACCCGTGCGCCTCGTCGAAGATCTTCGCGAGCCCGGGATCCTTCTCCTTGAACTTCGCGATCACGGAGGCGGTGTCGGTCTTCGATTCGGCCGGCGCGGGGAGGATGCAGGCCGCGACAAGGAGGAGCAGCGAGACGAGCGCGATTCGTGGATAGGCCATCCGGTGCCTCCGGAGGAAAGTGTCCCCAAGGGGATTCGAACCCCTGTTGCCGCCGTGAAAGGGCGGTGTCCTAGGCCAGGCTAGACGATGGGGACCCGTTTCGAGGAGTCGTGCTCGACCCAAATTCGGACCAGAGCCGGGCTACTATAGCCTAGCCGCGCCTCCTTCGCCAGACGCCTCCTCCGCGGCTCGATCGAGCCACGATGGCTCGATCGAACCGCGGGCCGGCCCTCCTCGGGCCACGGTGCGACCGCGCAATCGACTGCCTCCGAGCGTGTTAGACATGTTTCTTCACGTGGCACGTCCCATGCCTTTACCAGTTGGTGAGACGACCCGCGCGGCAACAGGTGGGCGCGGGACGGACATGGGAGGGACGTGGCATGAACACGCTGTTCTGCGCGCTCTACGTCGGTCTGGTGGTGCTCACCGGCGCGGCCTCGATGGCCGCGGCGGGCGCCCCCGACCTGTCCGTCGGCGCGCTGCCGCTTCTCTTCTGGCTCCTCGCCAATCTTCTGGGCGAGGTCCTCTGGCTGCCGGCGCCGAAGGGCCGTGGCTATCTCAGCATGGCGAACGCGGCCAATTTCGCCACGCTCCTGATCCTCCCGGTCTCGCTGGCGGTCCCGCTGACGGCGCTCGCCGGTTTCGCGGGCGACCTGATCTTCCGCCGACGGGCCTGGTACCGCGCGCTCTTCAACGCCGGCATGTGCGCCGTGACCGTCTACGCCTCCACGTGGGTCTTCTTCCGCGCGGGTGGCGTCACGGGATCGCTCGAGGCCCTCGCCTCCCCCCTGAACGCGCTCCCGCTGGCGGCGGCCACGGTCACCTACTTCCTGGTGAACACCTGGCTCGTCTCGGGCGTGATCGCGCTCCACCGCGAGCACCCGGTCTGGACCGTCTGGCGCGAGAGCTTCGCCTTCGCGTACGAGCTCGTGGGCGTCGGCGTGCTCCACATCCTGGGCTTCGTCCTCGCGGCGCTCTTCCTCACGTGGGGCTACATGAGCGCCTTCGTCGCCGTCTTCCTCACGTACTTCATTCGCGACGCCTACGTCCGATACACCGCCGACACGATCAGCCGCCCGGCGCCGTCGGCCTCGACTAAGGAAGGGAGAGCGGTCCGATGACCCGTTCGCGTTCCGCCGTTCGCGCTTTGCTCGCGGTCGCTTCGCTCCTCCTCGGGATCGCGGCCGTCGGCTGCAATTCGACGCCGACGGCCCCGGCCGGATCGGGCGGCGGCGGCACCGCCCCCTACGATTCGCCTCCGCTCCTCCAAATCGAGGCCGACGGATCCGCGAGTTGGGTGTCGCTCCCCGTCGCGCTTCGGAGCGGATCGCCGGGCACGAGCTACGACGACGCGACGTTCGACCCCTCGCGACGGCTGAGCGCGAGCGTCACGATCGACGGAACGCTGGGCGGCCGCGTCGTCTGCGGCCGCTACGTGGCGACGGTCCCGGCGGGCGCCTTCGCCGGCGTCGGGACGATCACGATGACGCTTCCCGACTCGACGTTGATGCTCTGCGACCTGGAGATCTCGCCCGCGGATCTGAACGGATTCCTCGCCCCGATCGACCTGGCGCTCCATACCACCAAGACGAGCACGGACGTCGATTCGGTCGACTTCTACTGGTGGGACACGGAGAAGGGCGACTGGACGTCGATGGGCAGCCAGAAGTCGACGACGCTCGATCCCGTGCTGACGGACGAGCTGCTCGGCACCGACCCGATCGTCGGCGTGCGACTCGATTTGAATCACTTCTCGCGCTACATGGCAGGAAAGGCGGGCTGGTAGGTCCCCTCCCCCCAGGACGACCTCCACCCGATCCCGCGGCGCCGGCGCCACCCCTTCTCGCCGGCGCCGCTTCGCGTTCGGCGCCCCGCATCGAGCGCCCGGAGACTCCCCCCGCGCCGCCCGGGAGTCCCCCGTTGCGCCCCCTCTCCGCGCCGTCTAAACTCCAGGATTCCGCTGGCGATCACGCGCGACACGCGCTTACCGAGGAGGGGGTTCATGGAGAAGTTCGACGGCGTCGATTTCCTGGAAATCGACGGCCTCTTCAGCGACGAGGAGATCCTGATCCGCGACACGGCGCGGAAGTTCGTTCAGGACCGCCTCATGCCGATCATCGAGAAGCACAACCGCGAGGCGACCTTCCCGAGCCACCTGATCCCCGAGATCGGCGACCTCGGGTTCCTCGGCGCCAACCTCGAGGGCTACGGCTGCGCGGGGCTCAGCAACGTCGCCTACGGGCTCATCATGCAGGAGCTGGAGCGCGGCGACAGCGGCTTCCGCTCCTTCGTCTCGGTGCAGGGCGCGCTCTGCATGTGGCCGATCTACACGTACGGCAGCGAGGAGCAGAAGCGGAAGTATCTCCCGAAGATGGCCACCGGCGAGCTGATCGGCTGCTTCGGCCTCACCGAGGCCGACTTCGGCAGCAACCCGAGCGGCATGCTCACGACGGCGCGGAAGGACGGCGACTCCTACATCCTGAACGGCAGCAAGATGTGGATCACGAACGGCGGCGTGGCCGACGTCGCGATCGTCTGGGCGAAGCTCGACGGCCGCATCCGCGGCTTCCTGGTGGACAAGGGAACGCCCGGCTATTCCACCTCGGACATCCACGGCAAGTTCTCGCTCCGCGCCTCGGTGACGTCGGAGCTCGCCTTCCAGGATTGCCGGATTCCCGCCGAGAACCTCCTGCCGAACGTGGACGGACTGAAGGGCCCGCTCGGCTGCCTGAACCAGGCGCGGTACGGAATCGCCTGGGGCGGGATCGGCGCGGCCATGGCCTGCTACCACGAGGCGCTGAACTACTCGAAGACGCGCATCCAGTTCGACCGCCCCATCGCCGGCTTCCAGATGGTCCAGGAGAAGCTGGCGTGGATGATTCGGGAGATCACGAAGGGGCAGCTCCTCGTGCTCCAGGTCGGACGGCTCAAGGACGCGGGCAAGGCGCAGCCGCACCACATCTCGCTCGCGAAGATGAACAACGTCGACGTCGGACTCCAGTGCGCCCGCCTCGGCCGCGCCATCCTCGGGGCGAACGGGATCACGGACGAGTATCAGTGCGGCCGCCACATGTGCAATCTCGAGTCGGTCTACACGTACGAGGGAACGCACGACATCCACACGCTCATCATCGGCGAGGCGGTCACGGGAATTCCCGCCTATAAGTAATCGACGCGCGGTTTCGATCGCGCGCGGAACGGACGAGCCGTGGGGACCGCGAGGTCTCTACGGCTTTCGCTTGCCCGCGAGCGAGTAGCGGGGCTCCGGAAGGCGGAAGACGGCGAGGGCCACCGCCCCGAGGCCGAGCGCGAGGGAGACGACGGTAACGGGCTTGAAGCCGAAGGCGTCGATGGCCGGGCCGCAGAGCGCCGCGCCCAGCACGAGCGCCGGGAGCGTCAGGGCCGGAATGAGCCCGAGGTAGGCCGTGTTGTCGTCGTGCGGCGAAAAGGCCATGGAGAGGTTGTACATCGCGAGGCGATCGGCCGCGATGTAGACGCCGGCGAGGAACGCGGTGACGTAGTACCAGACGCGCGCGTCCCCGACGAGCGCGGTGACGAGACTCGCCGCGAAGGCCGAGGTGGCGATGATGGAGACCTTCGCGTAGCCGTATCGATCCCCCGCCGCACCGCCGAGAAGACTCCCGGCCATGTTCCCCACCATGAACACGGCGGTGTAGATCGCCGAGTCCTTCGGCTCGAGGCCGAAGCGGCGCTCCGCCCAGATCGGGTAGAAGGCGGTGAGGATCGGCCACCCCGCGCAGAGCATGTAGATGGCGAGGTAGGTGCGCACGCCGCCGCGATCGGTCAGGATCTCGCGCGCGTGCCGCGCGATCCCCCGAAGCGGGTTCTCCTCCTCCGCGATCGGCCCCGCCTCCTCCACGACCGGGAGGAAGAAGAAGCTCCCGATCGCCATGGTCGCGCCGCCGATGGCGAAGCCGAGCCCGTAGTTCGCGGGGAACGGAAGTCCGCCCCCGATGATCCGGCTCGCCACCCAGCCTCCCACCGCTCCCATCAGCGTCTGGAAGAAGAAGATGATTCCGAACGACCGGGCGCGAAGCTCCGACCGGGTCACCTTCCCGATGAAGTTGATCCAGACGGGAATCAGGAACCCCATCCAGACCCATCCGAGCCCCCATCCCGTCAGGATCGCGGCGATGTCGGCGGAGGGCGAAAGGCGGGGCCCCCACAGAAACCAGGCGGCCGTGAGGAACCAGGGGATCGCCGAAACGACGTGCGCGACGACCACGAATCGTTTCCGATAGACGAGCTTCCCCGTGAAGTGCGCGGCGAACATCCCCGGAATCCCGGTCGCGAGGAGGAAGAGCACGGGAAGCGCGGTGACGGTGCTGTTGGAGGCGCCGAGGTGCGTGAGGAAGACGGGCAGCACCGCGACGTTCGAGATGAGGGCGAGGGCGATCCCCCAGAAGATCTCGACCGTGAAGACCCAGCCGAGGTTCTTATAGTGCCGCGAAAGCTCGATGGTCACGGCCGGAGCCTATCAGGTTACGGCTTGCCCTTGCGCGATTTGGCGGCCTTGATCTGCTCCCAGCGCTCGAGCAGCGTTTTCTCCGCCCCGCGCGGCACGCCGCGCCAGTAGACGGGCGTCCCCATCTCGTCCGGGAAGTAGCGCTGGCTGTCGATCGCGTCCTCGAACTTGTGGGCGTACTGATACCCCTCGCCGTAGCCGAGATCCTTCATCAGCTTGGTCGGCGCGTTCCGGATATGGAGCGGCACCGGATAGGGCGGCTTCTCCATGGCGTCCCGCGACGCGGCCTGGTAGCCGAGGTAGATGGAGTTGCTCTTCGGGGCGAGCGCGAGGTAGACGACGAGCTGGGCGAGCGCGGTGTTGCACTCGGGCATGCCGAGGAAGTGGACCGCGTCCTTCACCGTCACGGCGAGCCGGAGCGCGCCTGGATCGGCCAGCCCCACGTCCTCCGACGCGAATCGGACGAGCCGCCGCGCCACGAACATCGGGTCCTCCCCCGCCTCGAGCATCCGCGCCAGCCAGTACAGCCCCGCGTCGGGATCGCTGCCGCGGAGGCACTTGTGGAGCGCCGAGATCGTGTTGTAGTGCTCCTCCCCCACGCGGTCGTACGGGAGCGAGCGGCGCTGCGCCGCCTCGCGCACGTCGGCCTCGGTCAGCGTGGGCGGCGACCGCCGGCCCGCCAGGCTCGACGCGATCTCGAGGGTCGTGAGGGCGATGCGGGCGTCGCCGCCCGAGATCGAGGCGATGAAGCGGAGCACGTCGGGCGCGGGCTCCAGTTTCGACTTGCCGAGCCCGCGCTCCTCGTCGGCGAGCGCGCGCGTGAGGATCCGGACGATCGCCTCCTCGTCGAGGAGGTCGAGCACGATCACCTTCAATCGCGAGAGGAGCGCGTTGTTCACCTCGAAGGAGGGATTCTCGGTGGTGGCGCCGACCAGGACGATGGTCCCGTCCTCCACGTGCGGGAGAAACGCGTCCTGCTGCGACTTGTTGAAGCGGTGGATCTCGTCGACGAAGAGAATCGTGGCGGTCCCTCCCACGGCGCGCGCCGCGCGGGCCCGCTCGATCGTCTCGCGCACCTCCTTCACGCCCGAGGTGACGGCGCTGAAGGCGACGAAGCCGGCTCCGCTCGCCTCGGCCAGGAGGCGCGCCAGGGTGGTCTTCCCGCAGCCCGGCGGTCCCCAGAAGATGATGGAGGGGATGGCGCGCGATCGGATGGCGTTCCCGAGGAGCGAGTCGGGGCCGAGGAGGCGCCCGCTCCCCTCGAATTCGGCGATGGTGCGCGGGCGCATCCGCTCCGCCAGGGGAGCGCGCGCGGGGTGGCGCGAGGGCTTCCCGCCGCGGGAGCCGCCTTCGTCGCCGAAGAGATCGAGGGAGTCGTTCATGGCCTGGCCATTCTAGGCCCGGAGGATCGTGAAATCGAGGCGCCCCCGCGCGTCGACGCCGGGGCGGCGCGCCGGCACGTCAGCTCCGCCGGGCGTGTTCGGGCTCGACCTCGACGTAGGGGACGTCCTCCGCGGCGGCGCGGTCGATGCGGGGCGGGCGCCCCGCCACGCGGGCCGGCGGGCGGACGGGCTCCGAGCGCCCCACCTTCGCGGGGTCCGGGCTCTTCCGATCGCGATTCATCCGCCGGACGGCCCTGAAGAAGAGCCGCAGCGCCATCAGCGCGGCGAGGACGAAGAAGAGGCGGCTCAGGATGCGAAACAAGGCGTTGGTCCCTCGGCCCAAGTCGCCTCCCTAGCGGGAGGCGGTCTGGCGCAGGTAGCGAGACGCTCGCGCGGTCAGTTCGGCCAGCGGAAGCTCGTTCAATTCGACGATCGTGTGGAAGGCCTGAATGCGCTTCTCGATCATCTGATCTTCCCGTTTCGCCGAGAAGAAAGTCCCCTTGTTCGTGAGGACGTCCCGCTCGAATACGGTCGGCATCGGATAGTGGGCGCGCTCGTGGGCCGGGATGTGCTTCTCGAGAAGGAAGGCCCGTTCGCTCTTCTCCTCGGGCGGAGCGGGCACGTCCTCCGGAAGCGGCTGCAGCACCTGATAGGCGCGAAGCGAGAGGAGCTCGGTCCAGACGTCCGCGCTCGCGATCCCGCCCTGCGGCGTCGCGTGGAAGGCGAAGAAGGGCGCGATCTCCCGGCTCAGCCCGGTCTCCTCGCCGAGGATGAGCGCCAGGCGCGTGAGGCGCGAGAGGCCCGCGATTCCACGGACGTTCGGAACGGCGCGCGTGTCGGCGTTCCAGTAGAGGAGCATGAGGAAATCGCCCCGGGTCAGGGGACCCGTGGCGGCGATGGTCGCGTGCGGGATGCCGCTGCTCAAGCGTCTCTCCTTCGGGCCCTGGGGCCCGTGCGTGGAAGGATCGAGGCTCGCCGCGGCGGATCCCGCTAGGGCTCGCCGCGCTCCCCGATCTTCAAGATCTCGATGTTTCCGTTCGTGGTCGCGAACGAGAGCGCGGCGCCCTTGGCATCGCCGCCCCCGATCGTTCCCTGAATCGACTTGCTGCTCATCGCGCCGCTCATCGTGAGCGGGAACGAGCTCGTGACCTTTCCGTTCGTCGTCGCGGCCGAGACCGTCGCCTGGATCGCGGCCGGGAGCGAGACCGTCACGTTTCCGTTCGTCGTCTCGAGCTCGACGCTTCCCTTTTCACCCAGGGAGCGGATCTCCGCGCGAACGCTGCCGTTCGTCGTCCGGCCCGAAACGTCGCCCGACACGCCCTGGATCTCCAGCTCGCCGTTCGTCGTTTCGGCGTCGATCGATCCGCTGCCGCCCATGATCTTCACGTCCCCGTTCGTCGTGGACGCCTCGACGCTTCGGGTCGCGCCGCTGATCTGGATCTCGCCGTTCGACGTCTCGAGCCGGAGCGCCGTCGACTTCGGGACCTGCAGGTAGTAATGGATGTCCATCGCGGCGATCTTTCCGCCCAGGAAGTCCCAGAGCCCGACGTTTTCGCGCCGCTTCGGGTACCGGCTCACGATGTGGATCTTCCCCGGCGCCACCGTGACGTCGGCCTGCAGCCCCTTCAGCAGCTCCTCGGCGTGCTTGTCGTCCGCCGCGCGAACCACGCGGGTGATCTGAACGCGGACGTCGGTGCGATCCCACGTCTCGATCGCGATCCGTCCGTTGCGGCTTTCGATGACGACCTCCCCGTTCGCCTCGAACGGGAACGTCTTCTCGGCGACCTTCTTGGCCTGAGACGCCGCGTCGGCGCTCCCCGCGCACGCCGCGACCAGCACGAGCGCGATCATCGGGGCCCCGGCGAAGCTCAGGGCGCGTCTGGCGAAGGTTTTCATGGTAGCCCTCCTCGAGGTCCGGAACTGGTTCGGTCACCAGTCTTTACGTCCCGGAGCCCGAGCTTGTTTCGCTAGACGCTGAAGCGGACGTTCAGAATGTCGCCGTCTCGGACTCTATAGTCCTTCCCCTCGGTCCGCAAGAGCCCTTGGTCCTTCGCCTTATTCATGGCGCCGGACTTCATAAGATCATCGTAGGCAATCACTTCCGCGCGAATGAAGCCGCGCTCGAGATCGCTGTGGATGGTCCCGGCGGCTTCGGGGGCGAGGGCGCCGTCCCGGACGGTCCAGGCCCGAACTTCATCGGGGCCGACGGTGAAGAAGGAGAGGAGTCCCAGGGCGGCGTAGGAGAGGCGGATCATTCGGGTCAGGCCGGGCTCCTGGATCCCCAGGACCTGCATGAACTCCCTGGCGTCGTCGTCGGAGAGGGCCGCCAGCTCGGCTTCCGTCTTCGCGGAGAGCGCGATCACCGGGGGCCGCGGCTCGGCCAGCTTCGCCAGGACCGGCGCCACCAGGGCCGCTTCCCCCGGCTTCATCGCCTCGTCGTCCGCGTTCACGACGAGGATCCAGGGGCACGCGGAGAGGAGCCGGAAGCCGCGGAGGGAGCGCTCCTGCTGTTTGTTGAGCGGGACCGAACTCGCGGGGCGCTCGTTCTCGAGCGCCTCCTTCACGAGCTTCAGCGCGTCGTACTCGGCCGGATCCTCGGGTTTCTTCCCCACCTTGAGGGACTTCTCGATCCGCTCGATCCGCCGCTCCACGACCGCGAGATCCTCCAGGAGGAGCTCGCTCACCAGCCACGACGCGTCGCGGGCCGGGTCGATCGTCTCGCGGAAGTGAGGCACGGCCGGATCGGAGAAGGCGCGGACGACGAGGACGAACGCGTCGACGTCGCGAAGCGCGGCCAGGGCGGCGAGCGCGCCTCGTTCGGCTCGCCCCGGCGCCGTCTCCACCGGCGGCGCGTCGACGTAGTCGACCTTCGCGGGCGTGAATTTCTTCGGCTGATACATATCTCGGAGCGCGTCGAGGCGCGGGTCGGGCACCTTCACCGAACCGAGATGGACCTTCTCCCCGCGCGAGGAGGCCGAGTCGGCCTGTCCGCGGGTCAACGCCGCGAACAGCGTCGTCTTGCCGCTCTGGGGCGGCCCCAGGATGCCCAGTTTCACGGGAGTCTCGGCGGGTCCGGGGGGAGAGTCGGAGCGGCTACGCGCCCTTCCCGTTCTTGGCCGCGATCTTCACGGCGAGCGTGTCGGCCTGCTCGCGCGCGTAGGGCGTGTCCTCGTCGTCCGGGAAGCGTTTCGCGTAGTCGAGGTAGAGTTTGCGTGCGGTCGTCCATTCACCCTGCCGGCGCCAGGCCCCGGCGATCTCGAGATGCGCCGGTCGGAAGAGATCGGCGGTCGGATAGCGGTCGATGATCATCTGCGCGTACTTCCGCGCGCTTTCGTAGTCCTTCTCCTTCCGGTACATCCGCGCCACGGTGTAGAGCGCGTCGTCCACCTGCCCGGTCGCGTTCTTCGGATCGAGCTCCGCCACGCGGAGGTATTGCGTCCGCGCCTTGTCGAAATAGCCGTGGCCGTAATACTTGTCCGCGAGCTTCGCGGCGAACTCGGGGTCGTTTCCCTTCGTCGCGATTTCCGACTCCAGGGCGGCCAGCGTGTTCCGGCCGGCGAGGTAGTCCTCGACCTGTTGCATGAAGTCGGGCGCGCGGCTGTAGCCGAGGAGCCGGTCGATCTCCGTCCCGTCCGATTTCAGAACGAGGATGGTCGGATAGGCCCTGACGCGGTACTTCGCGGACGTCGCCGTGTCCACCTCGGCGTTGACCTTCGCCATGGTGAACTTCCGCGAGTATTGGATGAACTGGGAATCGACGTAGGTAGACTCTTCCAGAGCCTTACACCATTGTCACCAGTCCGTGTAGAAGTCGAGAAGGATCGGTCGGCCCGTCTTCTGCGCGTCGGCGAGAGCCGCGTCGAGCGTGAGATTCCACGCGACACCCTTCGGCGCGGCAGGCTTCGCCTGCTGGCAGGCGCTCACGACGAGCGTGAGCGCGAGGACCGCCGTCCATCCCCAGGCCTTGGCGGCCTTGCCCATGAAGGGCCTCCCTTGGTCTCGAGGGACGTGGGAACGACGACTGCGCGTGATGATCGGCTCCCCGACGCGAAGTTGTCAAGTGCCGCGGGGGCGCGGGCGCATCCAAAAGGAACCCAAAAAGCATTGGCCGCCCCGCCCGGCGGATGGCTATCCTCGCCCGACCTCGACGCGACCCGGGAGGATCGAATCATGAGCGCCTGTTACTTCTGCGGCGGAGCCCTCGACGCCGGCATGCGGATCGTGCGGGACAGCGAGTGCCCGAGCTGCCGCCGCGACCTCCACGCCTGCGTCCAGTGCCGCCACTACGATCCCCACGCCCACAACAAGTGCCGCGAGCCGCAGGCCGAGTGGGTGACCGACCGGGAGCGCCGGAATTTCTGCGACTACTTCAAGCTCGACCCCGCCGGGCGCCCCGGCGCGACGAAGGGGCGGGCCGATTCGGCCCGTCAGAAGCTGAACGATCTCTTCAAGACCAAGGAGCCCGATTCCGAATGAAGCTCGACATGCTCGTCTTCGGACCGCACCCCGACGACGCCGAGATCGGCGCGGGCGGACTCTTGCTCAAGATGAAGAGCCTCGGCTACACGACCGGCATCTGCGACATGACGACCGGCGACATGGGATGGGGCACGCCCGAGGAGCGCGTCGCGGAGTGCGACGAGGCGGCCAAGATCCTCGGCCTCGACGTGCGAATCAATCTCGACCTGGGCGACAACCGGATCGAGGACACGTTCGAGAACCGCTGCAAGGTGGCCGCGGTGATCCGGAAGTATCGCCCCGAGATCATCCTGGCGCCCTTCTACCGGCTCCCGATCGGCCGCGGGCTCGGGCACAACGATCACTGGAAGACGGGGATCCTGGCGGCGCAGGCGTTCAACCTGTCGCATCTCCGGAAGGCGCCGGTGGCCGGGGACGCCTACCAGGCGCGCGCCATCTACTACTACTACGTCCCGCCCGGAACGCGGCCCACGTTCATCGTCGACGTGACCCCCCACTTCGAGACGTGGATGAAGGCGCTCAGCGTCCATCGGACGCAGTTCAGCAACCCCGAGAAACCGAAGCCGAAGTCGACGCACCAGTCCGTGCACGAGCTGGTGGAGACGCAGGCGCGCACGCACGGCTGGGCGATCGGGACGCGCTACGCGCAGGCGTTCCTGGCGACGGGGCCGCTGCGCATTCCGAATCCGATGGAATTGGTGCGGGAGATCGAGCCGCGGCCGTAGCCGCGGGCTCTACGGCTCCGCGACCGGCTTGTCGAGGATCTCGCCGAGCTTCGCGGGGTCGATCACGGGGCCGCGCCACCCCGTCTTCGTCCAGCGGTAGATCGCGGGGGTCTGCGCGTTCGCCGGGAGCCCGTCGGGCCACGCCGGCGCCCCGCCCGCGGCCGGAAGCTCGTCGAGGTAGCGCACCACCACCTCGGGCGGCGGCGCATTCCGGGCCGCCCTCCTCAATTCGTCGGCCAGCGTCACCGAGCGCCCCGTCCCCGTTCGCGGGCCCACGACCAGGAGGCGCACCGGCTCCTGCCGCAGGCGGAGCACCAGCTCCGCGCGCGCCGGGTCGAGCACGATCTTCTCGCCCGACTGGAGATAGTGCGCGGTCCGCTCCGCTGCGTCCTTGAAGTCCTGTCGATCGGTGAGCCAGTAGAGGCGGAGGAAGAACGCGCCGGCCTCGGCGTTCGCGATTTCCGGTTTGTCGCCCGCTCTCAACCGTCCGATGGCCGCCGTGTCGCGCGGCGCGTAACGGAACCCTTCTCCCGTGGAATCCTCGAGATGGAGGCGCATCCACGTCGCCGCCGAATCGGCGCGCGCGAGCCAGCTCGGGTCGGCCGAGACGCGGTAGGCGTCCAGGAACGCGTGGCCGACGGCGACCTGATCGGCGAGAAGGCCGGGGGCCGTGCGCTCCTTGCCGGAGATCGCGTGAAAGTACGAGCCGTCGCCGCGCGAGAGGAGCCGCGCGAGCCGATCGAGCTCTCCCCGCGGATCCGCCGCCGCGCCGGTCCGTCCTCCCCACGCCATCGACGCCGAGGCCGCCCTGGCGCCGGCATCGAGCGTGACGAGCGGCGAGCGAGGCGGCGCGCCCTGGCCGCGGCGAGCCCGGAGGCTGAGGCGGTAATAGAGATCCCCCTCCATCCAGCGTCCGTCGCGGAGATGGACGTCCGGCCCGACGGAGGCATGCCAGGTTCCGCCCGCGACGAGCATCGAATCGACGAAGGCCGCCACGCGCGCCGCGGCGTCGCGAAAGCGCGTCTCCGCCGTCGCCCGGTAGACGCGCGTGAGAATCGAGAGCGCCGAGGCCTGCTGATCGAGGAGCCGCTCGTAGCGGAGCTTCGTCCAGCCGGGCTCGAGCGCGAAGCGGAAGATGCCGCCGTCGAGGGAGTCCTGGAGCGCGAGGGCCGCCACCGTCGCCCGGACGGCGAGCGCGCGGAGCGCGTCGTCGCGGCGCGCGTCGGCCGCGCGGAGCAGGAACGAAATGGCGTCCCACCGGGGCGTCTTCGGCGCCGAGCCGAAGCCGCCATGCTCCTTGTCCTCGAGATCCCGAAGCGCGCGCAGATTCTGCTCGATGTACTCCTCCTCCGAGAGGCTCGGCGGAAGGAGCGAGTCGGGCTGCCAGGTCCGCGCCACCGCCTTCTCCGCCTCGGCCACCTTGCGATCCACCTGCTGGCGGTTCACGCGGTAGAAGTGGACCGCCTCGCTCAGGAACTCGCGAAGCGCCGGCGCCGGCAGATAGGTCTTCGCGAGGAGGAGATGCCCGTTCGCGCTCAGGACGCCCGTGGTCGGCCACCCGTTCGTGAGGTAGCGGTCGCCGATGTCGGGGCGCTCGTCGTAGTCGACGCGAATGGGAACGAAGTTGGCCTTGATCTCGGCGACGACCGCGCTGTCGGCGTACGACTCCTCCGCCATGACGCGGCACCAGTGGCACCAGCTCGCGGTGATGTCGAGGAGGACGAGGCGGCGCTTGTCGCGCGCTTCATCGAAGGCCGCCCGCGACCAGGCGCGCCACTCGATCGTGGGCGCAGCCGCCGCGCTCGCCCAGCGCGGCGCGAGCGCCAGGAGGAGGAGGATCGAGAGGAGGACCCGGCGAAGCATCACGACTTGCGTCGGGGGGCGCCGGCCTTCTTCGTCGCGCGCTTCTTCCGGGCGGCGTTCCGCTCCGCCCGCTCGGCCAGGTAGCGCTCCAGATCCTGCTCGGTGCGGAGGAGGATCTTCTCGGCCGGCGTCGTGCAGTAGCGCTCGCATTCGGCGGGATCGTAGTCGCGGCAGATTTCGGGCCTGAACTGATAGTGCGTGCAGCGCCCCTCGACCAGCCACTCGCAGGGGGTGTCGAACTGGACCATCCACTCCCCCTCCCACCCGACGACGACCGACACGTTCTTGTGGAGGATGTACCAGCGGATGTTGTCGAAGTCGAGCTTCGTTCGGGGCCTCGGGATCTCGATCGCCACGTAGCGGCAGCAGTGGTCGCAGCCGACGCACGGATTCCCCTCGGGGAGCGCGTAGCGGCCGTCCTCCAGCAGCGGAACGCCGATCGGCGGCCTGGGGGGCCGCATGGGAGGCGTCTCGGCTTTCGGCGTGAGGCGCGCGGTGGTCGGTCGGTTTTTCTCGGGCTCGTTCATGGTCGGGAGTGGCCCCGCGCGGTACCAGTCCCGCCGCGTGACGCGGAGAGAATAACCCGGAACCATGGTCCCAAGGTACACCTTCCGCGCCCATGCCGTGCCGGGCGTAGGCTGGAACCGTCGTTTCGATTCAGGTTCGCGATCCCCTCGCGGACGACACCCCCGCCCTCCGGGCGCCGCCCGCCGCCGGTGACTTCACCACCAGTGGAAGGAGGCTTCCCATGCTTCGCTCCCGATTTTCCCGGGCGGCGCCTGTGCGATTCCTGGGCGCGCTCATCCTGTTCACGGGACTCCTCGCCCTCGGCTGTTCGAAGGACGCCAGCAACCCCACCGACCCCGCGGGCGGCACGGCCTCGCTCTCGAGCCGAGCGCCGAACGCCGGTCCCATCGTCGACCAGCGAGGCGACACGCCTCCCTCGGGCATCGTCCAGGTGGCGAGTCAAGGCGGCCACGCTCATCTCGACCTCTACCCCTACACCGGCGCCGGATTCGACGGCACGCCGGTCGACCCGATCAATCTCCTCTTCGTGGGAACGGCCTGCCCGAGAACCGTGCGCGCCGCGCTCATGAAGCTCGACGGCGATCGGCACGCGTTCGGATTCCCCGACGTCCCGCCGTTCAATCAGCGCTGGGGCGACGCCTTCGGCGACGTGCAGACCGCGTACGCCGAAGGGGAGGGCTGGACCGGCAGCGTGATCCAGCTCGCGCTCGGCGATTACGGGCCCGTTCGCGTTCACCTGCGGCTCTTCCGAACCTCGGGCGCCGGCGACGACGCCTGGACCATGGGAGCCGCCCACTTCGAGGTGCTGATCCCCGGCACCGCGGACCACTGGGTCCTCTCCTGGCAGTTGGCTCGGCAGATCGTCGTGGCCGATCTCCTTCGCGCCGGGCTGGTGGTCGGGGCGCCGGAGCTGAGCTCGCCGATCACGCAGACGCCTTCGTATCGGTCGATTCCGCCCGTCATCTACAACGGCCTCCCGCCCGACCTTCGTGCGGCGATCGGCGGACCGCCGGACGATCAGACGTCCGACGTCCCCGTGCCGAACGACGGAAAGGCCGCGGTCGTCTTCCTGGGCGACATTCCCGACATGGGCGTGCCTCAGTCGCAGAGCTTCACGATCACCTACGGTCAGGCGATTCCGAAGCCGATCTGCGCCGACGGGCCGTACGACTACGTCTACGTCGAAGGGCCGGTCCAGTTCATGAGAACGACCACGATCGATCCCGCGGGAAGCTACATCTACGAGGCGCACGCGTCGGGGCAACTGACGGTGACCCCCATCGACGTGACCACGACGCCGCCGACGCCGGTCGGCGCGCCCTACATGGCGATCATCTCGGAGGATCAGTCGGGGATTTGCGGGACGCTGGAGAACAGCGTCGCCGCCCGCTCGAGGCGGATCGCCGCGAGCCACGGCGGGGCCGAACGCGTCACCGCGGATCTGAGGGTGGGCATGACCGGAGCGAAGAAGTACCGGATCTTCGAGCGCTGCCTGGAACCGGAGCCTTGATCGATCCGCGCCGCGCGGCGCGATCCGCGGGCGCTTGACGCCGCAACGAAGAGGCGGCCGACTCGTGGAGCCGGCCGCCTCGTTCTTTGCCGCTGAAGCCCCGCCGAGGGGGCTGGATCGTTACTCGCCCGCCGGAGCGGCCGCTTCCGCGCCGCGCACGAAGCCGGCCGGAATTCCGTGTGCGATCTTCGTGCTGTCGGCCTTCCAGTCGACGAACTTGCCGCCCGTGCCCTTCTCGTTATGGCACTTGGCGCAGGTCTTCTCGGTCGGCATCACGAGGCCGTAGTCCTCGGCCTTCATCTTCTTGTCGCGGATTCCCTGCATCACCGACTTCTTGAGGTAGTTGCTTCCGGCGCCATGGCACGACTCGCAACCGACGCCGTCGGCCGCCACGAACGACTCCTTGAACTTGTCCGCGGCCTCCCCGTGCCCGGTCACGTGGCACGAGAGACACTCGTCGGACTTCTGCGGATCGGCGATCCCCTTCTCCTTGGCGATTTCGAGCGCCTTGGGGGTCGCGAGCGTCGCGTACGCCTTGGAATGCTTCGAGTCCGTCCACTTCGCGAACTGCCCGCCGGCCTTCTCGAGATTGTGGCAAGTCTTGCAGCGCTTCACACCGACGTACATCGGCGCGGCGGGCGCCGCCTGAGCATGGGCGAATCCGCTCCACGCGACGAGGGCCGCGCCAACCATGAGTGCTACCCTAGACGATTTCACCTCGCTGCCTCCTTTCGATCTGACGAATCTTCAACCACAGCAACAATGCTGCCAAGGTCACGATTAGGGTCGATACTACAAGACCCTGGCGGCGGAATCGATGCTCCTTGATGGCCTCCTCGCCCGCCGCATGGGCGGTAGCCGCGACGACGATGCCAGGTCGCGCCGCCTCCTCGAACTCCTTCTCCTCGAAACTGTGGATGGCGACTCTCGCCTTCACGCGGGCCTGATTCACGTCCTTGAGGGAGTACTGCGCGTCCGAGACGTCCATCCCGAGGTTTTCCGCCCGCTCGAGAATCGCCTCCGCTTCCTTCTGCCCCGCCGTCAGGCTGTCGAGCAGGCCGCGGATCCGGAGCATGGCCGGCGCCGCCTTGTCGCTCGGGTCGTTGCGGTGACAGTCGGCGCAGGGGGACGGCTTGACGAAGGCGACCATGGCGTCCGAGGTCGGCTTCACGCCGTGGTTGCTGTGGCAGACCACGCATCCCGGAAGCTTTTTCCCCGCGAAGACCGCCTGGTGAGGCGACTTCTGGTAGAGCTCCTCGTTCGACTGGTGGCATTGGCCGCATACCGCGATCACCGACGCGACCCCTGGGGGAGCCGCTCCATGGTTGCCGTGACACGAGTTACAGGCCGGGGCGTTCAGATCCGACTTCTTGAGGAGCGCCACCCCGTGGACGCTCTCCTTGTAATCCCGGTACTGGGTCGTTGGTATGTCATACCCCGCCATGTACTTTTCGTTCGCGTGGCAGCGGGCGCAGGTGGCCGGAATCTGGGTCGGATAGACGGGCGAACGGGGGTCCTTCACCTGCTGGACGTTGTGGTTGGAGTGGCAGCTGACGCAGGTGGCGACCTTCCAGTCGCCCTTGGCGTGGCGCTGCCCGTGGATGCTCGTGAGGTACTTCTCCTTCTGGTCGACCGGCAGCGACGGGTTGAAGTCGCGCATGTAGCGCGCGTCGCCGTGGCACTTCGCGCAGGTGTCGACCACGCGGCTCGGGTGGACCGGCGATTTCGGGTCGGTCACGGAGACGATGCCGTGGACGCCGTGGCACGAAATGCACTGGGCGCCGTTCGGATTCGCCTCGAGGGAGCGCTCGTGGGCGCTGCCGTGGTAGTCGGCCAGGACGTTCTTCAGTTTGTAGCGCGAGGTGAATCCCGACTCCTGCGCGCCGTGGCACGAGCCGCAGAGGAGCGGGATCTTCTGCTTCTTCGGAACGCCGATGAACCCCTTCGCCTTGTTCATGGCGGCGTCCTGGTCGTCGCTGTGCGGATCGCCGCCGTGGCAATCGGCGCACGTGACGCCGCGCTCGCGGTGGATGTCGTGCTTGTAGGCGATCGCCTCGGGGCTGTCCTGGTCCAGGTGACAGGTCATGCACTCGTCGCGCGTGCCGGGCTGCGCCGCGGTCTGCGACGTGGACGGCGCCGGGGCGGCCGCCGCGGGCGCGGGCGCCTCGGGCTTCGCCGCCGCGGAATCGCTCTGAGCCCGCGCGACGAACGGAGCGGCCACGAGGGCCGCCAGCGCGGCCGCGATCGGAATCCACCGCCGTACGGTCGTCATCGGACCCCCACCGCCGTCAGGACGATCATGAAGATCACCACCCCGATGCCGACATAGTTGATCACGCGATTCCGGGCTCCCTGGGGCGTCTTCGCGTCCCAGAGCGGAACCAGGAACCAAAGGAGCCCCGCGATGCCGAAGAAGATGATGCCGACGACTTCGCCGTCCACCGGTCCCATCTTCGCGGGGAAATACTTCAGCGCCTGATACATGAAGAGGAAGTACCACTCCGGCTTGATCCCCCCCGGCGCCGGCGCGAAGGGATCGACCTTCGTTCCCAGCTCCCACGGGAAGAGGACCGCGAGAATGGCGAGCACGTTCAGCACGATGAGCCAGAGGAGCACGTCGCGGAGGATGAAGTTCGGGAAGAAGGGCATGCTCTTCCGCTGGGAGGCGGGAATCGTCTTCCACGACTCCGGCTCGTGCATTCCCTGGGTCTGGATCAGGAGCATGTGGAGCGCCAGGACGGCCGTGAAGATGGCCGGGAAGATGGCGACGTGGAGCCCGTAGAAGCGCGTCAGGGTCGCCGTCGTCACGTCCTTCCCCTCGCGCAGGAACTGCATGATCGGGCCGCCGATGACGGGGACCACCGCGACGATCGTGGTGCCCACCTTCGTCGCGAAGTAGGCGAGCGTGTTCCACGGCAGGAGGTAGCCGCTGAATCCGAAGCCGAGGGCGAGGGCGAGGAGGATGAAGCCCGAGTACCAGGTCAGCTCGCGCGGACGGCGGAAGGCCTTCGTGAAGAAGACCGAGAACATGTGGATGAAGATCGAGAGGATGAAGAGGTTCGCCGCCCAGGAATGGATGGAGCGCACGAGCCAGCCGAACTTCACCTTGGTGACGATGAAGCGGACGCTCTCGAACGCCGTCTTCTCCCCCGGCTGGTAGTACATGAGGAGGAGAATCCCGGTCGCGACCTGCACGATGAAGAAGAAGAGACTGACGCCCCCGAAGTAGTACCAGAACGATCCCTTCCAAGCAGGAACCGTCTTGTGCGACGCGAACTCGATCACGGGATCGATGTTCAGCCGCTCGCGGATCCACTCTTGCGCCTTTTGGAGAACGTTCGGCATCGTCGTGTGCCCCTGGTTGGACCTCAGACCTTCGAGACGATCACGTCGTCGCCCTTTTGCGAGACCTTGTATTCCACGAGCGGACGGGGCGGCGGCCCGGCGATGTTCCGTCCGTTCAGGTCGTACATCCCGTTGTGGCAGGCGCACCAGATCTTCTGAAGGTCGGGGCGGTACTGGACGGTGCACTCGAGGTGCGTGCAGACGCCGGAGAAGGCGCGGAGTTTCCCGTCCGATCCGAGGATGAGGATGGCGGGGTCGTGGCCGAACTTGAAGACGACGCCCGTGTTGGGCTTCAGGTTCTTGATGTTGGCGGCCACGACGCTCGTGACCTCGGCCTCCGAGAGGGCCGGCGTCTTGAGGTATTCGACGACGGGGTAGAGCACGGTGCCGAGCCATCCGACGGCGCCGATGCCGAGCAACGTGTCGAGAAACGAGCGGCGCGACATTCCCTGCTTGGGTGCCGGCTCCATGCGATGCTCCCAGAGGGTGAAGGCGTTCACGGGCCGCGCATCCGCGAGAAGCGCGGCCCGGCGATGGCTTCGAGGCGCATTCTGCCGGAAGTGGCGCCGCCCGGGAAAGGTATGCTTTGGTTGTACCGGGAGTTATCTGGTGGGACCCGCAATTCCGTGCGACGAAAGGCGGTAGGCGGGGACGGCCGGGGCCCGAGATCGCCGCGCCCCCGAAAAGAAGAGCCGCCTGGCCGTGCGGGCCGGGCGGCTCGAGTCGTGACGAGGCGGATTCTAGCGGCGGCGAGCGCCGTTCGGCTGGAGCACGAGGGGATTCCTCGCGACGAAGAGGCCGACCTGCAAACGGTCCTGGAGCCCCAGCTTGTCGAGGATGTGCCCGACGTGCTTCTTCACCGTCGGCTCGCTGATCCCGAGCGCCTGCGCGATCTCCTTGTTGGAGCGTCCCACCGAGATCAGCTCGGCGACGTCGAGCTCGCGCGACGAGAGCGCGTGCGACGTCGTCTCGGTGTGGGGCGCGAGCGCGTGCCGCATGATCGCCGTCGCGGTCCCCGCTTCGTACCACGCGTTCCCCGAGGAGACCGTGCGGATCGCGTGGAAGAAGACTTCGGGATCGGCGCTCCGGCGAATGGTGCCCGACGCTCCCTCCGCCACCGCGATCTGGAGGCAGTCGGTGCCCTGCGAGCACATGGGGGCGTGCGCGGGTTGCGCGCCCATCGCGATGTCGCGGCCCGGCTTCGGAGGATTGAGCACGATGCACTCCCCCTCGCCGCGCTCCGCCATGGCCAGGATCGGCACGTGCGGCGCGATGGCCCGGATGTCGAGGATCGGCGTGCGGCCCACCCCGGTCCCGATGCGGAGAGCCAGGAGGAGGATGGAGGGCTTGAGCGCCGCGCACGATTCCGCGGCCTGCTCGGTCGTCTCGGCTTCCCCGACGACGTCGAAATCGGCCTGCGTCGCGAGGAGCGAGACCAGCGAGCGGCGGTCGAGCGGGAGCTTGTCGGCGACGACGATGCGGATGCGATTCGGGGCGGGCCGCTTCGTGACGCGCGAGACGATCTTGCTCACGGGCTTGCGGGCGGCGGCGCGCTTGACGCCCTTCCCGGCGCTTCGTTTCTTGGACGAACGAACCGCCGGTTTCCGCGCGGTCGATTTCGACGACTTCTTGACGGTGCGAGCCACTAGGGACCCCTTGGGTGACTGAATACGACGCGCCGGCGTCCCGCCGGCTCCGGGTCAACAAAGTATACTACCATCGTATACTAGGCCTCGGCGTCCATCAAGCGCGGCTCCCGCCCCGCTGCACCAGCGCCACCCCCATCAGGACCATGGCCCCGCCGACGATCGTGCTGGCCGCGACCGTCTCGCCCAGGAGCGGCACCGCCGCGGCGACCGTAACCAGCGGCTCCAAGTAGAGAAAGGCCGCCACGCGCGACGTCTCCACCCGTCCCAGGGCGCTGTACCAGAACCAGTAGGCCAGGCCGGAGCAGCCGAGGCCCAGGAACAAGATGGCCCCCCAGCCTGTCGGCGGGATGGCCGCGAATTCGGTCCACCCGCGGCGGGCGAGGAAGAAGGGTACGAGCATCAGCCAGCCGAAGAGCATCGCGCCCGCCGTGGCCCGGAGGCTCCCCAGCGCGCGGATCGTCTCCTGTCCGATGACGGTGTAGACGGCCCAGGTGACGGTGCTCGTCAGGACGAGAAGATCGCCGCGCGTCGTCGGTAGAGCCAGGAAGTCCGCGTTCAGCCGCCCCCGCGTGACGACCACCACGGCGCCGAGGAACCCGAGGATCAGCCCCGACACCTTCCAGGGTCCGAAGCGCTCGTGCAGGAAGATGGCCGCGAGAAGCGACGACCAGATCGGGATGATGCCGATGAGCCAGCCGGTTCGAACGGCCGTGGTGGTGGTGAGCGCGTAGGCCTGCAGGAGCATGTGGACGAAGATTCCGACGAAGCCGAGGAGCGCGAGCATGCGCCACCGGCCGCGCGGCGGAACCAGCGGGCCGCCTCGCAGGAGGAGAATGGCGTTCAGGAGGAGGAGGCCGAGCGCGAACCGGGTGACGACGAGCGTGATCGGCGAGACGTGCCGGAGCGCCACGCGCGTCGCGACGAACGAGACGCCCCAGAAGACGACGGCGATGAAGGCGAGGAGGCGAGGCCCCACCGCGGCAAGGTACCGGAACGCACGCGCCGGCGGTACCGGGAATCGCGTCGCGGGAGAGGGCGGCCGGGTCTCCGCGCGGCGGGCCACGTTCCGGGAAACCCGCGTACGGCGTCCGGCGTAGTGGGAGCGTCGCATCCACGGACCGGAGGCCCCATGAGTATGCGTGCCGCTCCCCCGAGACGCCCGTCGCTCCCTGCGCCTGGAATCCCAGCCTCGATTCTGGTCGCGCTCCTGACCCTCCTCGCCGCCCCGGCCCGGGCCGCCGAGGACGCGGGCGCTCCCAACGCCCTGGCGCCCTTCGCCGGCGGCTCGCGCCCGACGCCCCGCATCGCCGCCGCGCCCATCGACGGTGCCGTCAAGGTCGACGGGCGTCTCGACGAGGCCGCCTGGAGGCTGGCCGCGCCGGTGACCCAGTTCACGCAGCGAGATCCCCACGAGGGCCAGGCCGCCTCCGAGAGCACGGAGGTCCGGGTCCTGGTCGGCGACGAGGCCCTCTACGTCGGCGCCCGCCTCTACGATCGCGATCCGAGGCGGATCCGCGCTCGGCTCGTCCGCCGCGACGACGATCTCGACTCCGACTACTTCGTCGTCTTCCTCGACTCGAATCACGATCGCGTGAACGCCGTGATGTTCCGCGTGAATCCGAAGGGGTGCGTGAACGACGCGTCGGTGGACGAGAGCGGGAACCAGGACACGTCGTGGGACCCCGTCTGGCGCGCCGAATCGACCATCGACTCCCTCGGTTGGACGACCGAGATCGAGATCCCCTTCTCGCAGCTCCACTACAGCGAGCGCGACGGCGTCTGGGGCGTGCAGTTCCGCCGCTTCATCTACCGGAAGCAGGAGCTGACCGAGTTCTCGTTCGTCCCGAAGAGCGAGCAGTACTCCGTGGCGCGCTACGGGGAGCTGACGGGGATGACGCGACTCCACGCCCCGCGGCACCTCGAGCTCGTTCCCTACGGCCGGGTGCGCGCCGAGTATCGCCGCGTGCCGGGCGGCGACCCCTTCCGCGACGGCTCCGATCAGTTCCCCGCCGCGGGCCTCGATCTCAAGTACGGCGTCACGAGCAATCTCACGCTGAACGCCACCGTGAATCCCGACTTCGGCGAGGTGGAGGTCGATCCCGCCGTCGTGAACCTCAGCGCGTTCGAGACGTTCTATCCCGAGAAGCGCCCCTTCTTCGTCGAGGGGGCCGACATCTTCCGCTTCGGCTACTCCGGCTCGATGAACAACTTCAACAGCACGATTCCCTTCCACGCGAGACGGATCGGGACGTCGCCCCATTACGAACCGGCCGGGCCCGACGTCGCGTACCTCGACGCGCCGACGCGCACCACGATCACCGCCGCCGGAAAATTGACGGGGAAGACCGCGGACGGCTGGACGATCGGCGTGCTCGACGCCCTGACGCCGACCGAGGAGGCCGTGCTGGCCGACACGACGGGCGCCACGGTGGACGTGCCCGTCGAGCCGCAGACGAACTACTTCGTGAGCCGCGTCCGCCGCGACTTCAGTCACGGAAACACCATCGTCGGCGGGCTCTTCACGGCGACGAATCGCGAGGACGGGCACGCGGTGCTCGACGCCATGCTCCGGCGAAGCGCGTACGTCGGCGGGGTCGACTTCAATCAGTACTGGAAGAACCGGTCGTGGTCGCTGGACGCGAACCTGCTCGTGAGCGGGATCTCGGGAAGCGCGACGTCGATCGCCCAGGCGCAGCAATCGAGCGCCCGCTACTTCCAGCGCCCCGACGCGACCCACCTGACCTACGACCCCACGCGCACGTCGCTGAGCGGGGCGGCCGCGTACGTCTCGCTCAACAAGAACGCCGGGAAGCACTGGCGCGGCTCGCTCACCTACCAGGATTGGAGCCCCGGCTTCGAGATCAACGATCTCGGGTTCCAGAACGCCGCCGATTCGCGGGGCGCCTCCTCGCTCGTGATGTACAACGAGAACAAGCCGGGGAAGCTCTTCCGCTACTACACGATCTTCACGTTCTCGAACGAGTCGTGGAATTACGGCGGCGACGTCACCTACGTCGGGCACGCGCTACACCTGGAAGGCCAGTTGAAGAACTACTGGATCGGATGGCTCCGCGGCACCTGGAACCCAGGCTCGAAGGACGACCGGCTGACGCGCGGCGGGCCGCTGGCGGCGTATCCCGCCTCCGGAAACATCAGCGCGCGCGTCGAATCCGACTCGCGACACTCGACGACCTACGGCGCGCAGGCCGCGACCTCCTGGGACGATGCGGGCGGGCTCGTCCACTCGGTGAGCCCCTACCTCTCGATCCGCCCGACGCCGGCGCTCCGCATCTCGTTCGAGCCCGGATTGCGCTGGAGCCGGGACAACGCGCAGTACATCCA
>DASTKG010000005.1:0-13552 GCA_035716005.1 Candidatus Eiseniibacteriota bacterium
ACGTGGCTCACCTCGTAGAGGAGGTAGTTCACCAGGATCCCCGACGCGATGATGGCGAGCGAGAAGGCCATGTAGCGCATCGTCACCTTGGCCGTCTCGGTCTTCGGCTCCCGGAGCATCGGCACGCCGTTCGAGACCGCCTCGATTCCCGTGAACGTCCCGCCGCCGAGCGTGAACGCCCGGAAGAGGATCATGAGGAGCCCGAACCAGCCGATCTGCTGCACCGAGGTGGCCGACTGTTCGCGCAAGTGCTGCAACTCCGCCGGCACCTGGTGCCACGCGAAGAAGATCCCCGCCACCAGCGCCACCACGTGGCTCACCACGAAGAGGAGGAAGATCGGCGATACGACCGCCACCGACTCCCGCACCCCGCGCAGGTTCAGCACCGTGAGAAGGGCGAGGAGCATGAACGTGAAGGGGAGGTAGGCGAAGCCGAGGCCGGACGGGAGAAGACTGAAGAGCGACTCGCTGCAGGCGGCGAGCGAGATGGCGATCGTGAGGACGTAGTCGACGAGGAGCGCGCTTCCCGAGACGAGCCCCGCCCCCGGGCCGAGGAGCTTCGTCGCGACGACGTAGCCGCCGCCGCCCGCGGGGAAGCGCTCGATGATGCGGATGTACGACGCCGCGATGACCATGACCGTGAACGCGACGAGCGCCGCGAGCGGAATGGCGAGGAAGGTGTGCTCGTGGAGCGCCCGGAACGCCGCCTCCGGACCGTAGGCGGACGAGGAGAGCCCGTCGGCGCCGAGTCCGACCCACGCGAGGAACGCGGCCAGGGAGATCTTGTGGAAGAGTGCGGGATCGGTGATGCGGCGCGCGGGGCCGATGACGACGCCCCAGAGACGCTTCAGAAAGCGAACGGCGCCCGGCTCCGCCACGTCGGGGAGCGGCGCGCCCGGCGGCGGTCCCGGCGGTAGCGGCGCGGGCGAAGGTTCTTCCGGTTGTTGCGGGTCTTCCACCATGACGAAGCGCGCAGTATAGCCCCCGCGGCTCCGAACGCCAAGGCGCCCCGGAGGACGGTGTCTCCGGGGCGCCGCTGGACCCTGCTTCGGCCGGGACGGAGGCCGGCTAGACGGCCATCACGTTCGCGGCCTGCTTACCCTTCGGACCTTCGACGATCTCGAACTCGACCGTCTGACCCTCGGTCAGCGTCTTGAATCCCTCGCCCTGGATCGCCGAGTAGTGAACGAACACGTCCTCGCCGCCCGGCTGGGAAATGAAGCCGAATCCCTTCGCTTCGTTGAACCACTTCACCGTTCCGCGCTTGCGCATCGCTGGACTCACCTCCTCACGAAAAGCGTCTTCGAAGCGTTCGAAGGCACGCCGAAATGGCCGCGCCGCGGGCTCGCCGGATGGGACGAACTCCCCCGGGGCCCGGTTCTGGCGGCGTGGGTATGGACGATCGGTGGGACGATCGAAAAGAGCGGGGTGAATCGGTGGAGCTTCAGCGTCTCGAGTCCAGTTCTGGTTCCCGGTTGCCGCGTTGCTGCCCTGGAGCGCCGAAGCCGATTCGCGACTGAGAGGCAACACCATTGCAGGTGGACCTTCCGCGGCGGAAAGCGACGCGCCGCGGACGGGATGGACGGTAGACGCGGCCCGAAAAGGTGTCAACGGAATGTTTGACCCGATCCCCCTCGGCGCGTACCGTCGGCGCGGGACATCGTTCGTGCCCGCACGCGCTTCCGCGCCCATCGCGTTTTCAGGAGGTCCGTCGATGCGCCGTCGTTCCGACGCCCGGCTCGCTTCGCTCTTCGCGCCCATCCCAACGCTCGCCATCCTCGTCGCGCTCCCGCTCGTCGCTCCTCCGGCCGCGTCCGCCGCGCCCGTGCCGCTCCGCGGCGCGGGACCGCCCGAGATCGTCGTCTATCCCGACGACTTCGCCTACGTCCGCGAACAGCGCAAGGTTTCCCTGGCGGCGGGGGAGAACGAGGTCGTCCTCGAGGGCGTGCCGCAGCGGCTCGACTCGACCTCGGTCCGGCTTCAGGGGACGGGTCTCGACGTCCGCCAGCAGTCGTTCCAGTACGACCTCTGGAACGGCGACAAGGTCTTCCGGCGCTTCCTGGGCGATTCGATCTTCTTCCGCTGGCAGGGAAAGCCCGCCCGCGGCGTGCTGGAGGGAATCGACGGAGACGACCTCTTCATTCGCCGCCGCGATTCGACGGAAGTCCTCCTCATGATCAAGCGCTCGCAGATCCAGGAGATCGAGTTCCCGGCGCGGCGCGGCTCGATGAGCCTCGCCACACGGCCGTCGCTCCGCTGGCGCGTGAAGGCGGCGAAGGCGGGCGAACAGGACGCGCTCCTCTCCTACATGACCGGCGCGCTCGGTTGGACCACCGAATACACGGCGACGTTGGAACCGGGGGAGAAATCGCTCTCGCTTTCGGGATGGGCGACGATCTCGAACCGATCGGGGGCCGCCTACGAGAAGGCGCGAGTCTCGCTCGTGGCCGGGGAGATTCGCCGCTCCAACGGGGCTCAGAACAAGGGAACGATGGAGCTCGAGGCGAAGCCCGAAGCGGGCGCGCCCCGGCCCCTCGACCTCTTCGCGTACCACGTCTATCCCGTCGGAGATCCGCTCGACCTGCCGGCGTGGGGATCGATCCAGGTGCCGGTGGTCCAGGCGGCGAAGATCGCCGCGACGCGCGCCTATCGCTATGACGGCGCCCGCGACGGATCGAAAGTCCGCGCGCAGGTCGTCTTCGCGAACGAAAAGGGAAGCGGTCTCGGCATCCCGCTCCCGGCGGGACGCGTCCGCGTCTTCGCGCCGGACGGATCGGGCGCCGTGGCGCTCGCGGGAGAGAACGAGATCGGGCACACGCCCGTCGGCGAGCGGGTGAAGCTCTTCTGCGGTTTCGCGTTCGACCTCCCGGCCGAGCGGACGCGCGTCGCCCACACGCGCGTGGCGCGAAACGTCACGGAGGATCAGTTCGAGATCCGGATCCGGAACGCGGGGGGCTCGGAGGCGGTGGTGACGGTGGCGGAGACGCTCTACGGAACCTGGGAGATCACGCAGAAGTCGGCGGAGTTTCGGAAGAAGTCGGCGGAGGACGTTGAGTTCGACCTCAAGGTTCCCGCGCGCGGCGAGAGCGTGCTGACCTATACCGTGCGGTATACGTACTAGGGGCTTCGGTGCCTGTGCGGCCGCGGGAGAGGGAAACGAGGGCTGCGGGCTCAAACGACACACCAATCGCCCGCACCCCTCGTTTCCCTCTCCCGCTCCTGCTCGAACTCCGAATCTCCATCTTCGTCGTCGCTTCGGTGGCCGCCTGCTTCGCGGCGGCTCCTCGCGCCGACGCGGCCTCCTGGGTGTTCTTTCGGGATCGCGGCGCCGCCATTGCCGCCCCCGACTCGTTCGCGACGCCTCGGGCCCTGGCGCGGCGGGAGAAGGCTTGGGCGGCGCGGGCGGCGCGAGGGATCACGACGCCGCGCGTCGGGGCCGAGGACGACGCGCCGCCTTCCGCCGCGTATCTCGCGGCGCTGGATGCCGCGGGGGCGCGGCTTCGCTTCGTGTCGCGTTGGCTGAACGCCGCGAGCGTCGACGCCGACTCGGCGGAACTCGCCGCGATTCGCGCGCTGCCGTTCGTGGCGGAGATTCGGCCCGTCGCGCGTCTCGCGGCCGATCTCGACAGCGCGATCGCCGGCGAGCCGCCCGTCACGCCCCCGATCGGGGACGGCGCCGCCGACGCGGCGGACGCCGGGCCCTCCTACGCGCAGCTCGAGGCGATCGGGATTCCCGAGGCGCACGCGCTCGGCTATCTCGGCGACGGCGTGCTCATCGGAATCCTCGACTCCGGCTTCTCCACGCGCCACGAGGCGCTGCGGCGCCTCGACGTCCGCGGCGTGCGCGACTTCGTCCAGAAGGACGACGACACCGAAGACGATCCCTCGCGCACGCCTCCCGATCCGCCGGGACAGCAGAACCACGGCACGCAGTGCCTGAGCCTGATCGGCGCGTATCGCCCCGGGTCGATGCTCGGCGCGGCGCCGCGCGCCTCGTTCCTCCTCGCGAAGACGGAACGGACCGGCGTCGAGATTCCGGCGGAGGAGGACGACTGGTGCGCCGGCGTCGAGTGGGCGGAGGCGATGGGGGCCGACGTCATCACCACGTCGCTCTCCTACGACAACTGGTATCGCGTCGCCCAGCTCGACGGACGGACGGCGGTCACGACGAAGATGGCGAACCTCGCGTGGGAGCGGGGTGTCGTCATCCTCAATTCGGCGGGAAACGAAGGTCCCGGCGCGAGAACGATCGGCGCCCCCGGCGACGCCGCGGGCGAGATCACCGTCGGAGCCGTGAACCTCCAGGGGCAAATCGTCGGATTCTCCTCCCGCGGCCCCACGGGCGACGGGCGCGTGAAGCCCGACGTCGTCGCGCCGGGAACAGGCGTCCTGGTGGTGCTGGGAGGCGCGCTCGACGGCTACCAGCGCGGCGGCGGCACCTCCTATTCCACGCCCCTCGTGGCCGGCGTGGCGGCGCTCGTCGTGGAGGCGCATCCCGACTGGGGCCCGGAGGCGGTGCGCGAGGCGATCGTCATGAGCGCGAGCCGCGCCGATCGGCCCGACAACGACTACGGATGGGGCATCGTGAACGCGCGCGCCGCCATTCTCTATCCGCTCCTCGAAGGGCGAGTGACGAGCCGCGAGGGAGGCGCGCCGCTCGCGGGAGCCCGCGTCGGCTGGGAACGCGTGGGAGAGTCGAAGGGGGAGTGGGCCGCGCCGGGCGACGCGCCGCCGAACGGCGAGACGCGCACCGACGCGGGCGGGAACTACACGATCGCGAATCTGCCGCCGGGATCGTACCGGCTCACCATCTCCGCCGAGGGGCACGACCCCGCGGCACTCGGTCCCTTCGACGTCCCGCCCAATCTCGGCGGCGTCGACGCGACTCTCGCGCCGCGACGCTAGGGGGCCGCTCCTAGCGCACCATCACGCCCCCGCCGCGCCACTGAGCGCGGCCGTCCTTCGCGAACTTGTAGTCGGGGTGCGCGCGCAGGAAGTCGATCGCCGCGTCGGAAAGCAGAATGTCGGTCGTCTCCTTCGCCTTCGCGTCGCGGATCTCGTCGTAGTAGCCGCCGCCGCTCGCGAGGAAGTCGATCGTCCCCACGCGGTAGACGCGATTTCCGTCGATCGGCTCGCCGGGCCCGCCGCTTCGGCCGCGCCACGTTCCCGCATTCAGTCCCTTGTCCCAGATCCTCACCTCGACGGCCCGATCCCGGCTGATCACGTACGAGAGTCCCGACACGTGGCCGAAGCCGCTCTTGCCCATACGGGGCGACATTCGGTCGAGAAGTCTTCGGACCTGAGCGCCGGTCATGGCGACGATGACGAGGTGGTTGTCGAAGGGGAGCATCGAGAGGATGTCGCTCGCGCGGACGTCTCCCGCCGGGAGCGGGGCGCGGATCCCGCCTCCGTTCATGAACGCGATATCGGCCCCGGTCCGATCGCGGATCACGTCGGAGACGAAATTGCCGAGCGGCTGGTCGACGGAGTTGAGCCCCGCCATCTCGACGCGAGCGGGGGAGCGGAAGACGACCCGCTCCAGATCGGTGCTGAGCCGCGAGCGGTACGAGGCGACGACCGACTCGATGGAGGCATCCTCGCCGTCGGCGGGATGCACTTCGATGAGTCTCCCGCTCGCGCTGGTCAGACGTTCGCCGCTCCAGCGGAGCGTCGTCCTTCCGAGATAACGACCCCAGGAGCCCGCCTGCGCGATCGGAGCGGGGTGGCCAAAGTCGGTGCTCTCGAGGATCGGGCGGAAGAGGACGGTATGGGTGTGTCCGCCGATCACGAGATTGATGCCGGGGACCTGTTCGACGAGCCTTCGGTCCTCGTCGACGCCGAGGTGCGAGAGCGCGATGACGAGATCGGCCTCCTTTCGAAGCCGCGGCACCCAGTAGCGCGCCGTCTCGATCGGATTGCCGACGGCGACGCCCTGATTCTTCGCGGCGCCCACGATCCGGTCGAGCGAATAGGTCGTGAGGCCGAGGATGGCGATCTTGAGCCCGCCGCGTTCGAGGATCACGTAGGGGCGCGTGAGATTCGTCAGCCACGTCCCGGCCGGGACCTTCCCACCGCCCACCCACCTCGCGGTGCGGGCGATCGAGGCAGGGGTGGGAACCCAGCCGGCGGAGTCGCGCCTCTCGCCGCTCCCGGCTCTGGAGTCCGTGAAGACGTTCGCGCTCACAATGGGGGTGCGCGTGACCGCGGCGCGCGCCCGCCACGCCGCCACACCGTCGTCGAGATCGTGGTTCCCGAGCGCGATGGCGTCGTAGCCGAGGAGGTCGAGGATCTTGTGATCCGGCTCGCCGCGGAACTGGTTGTAGTAGGGCGTGCCCTGCACCAGGTCGCCCGCGTCGAGCAGGAGGACGCGGCCCCCTCGGGCCTTCTCCTTCGCGATCAGGACCGCCCGAGCGGCGGCGCCGCCGGCCATCTCGCCCCCCTTCGTCGGGAAGGGATCGAGGTGGGAGTGGACGTCGTTCGTGTGGAGGACCACGAGGGAATCGACGCTCCGCGGCGCGGCGCCCGATCCGCCGCCTACGGCCCGGGCCGGCGTCCCGAACTCCGCGAATCCCAACAGCATCGCCCCGACGGCGAGGGTCCCGAGGGTCCGGAACGCCCGCCTCGCGGCGCGCGCGATGGCGCGGTTTTCCTTGACTTTCGCGGCCTTTTCCATTAGTATTACCGTTTGCTTAGGGTGCTTTTCCCCGTGCCCCAGGAGTCCGGCAGCAACGAGTGGAATGCAGTGATCCTGTACTCGGTTCTCATCTCCGAACGCTCCCCACTTCCCTCGATTACTGCCCATCGAGCCCTCGGCGATTCTTGCCCGCCGGGGGTCGTTTCTTTTTCGTGGCGAGAGCGTACCCGGAGGCTTCATGGCTGATGTCGACAAGACTATCAAATGCCGCGACTGCGGCGAGGAATTCGTGTTCACGGCGGGAGAGCAAGCGTTCTACCGCGAACGTGGATTCCAGCACGAGCCCACGCGCTGCCGTCGTTGCCGCGACACCAAGAAGATGTCGGGCGGCGGAGGCGGCATGGGGGGCGGCGAACGCGGTGGTATGGGCGGCGGCCCGCGCGAGTTCCACGACGCGATCTGCTCGTCGTGCGGAACTCCCACGCAGGTCCCGTTCCGGCCCACGGCAGGGAAGCCAGTCTACTGTCGCGACTGCTTCCAGTCGGCCAAGTCCGGAAGGGGGTAAGTCGACAGCCCTCTCTCCACGCCGGTAGATCCCATCGGACCCTTCGATCCGAAAGGAGGAAGCCCACCGTTGAAGTCACGCGGTTCGGTGAAGTGGTTCAGCGAGGCCAAAGGATACGGCTTCATTCAGGTGGATTCAGGCGAGGAGTTCTTCGTGCATCACTCGGCGATTCAAGCCGATGGATTCCGCACGTTGCGCGAAGGTGAAGTGGTGGAGTTCGATCCGATGGTCGGGCGGCGGGCTCGGGAAGCCGCGAACGTCGTGAAGATCGACTCCTGACCCAACGAAGTAGCCGCCCGCCCATGGGGGGCAACCGAACCCCGACGGAAACCCCGTCGGGGTTCGCGTTTTTAGAGGGAATGGAGTAGGCTTGAACGGCGATCCACGCCCCCGAAACGGCTTGTTGGAGGAGTCGATTCCCATGCGCCCCCATGTCGCCCGCTTCCGTGTCGCCGTCCTCGCGGCGTTCGTAGCCGCGTTCCTCGCCGGGTTCGCCGCGATTCCCGCGCCGGCCCTCGCCGTCCCGCAGCTCGTCCGCACGCTTCCCAGCAAGGCCACGCTGATCGTGCGGGAGAATCGCACCCGTCCGGTCGCGGCCGTCCAGGTTTGGGTCCGGGCCGGTTCGCGCGACGAAGACCGTTCCGAGCGCGGCGCCGCGGCGGTTCTCTCCCAGCTCGTCTGGGAGGGGAACGAGAATCGTTCCAAGGAGGAGATCGATCGCGTCGCCGGCATGGTGGGAGGGCGCTACTCGAGCGAGGTGAGCACGGGGACGCTCCTCTTCGAGATGGAGGTTCCCGCACGCTTCTACGGGCAGGCCCTCGAGACGCTGGCGGACATCGTGCTTCACCCGTCGTTCGACTCGAAGTCGGTCGAGAACGCGAAATCGCTCGCCCGCACGCAGTCGCGCAACAGCCTCGGCCACGCGGTTCTCGCCTCGCTGAATCCGCTTCGCGACGCGCTCCATCCCGGGAACGCGCTCGGCACGCCGGTGTCGGTCCCCGAGCGGGAGATCGCCGCGGTCACGGCGCCGCTCGTCGAACGCTTCCACCAGAAGTGGGTGACCGGTGACGACATCACGATCGTCGTCGTGGGCGACGTCGATCCCGCCGAGGCGGAGGCCAAGGCGACGGCCGCGTTCGCGAGCGCCTCCAAGAATCGAGCGCCCAGCCGCGCCAAGATCAGCGAGAAGCCGGCGAACGGCGCCAAGATCGTCGGCGATTTCAATCCCGACGGCTCGGGCGGCTCGGCCGTGACGATCGGCTTCCGCGCTCCCGCGTGGGGGACCGCCGACGCGCTCGCGCTCGACGCGCTCTGCTCGCTCCTCGGCGACTACGGCGACGCCCGCATCCAGCGCCGGCTCGGCGAGGGGCCGTTCCTCGGTGCCTCGGCCCAGCGCTCCTTCGAGGCCGGCGGCGGGACGGTGGCGTTCTCCATCGCCGTGAATCCCGAGAACCTCGCCGACGCGGAGGGAATCCTTTTCTCCGAGGTCGAGCGCGCCCGCTTCACGCCGATCGACGCGGACGAGTTCCGCCACGCGATCGACATCCTCCTGGCGCGCGATCTCGTGGGACAGGACGACTTCGCCGGGATCGGGCGCGTCACCGCCTACTCGGCCATGCAGGGGAAGGCGGGGAGCGACGAGGTGCGCGAGCAGCGGATCCGCGCGCTCAAGCCCGAGGACCTCGTGGCGGTCGCGCGGCAGTATCTCGATCCCAAGCAGGCGGTGGTGCTCTACATGGCTCCGAAGAGCTACGTCGACAGCCTCCACCTCTACGACGGCCTCGAGGCCCGCGCGAAGGAGAAGCTGAACCTCGCCGCGGCCACCTACGGGGGGGCCGGCGGTCCCGTCGCCACGGTGAGCACGCCCGACGAGCGGCGCCGCCGCGTCGACGCGCCGCTCGCCGCGATCCCCGCGGCCCCGCTCGACGCGGGACGCGGCCGCGTGACGCGAGCCACGGTGGACGGCATCCGGGTCGTCTCGAGCGAGGATCGCAGCGCTTCGATCGTGACGATCGGCGTCTACCTCGAGGGAAGCGTTCGCCACGAGACCGAAGCGAACAACGGAATCACCCGGCTCCTTCGCGAGACGATGCTCACCTCCTCCGATCCCGAGGCGGGCGGGAAGTCGTACCGCTTCTCGCTTCCCGAACTCGGCCGGTTCTCTCCCTATCAGGACCGCGACATGTGGGGCTTCTCGATCACGGTCCCCGCGTCGCGATGGAAGGAGACGGCGAAGCGGCTCGGCGCCATGCTGGCGAAGCCCGAGATCGACAGCGTCAGCGTCGACGCCACGCGGCTCCTCGTCTTCGACGACCAGACGCGGTGGCTGAACGACGACCAGGCGCGGCGGCGCCAGCTCATCTTCTCGACCAAGTACGAGGTGAGCGGCTACCGCCTCCCGCTCCTCGGCTCCCGGCTCAGCGTCGTGAGCATCTCGATCGACGACGTCGCCGCCTTCTACAAGAAGTTCGTGGTGAAGCCGAACGTGGTGGTGGCGGTCTTCGGCGACGTGAAGGGAGACGAGGTGGCTCCGACGGTCGCCGACGCCTTCCGCGGCGTCGCTCCCGGCCCGTTCGCGCCGGGGACGGTGGCGAAGGAGGGGACGTTCGAGAACTTCCGCGAGAAGTGGGAGCTGGGCGAGGGCCCGACCTGCACCGTCTCCTTCGCCTTCGACGGTCCGCCGGCCTCGAGCCCCGAGATTCCGACGCTCTACGTCATCAACTCGCTCTTCACGAATCCGCGGGGCTGGTTCCAGGTCTACGTGCGCGAGAAGGACAACGCGGTTCGCGACCTCGACAGCTACGTCGCCCAGGCCATCGACGAGTCGCCGATCATCGCGACCGTGACGGTGCCCGGCCCGGCGGCCGAGGAGCAGGCGGTGAAGATGGTAATGGGCCAGTTCCGCTCCGCTGCGGGCATCCGCCTCACGGGCGACTACGCGGGCGATCTCGAGAACGCGAAGCGCCACGCCCTGGGGCTCTTCCAGATGGGCCTCGCGTCGAACGCGAACCGCGCCTTCCAGCACGCGCGCGCCGAGGTCTTCCGCCTTCCGGCCGAGTACGTCGTGTCGTTCCCGACGAAGCTGCAGTCGGTCACCCCCGACGACGTGCAGCGCGTCGCCTTCGCCTACTTCCAGTATCCGGACAAGGGGAAGAGGCCGTACTCGATCGCCGAGACGCGCCCCGGCGGCTGGTAGTCCCGGCCCCGGTCGCGACCACGCCGTGGGACCCGCACCCCTGGCCGCCACGGTGATCGTCACCGTTCGGAACGAATCGAGGAGCGTCGACGCGCTCCTCGATTCGCTTCTGCGCGGCACCCGCTCCCCCGACGAGATCGTGATCGCCGACGGCGGCTCCACGGACGACACCGTGGCGCGGCTCCGAGCACGGGCGGCGCGGGAGCCGCGATTGCGCGTGCTGGAGACGCCGGGGAATCGCTCGGTCGGGCGGAACGCCGCGATTCGCGCGGCGCGAAACGACGTCATCGCCTGCACCGACGCGGGCGTGGAGGTGGAGCCGGCGTGGCTGGAAGAGATTCTCCGGCCGTTCGAGCAGGATCCCTCGGTCGATGTCGTGGCGGGATTCTATCGTCCGGTGGCAGGCACCGCGTTCGAGCGGGCCGCGGGCGTCGTCTCCGCGCCGCGCTTGAAGGAAATCGATCTCGATCGCTTCCTTCCTTCCACGCGATCGGTCGCGTTTCGCCGCGAGGCGTGGCGGAAGGCGGGAGGATTCGACGAGGCGCTCGCCCACAACGAGGACACGCCCTTCGCGCTCGCGATGAAGAAGGCCGGATGCCGCTTCGCCTTCGCGCCGGCCGCGATCGTGGGATGGAGGCCGCGCGGCGATCTGAGCGCATTTTACCGCCAGCATCGCCGCTTCGGATTCGGCGACGGCGAGTCGCGCGTGCAGGGTTGGTTCTACGCGACGATCGCGATCAAGTACGGCGCGGCGCTCGCGCTCGGGGCGCTGGGCTTCCTGTTTCCTGCGGCGTGGATCGTCCTCGCTACCGGCGCGGTGCTGTTCGCCCTGCAGCAGGCGTCCCGCGGCGTTGGACGGATTGGCGCCTTGGAAGCGCTGGTGGGAGTGCCGCTGCTGAAAGTCGTCTACGATGTCGCCTATTTGAGCGGATACGTTCGCGGCCGCTTGAGCCCGCCAGCCTCGCGCTAAGCCGGCTGCGTTCCCCTTTCCGACTCTCCCGATTCATTGGGGCCGCGGGTCTCGCCGATCCAACAAGGCTCCGTCAGGAGCGTGCGGCATCCCTAGCGGTGCGCTAGACTCGAGAGGCCCGATGCCCGTCCAGAGGAATCGCGCGTCAGCAACCGACCAAGCCTTCCGGAATCGGAATGCCATTCCATCGAGGCGACGCTCAGAGCTCCCGAAAGGAAGCTCGGGTGACGAGAATGCGCACATTGGAGAAGAGCCGCAGCTCCGAGTGGAAAGGCAGCGTGGCGTCGCAAGCGAGCAGAGGTCGTGTGGGGTTGCCCAGTTTCAGTCGTAACATCTCGCCTCTCGGGGTTTAGCGGAAAGGCGGGAACACGCGAACCGGCTGAAATTGCCGGACCGGGGCGCGCACCAGGGTAGACCGAAGGACCAGGACCGGAACCTGGGCTGCTTGTTGATATAAGCCCGGAATCGGTGTGACCCTCTGGTCACAGAAGATTCCGACGGTTGCCTAACCCCCCCTCCGTCCTGAGATTTTCGTAACCAGCCTCGACTTGTTGCGCGGTGCCTCCTTCTCTATGGAGCGAGCCGCGGCGGAGCGACTCCTCAGGCTAGGAGGTTCGAATGTGCGCGATTCCCCCTAATCCAATGGGCCGCAGCAGCGCGGGCTACGCAGCAAGGTTCCTCCTTCTGCTCACGATTTTCTGCTGGAGCGATGGAGCGACAGCGGAGGCTCTCGTTGGTATGACCGGCGTCGCGCTCTCAACCGAGTTGGCATCACGCGCCACGGCCGTTTCGGGGGGTGCAGCACCAATTATTATCGCACCGGTTATTACCAGTGCTACATGCGGGCTCGGCTTCAGTGTCGCGGCGGCCATCACGGACCCGGACCCGAGCGACTCCGTGGTGGTAAGCGTCACGGGCGCGCCCGCGGGGACCAGCCTGTCCGTCGTGAGGGTCCCATCGGGCACCACGATCGCGACTCTCGGCGGAGTCATCGCCGAGCTGGCGTCGGCCCAGGACTACGAGCTCACTTGGGAAGCGACCGACACGGAGGGTCAATCCACGCGACTCACGACCACGGTCAGACTCTCGCCGCCCGAGGTGGCCAGTGGAACGATGGACGATCGGGTGTGGCGGGTGATCCGTCAGCGCTATGAGTTCGGTCTTCCTGCAAAGGCCGTCAGGGATCTGGGGCCCGCAGCGTTGCCACACTTGCTAGCGGTCTTGCGGGATCCAGATCGGAAGAAGCAATGGGCGAACGCAGCGGCTGCGGTTGGGTTCCTTGGGCTCCCGGCCGGATTCGACTCCCTACATGCGTTCATTTGGAGCAGGTTTGACGGCGCGGTTGACCACTCGACGTTCAAAGCGCTCCTTTGGGCTCAGGCGGCAATCGGGCCAATAGCAGCGTCCAAGTCGGAGGCCCTTGATTACCTACTTGCGTCGACGCATCCCGAGTATTGGGCTTCCCTACGGTGGCACGCGCAGTACGCAGCCGGACCGGAATTGAGCCTGATCATGTCGGGCCGTTCGATCTACGCATTGTCGCTGGTAACCGATGGCCGGGCCGTCACAAGATTGGCAGAGCTAGATGCCACGCCCATAGACCCCCGCCAGAGAGGCTACATCGATGATGCACGGGCACGTCAATCCGAAGTGCTTCAGCGTGGGTGGATCTCGGTCCGCGAGGAAACCCAGCGTCGATCGGCGGGTGAACCATGAACCGTGCCTCTGCCGTAATCCCTACCTGAGCGGCTACGTCCGGGGCCGGCTGAGCCCGCCCGCGCGGTAGCGAAGCGCGCGAAGGGGAAACGGCGCCGCCTCCCTCGAACCGCCTCCAAGGCGGACATCCTCAATCGCCCCGCCCGACGACCTCCTCCGGAATCCCGCTCCTCCGGCAGAGGGTGCGACCAGCGGACCACTTCGGCGGTCAGAACCCCTCGCCTACCCTCGAGCCATACACGAATCTCACAAGCCATGAGATTCGCCGCAGGAGGGAAGACCATGACCAGATCCGGACGTTGGTTCCTACCGCTGGGACTCGCCGCAGGCCTGATTCTGGGGAGTTCGGCTCTCGCGCCCCGGCCGGCTCTCGCGCACTGTGACGGGCTGGACGGGCCCGTCGTCATGGCGGCGCGGCTGGCGCTCGAGAAGAGCGACGTGACGCGGGTGCTCATTTGGGTTCAAGCGAAG
>DASTKG010000006.1:0-19786 GCA_035716005.1 Candidatus Eiseniibacteriota bacterium
CCCGGTCGGCCTCCGAGTAGACCGCGACCGACGCGATTCCCATCTCCCGGAGCGTTCGACAGACGCGAACGGCGATTTCGGCGCGGTTCGCGACCAGAACCTTTCGAAATGTCCGGGCGGGGGTCACGTCTTCCAGGAGGGGCGGCGCTTCTCGAGGAACGCCCCGAGCCCTTCCTGTCCTTCGGACGAGGCCCGGAGCCCGGCGATCAGCTTCGCGGTCCGCTCGATCGATTCGTCGCGCGTCGTGGCGAGCCCGTCCCGGATGAGGCGCTTCGAGGCGGCCACGGCGTTCGGGCCGTTGCCGCGGAGCGCCTCCACCAGTCGCGCGACCGCGGCGTCGAGCGCGGCGATATCGGCGACGACCTCGTGCACGAGGCCGATCTCACGCGCCGTCGGCGCCTTGAAGATCTCCCCCGTCAGAAAGTAGCGCCGCGCGGCGGCGGCCCCGATCTTCGGGAGCACGAACGTGGAGATGACCGCGGGGGCGATGCCGAGGCGAACCTCGGTGAAGCCGAAGTCGGCGGCCTCCAGCGCCACCACCATGTCGCAGCAGGAGATGAGTCCCATGCCGCCGCCGAGACAGGCGCCGTTCACGCGCGCGATCGTCGGGATCGGTAGCTCGTCCAGCCCGCGCATCATGCCGGCGAAGCGCCGGGCGTCGGCCTCGTTCTCCTCGCGCGTGAACCCGACGCTTCGCTTCATCCAATTCATGTCGGCGCCGGCGCAGAAGGCCGCGCCGTCGCCGGTGATGACCAGGGCGCGGGGGGCCGATTCGGCGCCCGCGGCGGCTTCGGCCTGGAGCGACGCGCTCGCGTCGATCAGCTCCCCGATCAGGACGTCGTCGAAGGCGTTCCGGACTTCCGGGCGCGCCAGGGTGAGCCGCGCGACGGCGCCGTCGCGCTCCAGGCGGATTCGCGTGAAAGGGGTCGAGTTCATGGGACTCCTCGAAGGCGCGCGCGTGCGCGGCGCCTTACATCCGAAAGACGGGCGACGGACCGCGGGTCACCGGCGCGTTCAGCGTCGCCGAGAGCGCGAGCGCCACGGCGGCGCGCGTCTCGGCCGGGTCGACGATGCCGTCGTCCCAGAGGTGCGACGTCGCGAAGTAGGGGCTCCCCTCCCGCTCGTACTTCTCGAGAACGGGCTTCGCGATCGCCTCCGCCTCCTCGTGCGAGAGCGTCTTCCCCTCGCGCGCCAGCTGGTCCCGCTTCACCTGCACGAGAACCGAAGCCGCCTGCTCCGCGCCCATGACCGAGATGCGCGAGTTGGGCCAGGTGAAGAGGAAGCGGGGCCGGTAGCCGCGGCCGCACATCGCGTAGTTCCCCGCGCCGTGCGACGCGCCGATCATCACGGTGATGCGCGGGACCTCGGCGGTCGCGACGGCCTGCACCATCTTCGCGCCGTCCTTCGCGATGCCGCCCGACTCGTAGCGCTTCCCCACCATGAAACCGGTGATGTTCTGGAGGAAGAGGAGCGGGATTTGCCGCTGCGAGCAGAGCTGGACGAAGTGCGCGCCCTTGAGCGCGCTCTCGCTGAAGAGGACGCCGTTGTTCGCGACGATGCCGACGGGATAGCCCATCCAGCGCGCGAAGCCGCAGACGAGCGTCATGCCGTACTCGGACTTGAATTCGTGGAAGCGGCTCCCGTCGACGAGCCGCGCGATCAGCTCGCGGACGTCGTAGGGCTGCTTGGTGTCGGTCGGAAGGATTCCGTAGAGTTCCTCGGCGGGGTAGAGCGGCTCCTCGGGCTCGGCGAGATCGAGCGTCACGCGCTTCACCGTTCCCAGGCGCTCCACGATGTCGCGCACGATCGCCAGCGCCTCGTCCTCGGTCGCCGCCATGTGATCGGTGACGCCGCTCACGCGCGAATGGACCTCGGCGCCGCCCAGCTCCTCGGGCGAGACCTCCTCCCCCGTCGCCGCCTTCACGAGCGGCGGGCCGGCGAGATAGATCGTTCCGGTGCCGCGCACGATGACGTTCTCGTCCGACATCGCGGGGACGTACGCCCCGCCCGCCGTGCACATGCCGAGCACCGCGGCCACCTGGGGAATCCCGGCGGCCGACATGACGGCCTGGTTGTAGAAGATGCGCCCGAAGTGCTCCTTGTCCGGGAAGACCTCGGCCTGCATCGGCAGGAAGACGCCGCCCGAGTCGACGAGATAGACGGCGGGCATCCGGTTCTCGAGCGCGATTTCCTGCGCCCGGATGTGCTTCTTGATGGTCGTCGGATAGTAGGTGCCGCCCTTCACGGTCGCGTCGTTCGCGACGAGGACGCACTCGCGGCCCATGACGCGGCCGACGCCCGTGACGATGCCGCCCGACGGAACCTCGTCGTTGTAGAGACCGCCGGCGGCGAGCGCGGAGAACTCGAGGAAGGGCGTGTCGGGATCGAGCAGCCGCTCGATCCGCTCGCGCGGCAGCATCTTGCCGCGGCTCCGGTGGAGCGCCACGGCCTGCTCGGAGCCCCCCGCGCGGACGGCGTCGAGCCGCCGGCGAAGCTCCGCGGCCAGCCCCTCGTGATGCGCCTTGTTCCGGCGGAACTCCTCGCTCGAGGTCTTGAGATGGCTCCTCAGAACGCTCATGGGTAAGACACTCTAACCGCTTTCACCCCAAAGGGAAAGAGGGTAGCGCTGGAGGCCGGGGGGCGGCTACAGGAGGGGCGCGTTCGTGCCGATACCCAGGGAGCCCCTCCATCGCGATCGAACGAGCGCAGTCAGTCGAGGAGAATCAGAGTGACGTCCAAGCCTTCCGACCGGCTTCAATCCCGAATCGAGTCGAAGACGTGGTGGCTCATCGGGCTGTCGATCTTGATGATCCTCGGATTCAGCGTCACGATCCCGCTCCTCCTCCTCTCGATGGTTCGCGCCGGCGTCCTGCAGGGCGTCCTCCCGGCCGACGGCGGGTTCAGCCTCGTGGTCGGGCTTCTCGGCCTCGCGGCGCTCTTCTCGCTCAACCTCGTCTACCAGCAGTCTCAGATCAACGCGATGCGCCGACGCATGGTCCAGGATCAGATGGACCTGGAGCAGTCGAAGAGCCGATTCGCGGAGCTGACGTCGCTCTTCCAGCTCGGCAGCAGCCTCCACATGGATCTGCCGCTCCAGACCATTCTCGAAATCGCGGTCCGCCGCGTGGCCAGCACGCTCCACGCCCACGACGTCGACATCTTCCTCCTCTCCCGCGAGACGAAGAGTCTTCACTGCGCCTCGTCCTTCGGCCTGACGCCGCGCCCGGCGGAGCCCGAGGTGCCGTACGGCGAGGGGCCCGTCGGATCGTGCGCGAAGACGCGCCAGCCGATCCGCGTGGTGGCCGGGGAGAAAGGGGCGCCCTTCTCCGAGTTCATCGCCTCGCGCCCCAACACGGGCTCGCTCCTGATCCTGCCGATCCAGGCGGAGAAGAGATGCGCCGGGGTCATCATGATCTCCCGGAGCAGCAACTCCGAGCCCTTCACGAACGACCACCGCGACGTGGCCCAGCTCTTCGCCAACAATCTGGGGCCGGTCATCGAGCGGACCCTCGCGGCGAGCACCCTCCGCCGAAGCGTGGACGCGGCGGCGGCGGCGCCCACGGCGGAAACGGTGAGCGCCGCCGGATCGTTCCAGGACACGTTTCTCACCGCGGCGGGCCACGAGCTCAAGTCGCCCCTCACGTCGATCGTCGCCTACTCCGAGGTGCTCGACCAGAACGACCGCCGCATGACGCCGGCCATGCGCACCGAATTCACGGGGCGCGTCCGCGGCGAGGCCCAGCGCATGATGGGGGTCGTCGACGACATCCTGGATCTCGTCCGCCTCGATCTCGGCCGCTACATGCTCGAGCTCCACGTCGGCGGCGTGAACGACGTCGTGAAGGAGGCCGTCGAATCGGTGCGCCCGTCGGCCGCGGCCAGGCAGGTCGAGATCGAAGCGTCGCTGGACCAGGCGATTCCCGCCCAGCACATCGACGCGGCGAAGCTGCGGCAATCGGTCGTCCACCTCCTGCGAAACGCCGTCCGTTTCTCGCCCGAGAGGAGCCGCGTCGTCGTCGCGGCCCGGCTCGCGGACGGCGAGGTGAGGATCGAAGTCCGCGACCGGGGACCGGCGTTCGACGCGCTCGAGGCGTCCGAGATCTACGAGATCGAATCGGCCTCCCGCGTCGAGTTGAAGCGGGCGCGGGACGGCTCGGGCTTCGGGCTCCACCTCGCGAAGCGTTTCGTCGAGTTGCACGGCGGGTCGGTCGGAGCGGGAACGGCGGAGGACGGCTCGGCGATGCTCTGGATCCGGCTCCCGTGGAGCGGAGACCTCTCGCCCCTCGTCGGAGCCGACCCCTTCGCGGAGGAACTGACCCGGATGTAGAGGCGCGGACCGGAACGCGCGCGGACGCCCGCGCGCGGAGTCGTCTCAGCCCGCCGCGCGGCGGCCGAGGGCCGCGTGGATCGCGGCCATCTCTCCCACGTTCTCGAGCGTCAAGAGCCCCACGACGCGCCCCCCGTCGTCCACGACCGGAATCGACGAGCAGCCGACCTCCTCCATGCGGCGAAAGACCGGCTCCAGGAGCTCGAGGGGGTGGGCCAGTCCGCAGCTTCGCTTGAGGACGTCCCGAACGGGGCGGCTCGTGTCCCCGCCCGCGAGGGCGGCGAGGAGATCGGCGCGCGTGAGAATGCCGACCGCCGCCTGCCCCGGCTCGTCTTCGATGACCGGGAAATCCTGCTGGCTTCCGGCCAGGAGGAGCTCGACCGCCTCCGAGAGCGGAGCGCTTCGCCGAAGGACGTGGAACTCCCGCACCATGGCGCGCGAGACGGGGACCCCGTCGAAGGCGGAGCGCATCTGGACCGCGGCCGCTTCCTGCCCCGCGCCGATGAAGACGAAGAGGGCGACGAAGAGGAGCATCGGGTTTCCGAAGAGCCCCACGAGCCCGAAGAGGAACGCGATCCCCTGCCCCACGGTGGCGGCGATCTGCGTCGCGCGGACGTAGTCGAGGCGGGTGGCGAGGAGGGCGCGCAGCACGCGCCCCCCGTCCATCGGGAAGGCCGGCACGAGATTGAAGATCGCGAGGAAGACGTTGATCGCGAAGAGTTCGGCGAGGAAGTTGCCCTGCAGAACCTCGGCCGCCTTCTCCGCGTCGGCCAGGTTCCCGACCGCCGCCAGGAAGGGAACGAGGAGCAGGGCCGCGATGGCGAGGTTCACGGCCGGCCCCGCGAGCGCCACGGCGATCTCCTGGAGCGGCTTCTCGGGAATCCGCTCCAGCCGCGCCACGCCCCCGATCGGGAGGATCGTGATGTCGCGGGTCCGCACGCCGTAGCGCTTCGCGGTCAGCGCGTGGCCGAACTCGTGAAGGACCACGCACGCGAAAACGGAGAGGATGAGTCCCACGCCCTCCAGGGCCTTCGCCACGTCCCGCCCACCCGCGAGATGCATGACGAAGATGAAGATGAGAAGAAATCCGAACGTCACGTGAATCCGGACCGGGATCCCCGCGACGGTCGCGATGCGCCAGGACCAACGCATGGGCGGGTTACGAGCCTCCTTCTTTTACGACGTCGGGGCCGGCTTGGGCATGGTGACGGTGACGCCTTCGGTCAGGGTCACTTTCAACTTCTGCCCGGCCGGGAGGACGATCTGATCTCCCTTCGTGGCGACGGCGACGCCGGTGCCGATGACGGCTCCGACGGCGGCCCCCTTCGCGATGTCGTCCTTGCCTCCGGCGACGCCGCCCACGATCGCCCCCGCCACCGCGCCTCCGGCGATCTCGAGGGCGCTCTCCTTCGCGTCACCCTTCCCTTCGATCCGGAACGGTTCGCAGGTGATGGGGTAGCTCTTGCCGTCCTGCGTCTCGAGCGTCGTGAAGCGGAGCGTCAGCTCGGCGCCGCCGGCCACGCGGCCGGCTCCCTTGGCGTGCGTCACCTCGCCGCGGATGGTGGCGCCGGCCGGGACCACGTCCATTTCGTTCACGCGAACCGCCTGGGTCGTGCGAAGGACGACGGGATCCCCCGCGTTGGCCGAGCCGGTGGAGATGGTTGACTGAAGCGCCGCGACGATCGAGGTGCCCGCGGCGAGGACCTCGGTCTTGTCCTTCTCGGCTTCGGCTTTCATGCCGCCGCAGCCGGAGATCGAGGTCGTGGTCGCGACGGCGACGAGGGCGACGAGAGCGAGCGACGATGCGCGGAACGAGCCGCGCGAGACGATTCGATTCATGATGGTCCCCTCCTTGTTAACCGCCGGAGCCGACGAGATGTCGCTCCAGCCACTGCCGGACTTCCCGGTTCCAAAGCAGGGAATTCTGCGGCTTCAGAATCCAGTGGTTCTCATCGGGGAAGAAGAGAAGCCGCGCCTCCGCCCCCTTCGCCTTGTAGATGTTGTAGACGGCCAGCCCCTGCGTGTGGGGCACGCGGTAGTCGCGCTCGCCGTGAATGACGAGCATCGGCGTCGTGAAGCCCTTGGCGAAGCGCGCCGGATTGTTCCGGTCGATCGCCTCGATCTCGTCCCACGGCTCGCCGCCGTACGCCTTGTGGCGCCCCTGGGTGACGTCGCTCGCGTACTCCGCCAGCAGATCGAAGACGCCGGCGTGGTTCACGGCGCAGCGGTAGCGGCTCGTCTGGGAGGCGATCCAGCAGACCATGTAGCCGCCGTAGGAGCCGCCCGTCACCGCCATGCGCGATGCGTCGACGAGGCCCGCTTCGATCAGATAGTCGGAGGCGCGCTCGATGTCGATCAGCGGCTTGTCGCCCTGCTCGCCGAGAATGGAGGCGGCGAACGCCTGGCCCCACGAGGTCGAGCCGTGGAAATTCACGGCGGCCACGACGTAGCCCGGCGCCGCGAAGGCCTGGAGATTCCAGCGGAAGTGGAAGGCGTCCGCGCTCGCGGCGTGCGGCCCGCCGTGGATCACGTGGACCAGCGGGTAGCGCTTCGACGCGTCGTACCCCGGAGGAAGCACGACGAGCATCTGGATCGGATCGCCGCCGGCGCCCGGATAGACGATCTCCCGCACTTCGCCCAGAGCGATCTCCCGGAAGAGCGCTTCGTTGAACCGGGCGACGTAGCGGAAGTCGGAGCCGTCCGCGCGGCAGCTGGCCGCCTCGGGCGGCGAGGAGGCCGTCTGGTGCGTGAAGTAGAGGCGGCCGTCCTTCCCCACCGCCAGATTGGAGAAGGAGCCCTCGCCCGTGATTCGGCGCGGCGCGGCATCCCCTTTCGCCAGCACGAAGAGCCTGGGCGAACCGAGATCCTCCACGTCGAGCGCGAGCGTCCCGTCGGGCGCGAAATCCCATCCCGACGGCGAGCGGTCCCACGCTTCGGTCAGCACGGTGTGGGAGCCCGACGCGCGGTCGTAACGCACCAGCCGCACCTTGTCGGCATAGAAGTAGGGGTCGCGCTGGAGTCCGTAGAGAATCGACTTTCCGTCCGGGCTGTACCGCGGGCGGTACGCGTCGGCGGAATCGGGAGGCGTGCCGGCCGGGGTGAGGCAGCGGACGGCCCCCGACCCGTCCGTCGGGACGGTGTGAAGCGCCCAACGCAGGAGATGATGCGGAGGCTCGCTCGAATTCGCGACGAACGCGATCTCGCGGCCGTCGGGCGAAATGTCGAACTGCCCCGCCGGGTCCATCAGCTCGAACCACCCCGTGCCGGCGGGCGTGAGGTCGGTGAGGGCGCGCGTCTCGAGATCGAGGACGAAGAGATGCGGACGCTCTCCCATCGTGAGCCAGCGGTCCCAATAGCGGTAGAGGCGATCCTCGGTGACGTGCGCCTTCACCGGGTCCTTGGCCCGCTTCTCGAGAGTTTCCTTCGTGCCCGCGGGCGTCGGCGCGTCCGGCAGGAGCATCGCCACGAAGGCGATCCTCCTCCCGTCGGCGAACCAGCGCGGATCGGACGCTCCGAGCGGAAGTTCGGTGAGGCGCTCGGCCTCGCCGCCGTCGAGCCGGAGGAGCATCACCTGCGGCTTCTCCTCGCCGACCGCGCGCGTGAAGAGGACTCGCGTGCCGTCGGGCGAGACGCGAGGCTCGGACGCGGAAGCGTCTCCCGAGGTGATGGCGCGGGGCGACGATCCGTCCGACGGGACGAGCCAGAGCCGGCTTCTCCCCTTGTTCTCCGCGATGTCGTAGGCGGTCACCGGGACGATCACGAACGACCCGTCGGGCGCCGGAGCGGGCCCGCCGACGCGCTGCGCCTTCCAGAGATCCTCGGCGGTGAGCGCGCGGCCCGTTGGGTTGAGCGGGGCGTGGAGCGTGCGCGTCCGGATGGCTGATTCGGGCTGGGCTACGTGCAAGGGGTTACCCTCCGGTTGTGCCTGCCCGGCCGTCCGCTTGGGGAGTCGGGGCCGGGAGAGGCTCGAACGATTCAGCATACTCCCGGGGCCCCCCCGCGGCTAGGTGCGGCGCGGGGTCGGGAGGGTAGCCGCGTGCTCGATCGGCCCGTTATTCTCCCGCGATGGACCTCTCCTTGCTGTCCCGAGGGCTCGTTCTCGGCTTCTCCATCGCGGCGCCGGTCGGTCCGATCGGGATCCTCTGCATTCGCCGGACGCTCACCGAAGGCCGGGCGGCCGGTTTCGTCTCGGGGCTCGGGGCGGCCACGGCCGACGCGCTCTACGGGTGCGTCGCCGCGTTCGGACTCACGCTCGTTTCGGAGTCGCTCCTTCGCGGGAAGACGTGGCTCGCCTGGGGCGGCGGCGCGTTTCTCCTCTGGCTCGGCTGGCGGACGCTCGTCTCGCGTCCGCCGGAGGCGGGCGGCCCGGCGAGCGCCGTGAGCGCCGGAGGAGCGCCGGCGGCGCGATCGCTCTGGGGTTCGTGGGCCTCCACCTTCCTCCTCACGATCACGAATCCCATGACGATTCTCTCCTTCGCCGCCCTCTTCGCCGGCATGGGCCTCGGAAGCATCGCGAAGGGCCCCGCGTCGGCGTTCTCCCTCGTCACGGGCGTCTTCGCGGGATCGGCGGCCTGGTGGTTCTCGCTCTCCGGGACGGTCTCGCTCCTGCGAGGCCGGTTCGACGCGGGGGGACTCCTCTGGGTGAATCGCGTTTCGGGAGCGATTCTCCTCCTCTTCGGCCTGCTCGCCCTGTTCATGGCGAGCGGGCTCTAGAAGCGGTAGATCGCGGCGATCGGCTGGTTCGTCGGCATCTTGTCGGGCGGCAGCACGAACACCTCCGCGCCGCGCCGGAAGGCCTCCTCGCAGACGTCGTCGATCAGGTCTCCGTCCCGCTCGTTCAACTGGCGGGGATGAAGCGTGATCGAGCCCTTCTCGCGATCGAGCACGCCCCAGACCGTCGTTCCCTCGGCGGCGAAGAGGCAGCGCACGCGGCCGCGGACGGCGGCGGCCGCGACCTCCTCCAGGCGATCCGAAGCCAGACCCGGTCCCAGAGACTCTCCGTAGCGCGCCACCCACCGCGCCGTCTCCTGCGCGAAGTGGGCCTGCACGATCGGCCAGGCCGCGGCGTGGATCTGCTCGCCGTTCGAACGGTCGAAGTTCCCTTCGATGCCGGTCGCGAGCAGGTGCGGATAGGTGTTGGCCTCCCGGTAGAGCGGGTGGTTGGAGCCGACCGACGCGAGAAGCAGCGGCGCGCGTTCGTCGCGGAAGAGATCGCGCAGCCCGCGGTCGATGGCCCGGAAGAACTTCACGAGTTCCTCCTTCGTCTCCTCGCGCCCGGGCCCGCGCCCGTGGAAGACGTTTCCGCCGCTATGGCCGTGCGCGGTGACGATGCGATCGTGCACGGGCAGGCCGAGGGCGTCCTGCAGGCTGGCGGGGACGCCGTGCAGCTCCACCTTTCCCGCGCCGAACGACGAACCCTCGTAGAGCGAGACGCCGTTCTGGCTGACCAACAGCACGAAGTATCGCCAGTTCGCGCGAAGGAACCGGAGGAGCGGCTTCGTGTGGAACGTGTCCGCCACGACGACGCACTCCTCCACCGGCATCGGGAGCCGGTACGCCGTCACGGTGCCGGCCGAGAGGAATGCCGCGAATCCCTCGAGCGAAAATTCCCAGAACGGCTGCTCGATGAGCGCGCGGAGCGGCTCCACGGCTTCCTTGGCCCCGCGCTGCCCGTTCTTCGCCAGGAGCGCCTCGGCCTCGGAGACGAGCCCGCGGAAGCGGACCGGGTCGTGCTTCCACTCCGGGTGTTTCCGATGCGTGGTCAGATAGATCGAGACGCACGGTGGCGTTCCACCGCGCAGGAGCCCCGTGAGGTCCTCGGCGCGAAAGGGGCGAATGTCGAGCGCGCCGGTTGTCGGACGCGTGGCCATGGCCGTCAGACCGGTTTCGGGACGGGTGGCGGGAGGGCGCGCGCTTCCACCGACGACTCGAACGCGCACTCCTTGTGGGAACTGTCGCAGAAAGGCTTGTTCTTGGAATGACCGCAGCGGCAAAGCGAAATCTGCGTGCGCCCGCCGAGATCGAAGGCGCGGCCCTCTTGATCGTGGAGCGTGAATTCACCCTCCACTCGAATCGATCCGTTGTTCCGGATCGTGATTTTCGTTCCCGTCATGCTCCCCTCCTGGTGCCGGTTCGGGCGCGCCGCGAAGAGCGGCCCGGCAAGCGTCTCCGAGCGGCCTCTGGCCCGCCGTCGGCGTTGAGTATATACTCCGGGGCGAACCGCGGCACGCCGCATCCATCGCGCCATCCGACGCGCTCCCAACTTCCTACAGATCGAGGTCTTCCGAGCAATGGCCCCTCAGTTCGTCTACACGATGTACAAGGTGTCGAAGGTCCACCCGCCGAACAAGGAAGTCCTCAAGGACATCTCGCTCTCCTTCTACCCCGGCGCCAAGATCGGTGTCCTGGGATTGAACGGCGCCGGCAAGAGCACCCTGCTTCGCATCATGGCGGGCATCGACGAGCCGACCTCGGGCGAGGCTCGGCCGATGAAGGGGCTCAAGATCGGCTTCCTTCCCCAGGAGCCGCAGCTCGATCCCAAGAAGGACGTCCTCGGGAACGTGATGGAGGGCGTGGCGGAGACGAAGGCGCTCCTCGACCGGTTCAACGAGCTGAATCTCAAGCTCGGCGAGCCGCTCGAGGCCGACGAGATGGAAGCGGTGATGGAGGAGCAGGGAAAGGTGATGGCCGAGATCGAGGCGAAGAACGCCTGGGAGCTCGACCGGACCGTGGAGATCGCGATGGACGCCCTGCGCGTCCCGAACGGCGACGCCGACGTCACGAAGCTCTCGGGCGGCGAGCGGCGCCGCGTCGCGCTCTGCCGGCTCCTTCTCTCGCATCCCGAGATGCTCCTCCTCGACGAGCCGACGAACCACCTCGACGCCGAGTCGGTGGCGTGGCTGGAGCGCTTCCTCCACGAATACGAGGGCACCGTCGTGGCGGTCACGCACGATCGCTACTTCCTCGACAACGTGGCGGGCTGGATCCTGGAGCTCGACCGCGGGCGCGGCATTCCCTGGGAGGGGAATTACACGTCGTGGCTGGAGCAGAAGGAGGCGCGCCTCGCCCTCGAGGAGAAGCAGGAGTCGGCGAGGCAGCGCACGCTGCAGCGCGAGCTCGAGTGGGTCCGCATGTCGCCCCGCGCCCGGCAGGCGAAGAGCAAGGCGCGCGTGACCGCGTACGAGACTCTTCTCGCGCAGGATCGCGAGAAGCGGCAGGACATCGCCGAGATCACGATTCCCGCCGGACCCCGCCTCGGCCAGCTCGTGGTCGAAGCGAAGGACCTCGTGAAGGGCTACGACGATCGCGTCCTCATCGACAACCTCTCCTTCACGCTTCCGCCGGGCGGCATCGTGGGGGTGATCGGTCCGAACGGGGCCGGCAAGACGACCCTCTTCCGCATGATCGCGGGCCACGAGAAGCCGGACGGCGGATCGCTCCGCATCGGCGACACGGTCCAGATCGCCTACGTCGACCAGTCGCGCGACGCGCTCGACGGTGGTCGCACGGTCTGGGAGGAGATCGCCGACGGGAAGGACGTCATCGAGCTGGGAGACCGCGAAGTGCCGTCGCGATCCTACGTGGCGGCATTCAACTTCAAGGGAGCCGATCAGCAGAAGCTCGTGAAGAACCTCTCCGGCGGAGAGCGGAACCGCGTCCACCTGGCGAAGCTCCTCAAGTCGGGCGGGAATCTCCTGCTTCTCGACGAGCCGACGAACGATCTCGACGTCGACACGCTCCGCGCGCTGGAAGAGGCCATCGTGGAATTCGCCGGCTGCGCCGTGGTGATCAGCCACGATCGCTGGTTCCTCGACCGGATCGCGACGCACATGATCGCCTTCGAGGACGACGGCAGCGTGGTCTGGTTCGAGGGGAATTTCCAGGACTACGAAGCGAATCGCCACATGCGGCTCGGCGCCGCGGCCGACCAGCCGCACCGGTTGAAGTACAAGAAGCTGATCCGCTGACCGGGGATCTCTCCCCGACTCGCCAATACGCTGGCCCACAACGGCATAGGCCATTGTAGGCCCTCTCTCCGCGCCCCTTGACATTCGGTATCATTATGATATCATATTTATATCAGAGAGAGCACTGCGTCTCATCACGAGGGAGGTCAGGGTCATCATGACGAACGAAAAGAAAGTCTCCGCGTGGAGCGGCCCGCTGGGCCTGGTCGTCGGTCTCGTCGTGATCGCGCTCGCCGTCAATTTCTTCATCGGCGCGATCTCGCAGGAGCGGCTGGGCCTTCTCTTCGTCTCGCTGCCGCTGCTCCTGCTCGGCATCCTCGCGCTGGCCGGACTCTTCACCGTGCAGCCGAACCAGGCGGTGGTGCTGATCTTCTTCGGCACCTACGTCGGCACGGTGCGGGACGCCGGCTGGTGGTGGACGAATCCCTTCAACTTGAAGAAGCGCATCTCGCTTCGCGTGCGGAGCCTGAACGGCCACACGATCAAGGTGAACGACAAGGCCGGAAACCCCGTCGAGATCGCCGCCGTCGTCGTCTGGCGCGTCCGCGACTCGGCGCAGGCCACGTTCGACGTCGAGGACTTCGAGGCGTTCGTCGCGGTGCAGAGCGAGACGGCGGTGCGGCATCTGGCGAGCGAGTATCCGTACGACGCGGAGGACCACGAGGGGCTGTCGCTGCGCGGCAGCACCGACAAGGTCTCGGCCACGCTTCGTGACGAGCTCCAAGAGCGGCTCCGGCAAGCGGGCGTCGACGTGATCGAGGCCCGGCTCAGCCACCTCGCCTACGCGCCCGAGATCGCGGGCGCCATGCTCCAGCGCCAGCAGGCCGCGGCCATCATCGCGGCTCGGCAGCGGATCGTGGACGGCGCCGTCGGGATGGTGGAGATGGCGCTGGCGCGCCTGAAGAACAACCACGTCATCGAACTCGACGACGACCGGCGCGCGGCCATGGTCTCCAATCTCCTCGTGGTGCTCTGCGGCGAGCGCGCGGCGACGCCGGTGCTCAACACCGGAACGCTGACGCCGTAGGCGGATTCGGGAAACGGCGCCATGGCTCCTCGGAAGGCGTTCCTGCTGCGGATCGATCCGCGACTCTGGGACGCGCTCGAGAAGTGGGCGGGTGACGAGCTTCGCAGCGTGAACGGACAGATCGAGTTCATCCTGGCCCGCGCCGTCAAGGACGCGGGGCGGGAGCGGAAACGGAGCCGGCCGGAGCCCGAGGAGGGTCCGGCCGGTTCGTCGTAAAGCCGTCTTCGTCGTGGAAATCGCGGAGCGCCGCCTCCCGATCGAGGGCTAACGCACTTCCTGGCGTTCGATCTTGTCGTCGCGCCGTTCCCGCTTGTCTTCCCTTCGTTCCACGCGGTCCTCCGTCAGCTCTCGCCGGCTGGCGCGCGCGTCCTCCCTCGCGATTCGAAGGAATTCATCGTAGAGCGCCCGCTCCCGCACGATCGCCGGCAGCTTCTTCTGGCGAATGTCGGGCTGGATCGCCCGCAGCTCGCGGAGGATCGCCCTCTGGCGCTCCAGCCGGACCTTGTTCGCGTTGGCGTCCTGAACGTCGTCGCGGAGGTCGCGCCGGTCGTCGCGCAGATCGTGCCGATCGAGCCTGAGATCGCGGTGCGCGTCCTGAACGGCGGGCGGCGGTCCGCTCGCCTTCTCGCGGTTCAAATCGTTCACGTCGCGCCCCACCTCGCGGCGCTCGCTCCGAAGCTCCTGCCCGCTCCGGGCGACCTCGCGCTGGTCCCGGGCGAGATCGCGACGGGCTTCGACGGTCTCCTTCCGGAGCAGGAGGTGAATGCGCTGACGAATGCGCTCCTCGTCACGGCGCGCCCCCGCGGCGTGGGCGCGGTCGAGGAGCGCCAGTTCCCGCTCCAGGGCGCGGACGTCGGCGATGTCCCCCGCCAGCCGCGCCTTGTCGGCGCGGATCTCGCGCTGGTCCTGCATGGCTTCCGCCGCGTTCTGGCCCGATTGAGCCATGGCCGGCGCGGCCATGAGGAGGGCCGTGCCGAATCCGAGGCCGATCGTCCACAGTGTGACTCGCTTCATCGGTCTCTCCTTCTTTCGCGGCGTTGCGCCGCAACCAGTTGCCGAAATCCTCGTCGCCCTCGTCGGTGACGGGCTCGGATATCGCAACTAGCGTGCCGGGGATCCGGACGCGCCCGGCCGGAGAGTTCGAAGCGCCTCGATCATCGGCCGCATGAGAGGGATCTCGCGGACCGGGCCGTACTTCCCGGCCATCGTCCGGATCTTGGCGGCGTTCCCGACCATGACGATCACCAGATCGGAGTCGGGGGGATAGACGCGCCCCACCACGCGCCGGACGGCGATGCTGTCGACGGCGGCGATGCGCGCCGGATAGCCGGTGATCTCCTCCCGCCCGAATCCGTAGAAGGCGTTCGTCGCGAGACGGCCTGCCAGCTGACCGGCCGTCTCCAACTCGGTCGGGAACTGCCCATTGATGTAGTTCCGGGCGCGCTCGATGCGCGCCGAACCGAGCCCCGCGGCGCGGAAGTCGCGCAGCGTCTTCAACGCGAGATCGATCGCCTTCTCCGTGCTCTCGGTCTTCGTGTAGGAACCGATCCCGATCGATCCCCCCGCGGCGAGCTGCTGCACGCGGCAGGAAGCGCCGTACGTGAGGCCCGACTCGATGCGGAGGGCCGTGTTGAGCAGCGAGGCGAACGTGCCGCCGTAGGCGGTGTTCGCCACGTCGAGGATGTCGCGATCGGCGTCGCGAGCCGCGATCCCCCGATTCCCGATCCAGAAATAGGTCTGCGTGGCGTCCGGCTTGTCGACCAGGACGACCCGGCGGCCGCTCGCGCGCGCGGGCTCGGAGGGATTCGGGAGCGCGCCGGGCGCCTTCGCCCAGTCGCCGAAGGCCGCGCGGAGCTTTCGCTCCATCGCCGGAATCGAGAAGTCCCCCACGACGACGAGAATCAGACGGTCGCCGCCGAACTGATCCCGATAACAGCGGAGGACGTCCTCGCGCGTCAGCGAGGCCACCGTGGCCTCGTCTCCCCCGACCGGGCGCCCGTAGGGATGGGATCCGTAGAACGCGGCGTTGCCGTACGCGCGGTAGACGTTGAGCGGGTCGTCCTTGTCGGCCCGGATCGACTCCACCGTCTGCGCGCGGAGCTTCGTGAACTCGGAATCGGCGAGGACCGGCTCGCGCAGCACGCTCCGCATCAGCTCGACCATCAGATCGGCGTCCTGGCTCAGGAATTCGCCGGCGACGTAGAATCCCTCGGTGAAGCTGCCGGTGACGAGCGTGCCGCCGACGCCGTCCACCGCTTCGGCGATCTGGGAGGCGTTTCGCTTTCCCGCCCCCTTGCGAAGGAGCTGCGCGGTGAGCGACGCGACCCCCTCCTTCCCTTCCGGATCGGTGAGGGAGCCTCCCTTCAGGTAGGCGTTGAACGCGACGAGAGGAACGTCGTGCCGCTCGGCGAGGAGAACGCGCGCCCCGTTCGAGAGCGCCACCTCCCGGATGTCGGGAAGGCGGATCTCCTGCGCCCCCGCCGGCGGAACCGTCACGAGCGCGGCGAGCACGAGGAGCAGGGACGCCCTCATCGCGAGCCTCGCTTCGCGGCGGCCGCGACCGGCGCCGCCTCGGGAACGACGATGCCGATCGTGCGGTTCTTCTCGTCGAAGATCGTCCGGGCCAGGGTTTGAATCTCCTTCGCCGTCACCCGGTCGTATCTCGCGGGAGCGCTGAAAGCCGCGCGCCAGTCCCCTCGAAAGATCTCCGCGTCGCCGAGCGCGTCGGCCTTTCCGTCGATCGTGGCCATCCGGCGCCAGTAGCCCGCGAGCGCCGTCTTCTTCGCCTTTCGGAGCTCGGCGTCGGTGACGCCGTCGCGCCCCACGCGCGCCAGCTCCTCGAAGATCGCCGCCTCGCAGCCCTCGACCGTCTTGTCCGGGGAGACCGTGACGAGGAGCCGGTAGAGCCCGGGATCGAAGCCCCGGAGGAGATAGTCGTAGACGGAGATCGCCGAGCGGTCGCGATCGACCAGGCGCCGGTAGAGACGGCTCGACTCGCCCCCGGTCAGAATCGTGCTGAGGAGGTTCAGCGCCTCGGCGTCGGCGTCGCTCGCGCGCCCGGTGTGATAGGCGACCTGGATATAGGGCACCTGGCTCTCCCGCCGGACGATGACACGACGCTCCCCGGGCTGGGGCGGTTCCACGGTTCGCACCGCGGGCGGCGGAGCCTGGGCCGGGATGGGGCCGAGATGCCGCTCCGCGAGCGCGAAGATCTCGCCGGGCGTCACGTCGCCGGTCACGATCATCGTGGCGTTGTTCGGCGCGTAGTTGACGCGGAACCAGGTGCGAAGGTCCTGCTGCGACCAGCTCTCGATGTCGCTCGGCCATCCGATGATCGGCATGCCGTAGGGGTGCGCCGTGTAGGCGGCCGCCTGGACCTGCTCGTCGAGGAACGACTCGTCGTTGTTGTCGACGCTCGTTCTCCGCTCGGAATAGACCACGCCCCGCTCGCTCTCCACGCTCGTCGAATCGAGCGAGAGGCAGCAGATCCGGTCGGCCTCGAGGCGAAAGACGGTCTCGAGCGCGCTCTTCGGGAACCATTCCTGGTAGGCGGTGACGTTCTCGCTCGTGTAGGCGTTGTTGCTCCCGCCCGCCTGCTCCAACAGACGGTCGAAATCGCCCGACGGGTAATGCTTCGATCCGTTGAACATCATGTGCTCGAAGAAATGGGAGATGCCGGTGATCCCGGGCCGCTCGTTGCGGCTTCCCACCTTGTAGAACGTGTAGAGGGCCACGTTCGGCATGTCGTGGTCGGGCCAGACGATGATCTTCATTCCGTTCCCGAGGGTCCGGACCGAGACTTCCTTCGCCGGATCCGCCTTCGCCGTTCGGGCGCCGCTCGTCTCGCGGGGCTGGGCCGAGGCGGCGGCGGAGAGGGCCAGTAGTCCCGCGGCGACGAGCGTCGCGGCGGTGCGGCATCGTGGATCGCGGGGGCTGCGGGGGTGGCGGGGCATCGTCCCTCCTGACGAAACTCTGGCGGCCGAATTCCGGTAAGGATGGTAGGTTTGACGGCCAGTGACAAGCGCCCGTTGGCAAGGGCCCCACAGCCCCGAGAGGAGGCCGGACGATGCCGATGATGCACGAGATCGACTACGAGATCCTTGGCGACGACATGCAGTTCGTGCGGATCACTCTCGATCCGGGCGAGGCCGCCATCGCGGAGGCGGGGGCGATGATGTACGTGGAGCAGGGGATCGAGATGGACACGATCTTCGGCGACGGCTCCAGCCAGCAGACCGGTTTCATGGGAAAGCTCGTCGGCGCCGGGAAGAGGCTCCTGACCGGTGAGTCGCTCTTCATGACCGTGTTCCACAACGAGGTCCAGGAGCGGAAGGCGGTCGCGTTCGCGGCCCCCTACCCCGGGAAGATCCAGCCGATGCACCTGAAGGAACTGGGCGGCGAGATCATCGCCCAGAAGGACTCCTTCCTCGTGGCCGCGAAGGGGGTTTCGGTGGGGATCGCGTTCAACCGGCGGTTCGGAGCCGGGCTCTTCGGCGGCGAGGGGTTCATCATGGAGCGCCTCACCGGGGACGGCTGGGTCTTCTGCCATGCCGGCGGGACGCTGGAGGAGAAGACGCTCGCCCCGGGCGAATCGCTTCGCGTCGACACGGGCTGCATCGTGGCGATGCAGCCGAGCGTTTCCTACGACATCCAGTACGTCGGCAAGCTGAAGACGGCCTTCTTCGGCGGCGAGGGGCTCTTCTTCGCGACCCTGCGCGGCCCCGGCCGGATCTGGCTCCAGTCGCTTCCATTCAGCCGGCTCGCCAGCCGGATCTACGCGTCGGCCCCTCAGGCGGGCGGCGGGCGGCGCGAGGAGGGCTCCATCCTGGGAGGGTTGGGCAACCTCCTGGACGGCGACGGGCGCTGATCCGCCCGTCCGGGCGATAGCCCGCGCGGCGATTTCCCCCGGGCCGGGGTTCCAACCCTCATGGCGACCCGGCCCATCCAACGAGCGACACCCGGGGTCCCCCGAGGGGAGGGAATGACGGCACCGACATCGCTGGTCGCGCCGACGGTTTCCGGCGCGGAACCGGAGGACGTGTCGCGCGCCCAGCGCGGCGATTTGCGCGCGTTCGAGCGGCTCTATCGCACCCACGTGGCCCGGGTCTCGGGGCTGGTCCGCCGGATGATGGGGACCGACCACGCCCACGACGTCACCCAGGACATCTTCGTCCGGGCGTGGCAGAAGCTCGGGACGTTCCGGGGCGAGTCGGCCTTCGGGACGTGGCTCCACCGCGTGGCGGTGAACGTCATCCTCCAGCGGAGGGCGACCCTGCGAACGGAGCGGGAGCGCTTCGTCTCGGACGAGAACGCCCTGGACGACGTTCCCGGGCGCGCGAGGGCCGATCACGCCGACGTGGACGTGGAACGCGCGATCGAGCGGCTGCCGCAGGGGGCCCGGACCGTCTTCCTGCTTCACGACGTCGAAGGCTTCACGCACGAGGAAATCGGAGAGTTCCTGGGCGTCACGTCGGGAACCTCCAAAGCGCAACTGCATCGCGCGCGGATGATCCTCCGCGCCTACCTGACACGATGAGAGGCCGCGAGCGCCCCATGGAGCATGGCCGATGAAAGACGACTGGACCGACCGGCTTTCGGAGTACGTGGACGGCGATCTGTCGCCCGCCGAGACGCGCGAGCTGGCGTCGCACCTCGAGGGGTGCGCGGCGTGCGCGGCCGCGGTCGAGGAACTCCGCGACGTGGTCGCTCGGGCGCGCGGACTCCGGGAACTCGACGCGGCGATCGGCGCCGGGAGCGACCTCTGGCCCGGGATCGAAGCGCGCATTCGAGACCTCCCCGTCTCGACGGTCCGTCCCCTGCCGGAGCGCTCCGGCGGCGAGAGCTGGTGGAGCCGCGCTCTCTTCAACGTCCCGCAGCTCGCCCTCGCCTGCCTGGCGGTGGCCGCGGTGTCGGTCGCGATCTTCGAATTCCCCGGGGGCCCCGACGGCCGCGGCTTCTTCGATCGGAAGGCGGCCGCGCCGCGCGGCGTCTCCGTCGTTCCCGCCTCGAGCGAAGCGGCGCGGGCGGCCCTCTCGGAAATCGACGACTTGAAGAAGATCCTCGATTCGCGCGGCGATCGGCTCGATCCCGAGACGCTCCGAGCGCTCGAGGAGAGCGTGAAGAGCATGGAGCAGGCCGTGCGGGAGGCGAGCCGCGCGCTCGACGCCGACCCCGGCAATCCGTACCTCGAGGCGCACCTCGACGAGCTGAAGGAGCGCCATCTCGACCTTCTCCGCCGGGCCGTGTCGCTCGCGGGCGGAGCCGAATAGGGAGACCTGAATGCTCACCTCGCTCGCCATCGCCGCCCTCACCGCCTTCACTCTGAGCAGCGACGCCGACACCACGATCGCCGTCGATCGCGGCATGACGCTTCGCGTCGCGAACTACGCGGGCTCCGTCGTCATCGAGACGTGGGCCAAGAACGCGGTCCGCATCGAAGCGACCCACTCGGACCAGGATCGGGTC
>DASTKG010000007.1:0-32993 GCA_035716005.1 Candidatus Eiseniibacteriota bacterium
TGGACCGCGACGCCGTCCACCTTCGGCTCCACCACGTAGGCGGGCCGCTCGACGGCGAGGAGCTTCCGCACGCGCGCGTCGAATTCGGCGAGCTCCTCGAGCGAATAGGTGTTGTCGAGGCTCAGCATCGGCGCCGTGTGCAGCACCGTCTTGAACCCGGGGAGGAGTCCGCGCGCCACGCGGTGCGTGGGAGAGTCGGGATCGTCCAGATCGGGGTGCGCCGCCTCCAGGTCTTGAAGCTCGCGATAGAGCCGGTCGTACTCGCGATCCGAGATCTCGGGTTCGCCCCGCACGTAGTAGGCGTGGTCGTGCCGCTCGATCTCCCGGCGAAGGGTGGCGATGCGCTGCGCCGCGCTGCGGCTCACCAGCGGCTCCCGTATCGAAGGTGAAGGGTCGCGGCGCCCAGAGAGGCGCCGGGGCGAAGTCCGATCTCCACGCCCACGATTCCCGAAACCGCGCGCGCGCGGAGTCCCGCACCGTAGCCGAAGTCCCACCCGCTGCTCAACTCCGTTCGAGCGAGCGCCGCGGAGGCGCTCCCAGGCGCCGACGAACCGGCCGCCAGCGGGCGATCGAGCTCGTGCCACGCGGCGTCGGCGAAGAGGAAGGCGCGCCCGCCGCCCGGGCCCGTGATCCAGCGATGCTCCAGGGTGAACGCGGCGACGTGGCTTCCCGCGAAGGCGCGCTCCTTGTGTCCGCGAAGCCCTTCGTTCCCGCCCACGTAGTGGAGCTCCTCGGCCGGGAAGGTCTCCCCTCCGAGGGACGTCCCCTCGCCGCGGGCGGAGGCGTAGAGGACGCCGCTCCGTCCGCGCGGCGCCGCGCCTTCGAGAAGGAGCGAGCCGCGCGCGACGCGACGGTTCTCGACCGGGAACCCGGGGATGTTCTCCTCCCGGCGGCCCCCTTCCCCGGTCAGCGCGAGCCCGAAGCCGGAGCGCGGATTCTCCGCGGGCGACAACGCCCGCCACGAGAGTCCGGCGCTTCCCGTCCACGCCGAGTTCGTCCCGCGCGCGGCGCCGCTGTAGGTCGTGCTCGTGCGCGCGAAGGCCAGGGAGACGCGGCCGCGCGACGCGGCGCGGGCCCCGAGGCCGAGCGCCCACCGCGTCTGCGTGAAGAGCGAGTCGACGACGTGCGCCTCGAGCGCGGCCGAGGCGTCGAGCGGCCGTCCGAAGAGCGCCGGCTCGCGATAGTGCGCCGCGTATTCGGTTCCGCTCGGGCCGACTCCGGTCCATCGAAGTCCCGCCGCGCGCCCCGTCCCCGCGATGTTCTCGAGCGCGAGATCGATCGCGCCCGTGACGCCCCCGCCCTGCGCCGCGCCGAGCACGCCGTCGAAGCGGCTCGCCCGGGCTTCCTCCACCGGAAGGACGAGCCTGGCCTGATCCGGGGTCGTCCCCGGGAGGACGCGCGGCTCGCCCACGACGGCGAAGAGGCCGCTCGCTTCCAGCCGGTCTCGGGCGGCCTCGATGCGGCCGGGCCGGAGGACCTCGCCGCTTCGAAGGCCCGCGATGGCCGCCGCGGCGCCGGGACGCGTCGACTTCGAGCCCTCCAGCTCCAGGCGTTCGAGCGTCACGGTCGCGCCGGGCCGCACGGCGAGATAGACGCGCGTCGAGGCGCCGTCGGCGGCGACGGAATCGACGGCGACGTCTCCCGCGTAGCGTCCTTCCTGCAGGAGGCGTCCGCGCACCGCCGAGACGCCGCTCGCGATCGCCTCGAGAGGCGAGCGGCCGCGCTCGGCCGCCGCGCGTTCGGACGCCGCCCGCGTGAAGGCCTCCCGGTAGCGGGCCTCCGCCGCGGGATCCCCGTCGACGCGGACCGAAGCGACCCACGCGCGAGCGGCCGTGCCCGCGCCGCCCCGCGGCGGGCGCGCCACGCCGAGGCGGGCGATCCCCGGCGTCGATCCCGGGCCGGGCAGGAGGACGAGCCGCACGGACGCCTCGAGGTCGCCGCGAACGGCGAGCCGGTCCCGCAGGCGCGCGGCCATCGCCTCCGCTTCGGCGCGGCTCCAGAGCCGGGCCCGTGCCGCGGAGACGCGCTCGTCGAGGGCGCCCGCGAGAAGCGAATCGTCGAGCGAGGAGGCGTCGAGGACGAAGCGGTCTCCTCGCGGGGGCGCGGCTTCCTCGGACGCGAACGAGGGAGTCGCGAAGACGAAGAGCGCCGAGAGGAGCGCCGCGATCGCGAATCTCGGAGCGTGGAGGAGCGCGCGCATCAGAAAGAGCTCCGCAGCTCGAGCCGGGTGTTGTAGGTCCCGGCGCGTCCGGGAATCGCCGCGCCGGCCCAGTTGAGCGAGAGCTGGAGCCGGTCGCGCAGCGTCCACTCGGAGAGGAGGTCGTAGTCGATCCGCTGGCCGAGGACGGGCGCCAGGATGGAGCCGGGAGGCGCGTAGCTTCCGCTCCGCTCGGTGCGGCCCCAGAACGCGCGGGCATCGACGCGAAGGCGCCCGTTCGCGGCGCAGCTCATCGCCGGACCGGCCGACCACGTCTCCTGCGTCCCCGAGCGGAGCACGTCGCGATCGCCGCGGTAGCGCCCGATGAGGGAGAGGTTCACCTGCGGCCCGGCGGCGCGGGAGAGCTCCAGCTCGGCCCCTCGTCCTCGCAGGAGCGTCAGCGTCCGGTCGGGCGCGTCGGAGCGGGACGACTCGTAGCGGCTCTGGTCGACGGTGAAGCGTTCGGAGAGGCGGAACCGGAGCGGGAGCGAGTGGCGCGTCCGGAAGGTCATGTCGCGCGTCTCCCGCGAGACGTGGAGATTCTGGAGATCGCCCACGACCTCGCGGCTGACGCCGGCCTCCCCGCGCGCGTCGAACGCGCCGCCGCGCGGCACGAACTCGAGCGTCTGCCGGCCGGTCGAGAGGCCGCGAAGGGTGGTGGCCTGGTTCAGGTAGTCGCCGAATCGGAAGGCGCGCTCCAGCCGTCCCAGGGGGAGCCGCGAATCGCTCTCGAGATGGAGGAGCGTGCTCGCGCCGAAGGCGCGCCAGAGCGCGCGGCGCTGGGCCGGGCTCCGGGCGCCGCGCGAGGGGAAGGCGTCGATCCGAACCTGCCAGGCGGCCCGCGTCCGTGTCGCGTCGGCGCCGACGCTGCTCACGAACTCGAATCCGCCTCCCGGCGCCAGCGTCCCGCTCGCGTCGTACGAACCGAGCCCCGCGCCGACCGGAACGAGCGTGCGCAGCCGCTCCGGCTCGCGCACCTGCGAGACGTCCCAGCGCACTTCGCCGGTCAGCGACCCTCCCGCCCGTCCGCCGGTCAGGACGACCTGGGCGAGGTCGGTGTTGGTGTTCCCCGTCGTTCCGGCCACGCGGCGCCGCGCGAGCGACGCGTCGACCGTCAGCGCCTCCGCGCGCACCGTCGCGCCGCCGTCGAACGCCAGCGAGCGGAGCGAACGCTCTCCGGCGCCGCCGAGATCGGTCCCGGCGCCCGCGCCCGTCAGGGTCGCCGCGGCGGACGCCGGAAGCGCCTCGAGATCGTTCCGCCACGCCACGCCGCCGCGCACGCGCACGGCGCTCGACGGCGCGACGACCAGCGAACTCGACGCGAAGCGCGACGAGCGGCGCGCGAGGGAGTCGCCGTCGGCCCCCGTGACCCGCTCGGCGCCGACCTGGAATCGAGGCTGCACGAGGCCCCGCTCCCGCCCGAGGTCGAGGCTCACGCGAGAGCGAAGCCCTCGCCCGCCCACGTCCTCGTTTCGCGCCTCGTCCCATCGCGCGGAGCCCGTCACGAAGCCGCGGAAGAGGGCTTCCGCGGCGCGACGCGTGGCGCCCGCGCCGTCGGAGAGAAGCCGGCGGCCCCATTCGCCGCGGAAGCTGGCCGAGGGAGAGGCGTCGTACTGGAGCGCCGCCTCGTAGCGCCGCTCGCCCAGCGCGTTCGAGCGGAGATTCCAGCGTTCTCCCTCGAACGCCCCGTCGATCCGGTCGAACGAGGCGAAGGACTCGTCCCTCGACCGGACGGTGAGGTCGGCCCGCAGGGCGCCCGCCTTTCGGCCGAAGAATCGCAGCGGGCGCGGATCGAGGCGCAGCACGCCGCGCGCCGCGATGCCGCCGTTGTCGCCGTCGTCGCGCGCGCTCAGGAGATTCCGATCCAGGGAGGAGCGCGCCAACTCGGCGTCGACCGTGAAGGCGCCGATCCGCCCCGAGCCGCCCGCGTCCACCAGCGTCGCGGCGGCGGGAACGGCCAGCTCGCGCCCGGGCGCGAAGGAGCCGAGCGTCGGGCCGACGTAGCGATAGAAGCGGACGCCCGCGGCGCCGAGCGTGTCGGCGTACGCGCCCCGCCCCGCGCCGACCGACGCGAATTCCACTTCGTACTCGCCGAAGCCCGCGCCGAGGTAGACCCATCGCGGGGCGGAGGGATCGCTCTCGTCCCACGCGTAGGAGCCCTTCCCCGCGCCGAGGTATCGGACGCCGCTCGGAAGCGGAGCCCCCGCCGAATCTCCGGCGCTCGCGAGGGCGCGCCGGTCCTCGCCCGTCAGCTCGGCGCCGAAGGGGCGCTTCCAATCGTCCCCCTCGCGGAGAAAGGCTCCGTACCAGGAGCCGCGCGTTCCCCCTCCGCGCGTCGACGCCGCGTAGAGCTGGCGCTTGTAGTTCGAGGTCGCGCCCTCGTAGTCGATGGCGATGCGGCTCGACGCGGCGATCGGCCAGCGGACGGTGAAGGTGATCGTCCCGGCCCCGTAGTCGACCACGTAATCGGCGTCGGCGCCGCGGCGGAGCTTCATGCCGTCGAGCCAGACGGTCTCGCTCCCGGTCACGATTCCGCCGTCGCCGCCGCTCGAGGCGGCGCGGGACTGGAGCACGTAGGGCCCCTGCTTCCCCTCCACGCCGCGGAATTCGACGCTCCGCCGCTCCCCCTTCGCGCTCGCCGCCGTCACGTCCCAGCGCGTGCCGCGCACGTTCGCCCCGCCCCGCACGCCCTGGACCTCGCGGCTCAGGCGCGCGAACTCCCCGGGAAACGCGTCGAGGCGAAAGTCTCCCAGCGTCGCCTCGCCGTTCGGCGCCCGCAGCGCGAGCGTGACGTTGTCGAGATCGTCGAGTTGGCGCGTCGCGCCGTCGGGCTCGAACGGCAGGGCGTGGTCGCTCAGCGTCGCGCTGAGATCGACGTCGCCCGCGATCCGCCCCCGCAGCGAGAGGTCGAGCCCCTGCGAGAGCGTCGCGGCGCGAAGGCGGCCCACCTCCACGGCGAACGATTTCGATCCGCTGATGCTGAGACGATCTCCTCCCGCGCCCCCGTCGGACGCGGCGGCCCCGCCCGATCGCCCGTTGGGCACGCCCGACGCCGACGCGTCGGCCGATTCGAGGCGGAGGAGCGTCGCGGCTTCGCCCGGCGGCGCGCCGCCCCACGCGTCGCGGGCGGCGAGCGGGATCGACGAGGCGACGGCGAGAGGGGCGCTGGCGCGGAGGAGGAGGAGAGACGGGGAGCGGCGCACGGGGAGGACGAGGACGATCGAGTCTCCATCGGCCGCGTCGGATTCGGAGAGCGCGGCGGCCGGCGCGACCTCCTCGACGTAGGGACGGGCCGGCGCGGAGGAGACCGCCGCGATGCCCGAGACGAGCGCGAGGAAGCCGACGCGCGCCACCCGCCGGATCACGGGGTCGTCTCCCGTCGCACGGAGAAGATCCAGATCTCGTCCCTCGACTCGTCCGCCACGGCCACGCGGTCGCCGCCGCCCCACGCGATGGCGCCGGGGGTCCAGGGGCGCGTCGCTCCGCCGAGCCAGCGCGTGGCGAGGCGCGCGCCGTTCGGACCGAGCACCACGATCCTCGAGGCGCCCGCGTCCGCGATGAAGAGCGAGCCCGCGTCGTCGGAGGCGAGGTCGGTCGGCGTCCCGCCGAGAGAGTCGCCGAGACTCGCGCTCCCCACGATGCGGCCCGTCGCGTCGAAGCGGCTCACGAGGGCCCGTCCGCGGTCGGCCACCCATCCGCCCCCGTGCGGGAGGAACGCCGCGGCGACCGGCTGCGAGAGCGAATCCTCGGGCGTGAGGAAGCGCCCGGTCCGCCGGCGGCCGAGGCGGCCGTCGAGCGGGACGAGATCCCCCTCGCGCGGCGCCAGGAGCCAGAGATCGCCGTAGGCGTCGCGGAGGAGGCGCGCCTCGGCGGAGCGCGCTTCCTCCGCGAGGGAGGGATCGAGGTTTCGCGCGCCGAGATAGGCGGCCCGCGAGTCGTAGGCGAGGAGCGTCCCTCCGGCGCGGTCGAGGACGAGGAGCGAGCCGCGCAGGTCGAAGACCAGATCGTGCGGGAGAGCCGAGGAGACCGACGCGTCTCCGAAGACGAGGGCGCCGTCGGCGTCGTCGCGAGCGTCGTCTCCCGAAGCCGGACGCGATCCGAGCGCGAGGCGGATCACGCGCCGGGTGCGGGCGTCGAGAACGTAGAGGGCGCCCTCCTCGTCGAAGGCGAGCCGGGAGGGGCGCTCGATTCCCCAGGCGCGAAGGCGTTCCCGATCGAGAAGCCGCTCGTCGCGGAGGGAGGTGGGGAGCGCGGCCCCGCGCGCGGCGTCGCCGGCGTCGGACGCGGCGATGGCGCTCGCGCGTGGCGCGAAGGTCGCGGCGAACAGGAAGAGAACGGCCGAAGCCGTCGCGGCGTAACGGCTCACGATGTCGTCACCCTCCGGAACGCTTCCCTCGGCCAGCCGGCCGGAGGCCCGTGCATACCGGCGCCCACGCGACGATGGCCCGGGGCGCGGGGGAACGCTAGAAGCGGCGGCGGAGCAGGACGCGCGTTCCGCCCTGGGGCGTCGCGTCGGCCACGATGCGAGTCCCCTCGTCGAGGCGCGCCTGCCCGTCCTTCGTCAGGCGATTGTGGAGGATCTGCGTGTCGATCGCGCTCACGAGGCGGTTGAGAATGGCCGCGGCGAAGGAATACTTCGCGCGGTCGTAGGCGTGATTCGAGGAAGCGCGCGTGTCCTTGTAGGTCCCCTGCAGTTCGGGGCTCGACCACGCCCACGCCTCGTCGCCCGACGGGAGATGCTCCACGACGTACGCGTCCTGCGCGGCGGGATCGTCCGGATAGATGTCGCGCGCCTCGCGCCGGAGATCTTCCTCGTAGCTTCCCGGCCCCGGTCCGCTCGACCGCTCGTACTGGCCGAGCAGCTTCCAGTAGCTGTCGTCGGCGCTGCTCACGCCGACTCCGGCGTTGAGCTGCGCCTGCTCGATGTAATCGTCGCGCCGCATCCCGCCCGCGACCTCGTAGTAGACGTAGTGGGCCCAGATGAGCCCCTCGGCCACCAGGAAGGCCGCGCCGCGGCCTCCCGCGCCGAGCGCGAGCTCGCCGGTGCCGGGGAGGAGGAGCGAGTAGAGGAGCACGGTCCGCTTCCCGGGCAACGGTTTGCCGGCGGGCGCGGAGGTGGTCCCGGCGACGGGCGCTCCCGGCTGCGCGCCGGCGTCGGTCGGAGGCTGCTCCGCGAGGAGCATCGGAGTCCAGGCCGGATCGTCCGCCAGGGCCACCGCGTCGGTTTCGAGGTCGGCGTGCCGGGCGGCCATCTCGAGCGGGGTGGCGTGCGGGAGGGCGATGGACGACGGCCCGGGGCTCGCCCCCGCCGTCGCGGCGAGAACGAGGGCGACGAGCGCGGCGACGAGCGCGCTAGTAGAGTTTGCGCGTGATGGTGACTTTGACCGCATTGTCGCTGGAGAAGGGCTTCGTGTGCGCGTTGAAATTCACCTTCGTGTTGCTCCCCAGTTTCGATTGGCCCGAATTCTTCATGATTCGAAGCACGTCGACGGCGCTCACGATGCGATTCACGAATCCGCCGATGATGGCATAGCGGGCGTTCTTGAGGAAGTTGTTGCTGTCGTTTCGAATGCCGTAATAGTAGTGCCGCGACTGCGCGTCGCCGCCGGCCTGCGGGTAGGGCACGTAGTCGTTCCACCCGGTCCAGTAGTCGGGGAGCTTCCCGATGTCCTCGTAGTACTGCTGCATGTTGTCGTTCGCGATGAAGTCGCGAAGAATCTGCCAGCGGTCGGCGTCGTAGGTGTCGGAGGCGAAGTAGCGGGTGCTGTCCCAGTTCGCGTCGGCGAAGGCCTCGAACTGGTCCTCCTTCTGCTTTCCGCGATCGTGGTAGTAGAAGTACGTGACCCACGTCGCGCCTTCGAGCCCCAGGTGGATCCAGCCCCGCTTGTTCCCGACGTAGAGATGTCCCGTGCCGGGGATGAGGAGGTTCATGACGAAGGCCTTGCCCGAGTTCTTGGCGGGCGGCAAATCCTCGTCGTGGGTCGGGCTTCCGGAGGGCGTTCCGACGGGCGGCGGAGGGGTCATCGCGGGAATGGAATCGGCGATGGCGCGCTGCGCGAGCATGATTTCACCGGGGGTGTAGGGCGGGAAATCGAGCCGCGAGGCATGGCAGACCCCGGAGGCGAGGGCGGTCAGCAGGACGCCGACGGAAACCGCGAGCTGGAGGACGCGAAGGATCAGGACCTGGTTTCCTAGTACCGGGCGGATGTGGGGAATACCAAACAAGTTAATGATACCTCACCAGCGCTCAGCGGACAACCGCGAACTTCTGGAAGGCGACTTCCGTGGCCCCTCCCCGCTTGGCCTCGATCCGTACCAGATATACCCCGCTCGCCAAATCTTGAAGCGGAATTCTCGTCACATTTTGCGCCGGCGCCGTCTCCCCTGCCAGGGTGCGCAGAATCGCCCCCGACGGGTCGAGGACGCGGATTTCGACCGAGGTGATCCCCTGGTCCAGGGTGTAGGCGATCCCGATCTCGTTCCCGTGCGACGGGTTCGGGAAGCAGTAGAAGGAGCCCTTCGCGAGGAGAGTCTCCGTCGCGACGGGGGCTCTCAACTCCGTGTCGTCGAGCATCGCGCTCCGCCGCCGATTGCCGTTCACCCCGATCCAGGGGCTCCGGGCGCTCGTGCCGTCGGTGGCGAAGAAGGCGCTGTCGGCGCGGCTGCCGGCCTGGAGGACGTCCCACTGCCCCGCGTCTCCGACGCCCACGACGTGGAGCCATGCCGGCCCCGCGGGGTCGGGCGCGTAATCGCTGCCGTTCAGGGAGGTCAGGAGCGGGGTCGTCGCCGTGGAGCGCGCCATCCCGAGAGGCCAGCCGGGGAGCGTCTTGCCCACCCCGTCGAGCCCGACGAGGAGACCGTTCGTGAGCGCGACCAGGACGTCCTGGCGTCCGTCGCCGTCCAGATCCCCCACGACGGGCGACCCGCTTCCGCCGCCCGTGCCCGCCCCGTTCGCGTAGCGCGCGGCGAGCGGGACGGGCCAGCCGAGCGGCTCGATGCCGTTCCGGTTCCAGCGATGGAGCGTTCCCGATTCGTCGATCGCGAAGACTTCGGGATATCCGTCGCCATCCAGGTCGCCCGCCGCCGGCGCGCCGAGGCGTCCCGGCACGCTTACGGGCCAGCCCGGAAGCTCGGCGCCCGAGAGATCGAACGCGTGGACGGTGCCGCGCGGCGAATCGACGACGACGAGCTCGAGGTCTCCGTTCGACTGGCGATCGAAATCGAGGCCGATCAGGGCCGGCGCGAAATCGGAGGCGCCGGCGCCGTCCGAGAGCCGCCACGAGACGTCGAGCGCGCCGCCTCCCTTGCCCGGCTGGTCGACGACGCGAACGTGCCCGTCCGCGGTGACGTACGCCATCGAATAGCCGCCGGCGCCGTGGAAGCGGCCGACCGCGAGATTCCCCACGACTTCCGACGTCACGGGACTTCCCCCGTCGAGGAGCGTGTCGCAGGCGGCCGAGACGAGAGGGGCGATGGCGACGCTGTCGGAGGGCGTGATCGCGAAGACCCGCCCGTCGCTCGTTCCAACGAGGACGTTTCCATCCTCCGTGAGAACCGGCCCCGTCGTGGCCCGTACGGCCGGATCGCCGAGGAGCGGCGGCCATCCGAAGAGCGAAAGCCCCTGGGCGGCGCTCTGCGAGTCGGGGCGCACGGCGTAGAGCTTCCCGTCGTCGCAGGTGGCGACGATGCCGGCGCCGTGCCTGGCGGCGGGGTTTCGCCGGAAGAGCGAATCGACGAAGAGGAGCGGGCCGCGGATCTTGGCGGGCAGCGGCATGAACTCGCCCGAGTCGCGCCCGTTCACGTAGGAGGTGCCGTCCGCCATCCACGCGAGAATGAGGCTGTCGGCCGCCGTCACGAGCGAGCGGCGCCCGTCGTGGAGAAGGCTCCCCACCGTCGGCGCGCCGAGTCCCCGCCCCACGGCGCTCAAGAGTGGCCAGCCGGGGACTCGGATGGTCGATCCGATCTGGATGCCCATGTCGACCGAGGGCGCCGAGAGGACCTCGAGCGTGACCTGGCTCAAGGCGCCGTCGTTCGTCCTGGTGTTCGGATTCGTGTTCGGTCCGAGCGTGGTGTGGTTCCCGACGTAGTAGGCGTCGAACGGGCTCCCGTAGAAGTAATACGAGTTCGGATCCCCGATGTCCCGGATGCCGTCCGCCTCCATCACCTGGACGCCGAGCCGCTCCGGGTTCGAGTTGATGCCGTAGTCGGGATTCGCGTTCGGCCCGCAGACGACCTGCTCCTGCAAGGCCACCTCGCCTTCGATGGTGCAGAAGACGGAGGGATCGATGTGCCAGACGAGAATCCCCTGCCCCGGGAGGAGGAAGTCGTACTCCTTGTCGCCGGTCGAGTCGCTCGGATCGTCGCTCGAGAGGCCGGGGCCGAGGATGACGTTCGTCGTCGAGTCGCGATCGAGGTAGAGCGAGTTGTCGCCGTTCAGGTCGGCCTGGCGGTTCTCCACCAGGAGGTATTCGTCGCCGTCGAGGGGAACGTAGAGGAGCCGGTCGTCGAGCTGCGTCGCCTTCAGCGTGGTCGTCAGCCCCGGGCCCGGGTCGGTGTACTCGAGGCCGTCGGGCCAGAGAAGCGTCTTGCACCAGGGATCGAGGCTCGTCGGCATGACGCCGCTCGCCACCACGATCCCGCCGGTCTTCGAGTCCTGGAGCGCGGTCGCCAGGAGATAGCCCGAGTCCATGTTGCTCCAGACGCCGACAGCCGGGAAGAAGGTGTAGATGTCGTAGAGATCGGGAAGCCCCTGGGTGTGCCCGAACTCGTGCGCCAGGGTTCCGTTCAGCGCCCCGAAATAGCCGTCCTGGTTTTCCGTCTCCGGCATGACGAGGCCGCCGTGGATTCCCACGGCGCCGCCGTTCACGCCGACCGAATCCTCGAGCGCGATCTGGAACGTCGGCAGATCGCGCGGCGAATCGCCGGCGATGTCCGACTGGTAATCGGCTCCGGCGTGGAAGACGGCCACGACGTCGAAGTCGCCGAAGGGAATGGAGTCGGCGGCATCGGCGGCGAGCACCGCCTCGCGGAAGAAGCGCTGCGCCTCCGCGAACGACTGCATGCCGAGCGTCCAGGGCCCGTATCGGCCCGTGTCGCCGAGCCGGTAGGCCGCGCTGTCGGCCTTGGGATAGACGTCGTACTCGACGACGAGATTTCCGTACGACTGCTGCTTCCAGTAGCGCGAGAGGGCGTCGAGGTGCGACACGAAGTAGCCCCGATTGTGGGGCGGCGGATCGATGATGATTCCGAGCGCCTTGCCGTCGCGGAGATCGAACTTTCCGTCGAGGGTGCTCGTCTGCGAGCCGAGGCTGTCGGTGTCGAACTCGACCCGGAGCGCCAGCACGCGGACGGTGTCGGGCGTCGAGCCCGCCGCGATGGCGCGCGTCAGCTTCCCCGCCGCGTTCGGCGCGAGGAGAGGCGCCTTCCGGCCGCTCACCCAGGGCGTGGAGCGGCCGCCGCCGAGGTGCTCGGGAAAAGCGCGGCGGAGGGCGAGGCGACGTTCGGTGATGGTCTTCAGCGCGGCCTTCTGGGCCGGGGCGAGCGTTTCGGGGCGGGGCCGCGCGACGCGCCACGGCAGCGCGCGCCGCTCCCGTTCCGGCGCGGAGGCCGATGGAGCCTCGGCCGCGACGGCGTTAGGCACGAAAGGAGCCAGGCCCACGGTGTCGACCGGGGCCTGGCTCCCGAGAAGTGCGAAAAGTACCCAGCGCGTCAGGCGCCGCACTTGGATCGCGATCTTAGAAGTGGTAGCTGGCCGAGAAGCGATTCACGCGGTCGAGAAACTCGGATTGCGGGTACGACGCGTAATCGAACCGGAAGCCCTTGTATCCGAGACCGAGTCCCCAGGTGTAGTCGGTGATCGTGCCGACCGGATCGCTCACGTAGCCGACCCGAAGGGCGATGAGGCGGTTGAACTCGTACTCGAGACCCGCGTCCCAGACGCTCACGCCGAGCTTCTCGTCGGGGAGGAGGAAGCGGTTCGCGTCGGCCGCGATCAGAACGCGATGGATCTCGTTCGAGAAGGGCGTGTACGCGAAGCCGACCTTCAGGTTCCGGCCGAGCGGGTCGGACTGGTCCTCGTCGATGTAGGCGATGTCCGGACCGAGGTTCTGGAGAATGGCGGCGAAGGAGGTCTTCCACTTGGGGATCTTCCAGAGACTCCCGATGTCGGCGGCGAAGGTGGTTCCGCGACCGGCCCGGCCGTCGAGCGTGACGAGCGCCGGCGCGAGGTCGACGCGGATCAGCTTCAGCGCCACGCCGAAGCCGAGGTTGTCGGCCAGCTCGGTGCCGTAGGCGATGGCCGGCGCGATCTCGTAGGAGGTGAACTCCCCGGTCGAGTTGCCGTCGGCGTCCATTCCCTCGCTCTTTCCGTAGTTGAGGTAACTGACGGCGGCTCCGAGACCGCCCCAACCTTCAACGTGTTGAACGTAGGAGAAATAGGTGAAATTCACGTCCTCGGCGAGGTCGGGGACGAGCTGGGTGTACATGACGGAGGTGTCGTGCGCGCGGGTGAACGCCATGGCGCCTGGGTTCCACCAGATCATGTTGGCGTCATCCGCGACGGCCGCGAACGCGCGCCCCATGCCGTCCGAGCGTGCGCCCGGGGCGATGAGGGTCGACTGCGCGCCGGCCTGAGACTGTGCCTGGGCCGTACCGACCGCGCCCACTAGAAGCAGGAGCGCCAGGCACAGCGTGGTGAAACGAATCATTCGTAACCTCCTTCAGGACAAGAAACTGGGACGCGTGTAGCGTCCCAACCGAGACCCCTCCATGATACCGGAGATTCGCCCCGCCAGCAACTGCGGCTCCCGGGCTCCCCACCTACCCTGTTCGAAGCGCCCGCGCCACCGCGTCCACTTTCCCGCCCCCGGCCGCCTCAGCCGTAACGTGTATTAGGTACACGCCGATGGCGATCTTTTCTCCCTCCGAATCGAGTCCGTCCCAGGGGAAGTAGTTTTCCCCTGACTTTCCATCGACATGCCACTCCCGGATCTTGCGCCCGGCCACGGTCAGGACCTGGATCCGGACCCGTGCCGGCTGATTGAGCCGGAGGTGGACGTAGGTCGAGTTCTGGAACGGGTTCGGGTAATTGAAGACCTGGCTCAGTTGCAGGGCCCCGCCGGCTTCGGCGGAGCGGGCGACCTCGAGCACGTAGCTCGCGGCCCCGATGTTCCGGAAGGTGTCCGAGGCGTGGATTTCCAGGCGATGCGGCCCGTCCGCCAGGGAGGGCAGGGTCAGGACGACGCTCCCCCGCGTGGCGCTCCCCGTCTCGTAGACGAAGCCGGCCGTCAAATCGATCGGGCTCCCCGTCTCGTCGAAGAGGACGAAGATCGCGTGCGCGTTGTCGAGACGCGTGAGATCGATCCCGCTCGAATCCTCGAGCGCGATGGTGACGCGGTCCCCGGGGGCGTACGTCGTGTCGGACGGCGAGAGGAGCGTGATCGTCGGCGGCGTGACGTCGATCCGGGGCGAGAGGAGGGAGGCGATGCGGATCGTGTCGGCGGCCACCCCCACGCCGAGTCCCCCGGCCCGCTCGAGGAGCCCCTCGAGCCGGGCGCCGCCGCCGGCGACGCGCGCGTCGACGGGGACCGTGAACGTGATCTGAAACGCTCCGTTCGCTAGCGGCACGTCCCCTTGGTAGAGGACCGGTCCCGGGAGATCGTAGGGGGCCGTGCCGGGATTCCCCCCCTGGAAGCCGAACTCGACGCGCCGCGAAGGCGGGCCGAGGATCCGCAGCCGCGCCGTGCCGTTCGACGTGGTGTCGGGCGAGCCGTCCGGCTCGAGGGCGTGCCCCCGGAGCGTGACGAGATCGCCGCGCAGCACGGAGTCGAGCGGCGCCTTCTCCCAGACGCCTCGGCCGCGCGGGACGGGCGGACGAACGCCGGGCTCGCCCAGCAGGTTGTATTTCCGCACGCTGAAATTGACGCTTCGATTCTTCGCTCTCGCCCACGCGAGACCCGCCGTGACCAGGCTGTCGACGCGCGGCCGCGCCGGGAAGAGCTCGTCGACGAAGGCGTCGTTCAGGGCGCTGCTCTCGATGCCGAAGACCTCGCCCGTGGCCGCGAGCGCCGCCACGGCGCCCGTCGAGGGCGCGCGAAGGAGGAGTTCGGCCATCCCGTCGCCGCTGTGGTCGTCGAACTTCCCGACGGTGCAGCTCATGAACGCCCAGATGGGCGGGATCGCCGAATTCGTGAGCCGCGGAATGTCGATCGATCGGAAGACCTGCTCGTCGGCGATGAGATTGCCGGAGCCGTGGCCGACGAAATCGACGAGCCAGCTCCCCGCGTTCACGGCCGCGATGAAGGCTTCGCGCGCCTCCGGCTTCGACTGCTTGGTGGAATCGGAGAAGGCGTAGTCGTTCAGGTAGACCTTGCTCCGGAACTCGGGGAACGGGATGTGGAAGTCGTCCTTTCGCTCCATCTGCCGGACGTGGTCGAGTCCCACCAGGTCCCGCATCAGGGGCTTGGAATACTTCCACGCGTCGTCGGCGCAGAGGAAGACGCGGTTCCGGGCGGGATCGAACGACGTGCTCGACTCGAAGACCCTCCGCTTGCCGCGCACCATCTGGAGCGCCTCCTCCGGCGTCCGCGCGGGGAGCCGTCCCACCGCGAGATCGAGGAGCGGATCGCTCGGGCCGTCGAGGCGAACCAGCCAGTCGTCCATCGAGAACTGCTCATCGAGAAACGGGTGGAAGCCGTTGGGATAGGTCGGCACGAGATCCGCGGCGCGAATTCCGGAGTAGTTGAGCGGATCGAGCGACGCGTCGCCCAGGAGACAGACGTAGAGCGGAGCGCGCGCCCAGTGGCGCGCGGCGTAGGTGAGGAAATTCCGGAGGGCGGTCGCGTCGGGGGTTCCGCCGGCGAACTGGGCGTAGATGCGGTCGGTGGTGGCCACGACCGCCGCGGGATCGACGATGCCGGTCAGAGCCGCCGAGCGATCGGCGGCGAGCGACTCCGCGGCCGCCGCGAACGACGGCGGCGCGATGACGACGTAGTCGGCCTGATTTCCGGCGTCGAGCAGATCGTCGAGCGTGCGCGGCCCCGTGACGGGAGCGTAGAGGGCGATGGCGCTCGGCCTCACCGTGCGCGTGGCGGAGAGGAGCGCGTATCGCGGCCGGTATCCGGGACCCGCGCTGTCCTCCACCGTCAGGACGAAGTTCCCCGGCGATCCGCCCCATACGCCCCCGCTCAAGCGCTCGAGTCGCTCCGGGTCGGTGCGGTCGTAGAGCCGCACGGCCGCGCTGTCGACGATCGCGCTCAGCCGGTACTGGTAGCGCCCCGCCGGCACCGAGTCGGGCGCCGCGAAATAGAGCGTGTCGGCCGACGCCTGGAGACGGCGGGGATAGTCCACCTCGAACCACGCGACCCATTGGAAGTCGGATCGGTTCTTATCGGCGGGATCGGTGATCTTCGGGACGCCGACTTCCAGCGTGTCGCGCGCGGCGAGGCCGACGGCGAACCCGGAGCCCGCGAGATCCTTCACGAGCGAGAAGTCCCATCCCTGGCTGTCGACGAGCGCGCTGTTCCACGAGGCGCGGGCGACATGATCGGGGATCGACGTACCGATCGAGCTGCCATCGCCCCACAGGCGGAGCCGGAGCGAGCCGGCGCCGCCCGGAAGCGCGCCCGGGAGCGCGATCGGGTACGCGATGCGCGTGCCGGCGCCGATGGAACGGTCGAACCACCGCTCCCAGCGGACGCCCGTCTGGAAGAGATTGCCCGCGTAGAACCGGTTCTGCCCCACGTGGACCCGGTGCGTCACCTCCGTCACGAGCGGCGCCCCGATCGTCACGGGCGCGGCGGCGCGGGACGTGACGCGCAAGGGCGGCGTCGCGACCGGCCCCACGCCCCAGGTGAGCCAGTAGCTCGCCTCGAACGTGCGCATCGCCTCGAGATAATCGCTCGTTCCTCCTTTGGAGAGGTCGTGGCCGAAGCCGAACGCGCCCGTGCCGTAGAAGGTGACGGCATCGGCGGGGTCGAAGGTGCCGTCACCGTCGCCCGCCACTTCGATCGCGCACTCTCGAAGCGAGTCGGGCCCCAGGTCGACGTCGACGCTCTCGGGGAGATCCCCCGGCGTGGCGCGGAAGAGGCGAAGCGTGGCCGGATCGATCGACGCGACCGCCACCCCGGCCGTCGCCAGATCGGCGGCGGTGACGCGGTAGAGGCCGGGGCGCGTCGTCGCGAGACGGACCCAGGGGCGCGTGGGATCGACGCGGAGCGGAGTCCCCGGCGGGGCGGCCGACCTCGCGGCGCTCGCGCCGCCTCCGGCGAGTCGGGGCGCGTAGAGCGGGCCGGCCGCGTCGGCGGGATCGACGGTCTCCCTCTCGGCGGCGAATCCGTCTCGTCGCGACGGGCCCGGAGCGTCGGAGGGGATCGGGGAGACGGGGGCGACCGCTCCGTCCCACGAGACCTCGAGCGTGATCTCCTCGAACTGCCATGCCGAGCCGGTCGTGGCGTCCCATCGGACGGGCGCGATCTCGACCGCGAGAATGCGCGTTCCACCCGCCGCGGCCATCGTGACCTTGCGAAGCGGATCGGCGGCGTACGCGCGCGTGTAGGCCGGCGCGGCGAGCGCGTTCCGCACGTCGACGACGGCGCGCGCGGCGCGCTCGCGCCCTTCGCTCAGGAGTTTCGGGATCGGGGTCGGGCGAAGGAGCCCGAGCGAGCGCGCCGGTCCCGGCGTGGCGCGGACGCGCGGCGCCACGCCCCAAGGCACCCGGAGCCAGACGAGCCTCGTCGGAATCTGCGGCGCGCCCGGTTCCGAGAGATCGGAGCCCCCCGGCAGAAGGATCTCGTCGAGCGGCACGTCGTCGACGTCGCCGTGCAGCACGCGGACCTCGCCGATCGGGACGCGAACGCGGTAGCCGTTCGGCGAAACGTTCTCGACGGCGGGGGCGCTCGGAGCCGGGCCGGCGTCGGACTGCGCCGCCGCGGCGGAGGCGAGGAGATGGCCTCCCGCGAAGCCCGCGAGACCGAGAGCCGCGACGACGCCGTGAAGGGTCCGGCGCATCAAGCCTGCTCGATCTTCTCGGCTTCCTCGGGGAGCATGACCGGAACCCCGTCCACCACGGGATAGCGGAGCCGGCATGCCTCGCAGATCAGCTTCTCGGCGGCGCGATCGTAGCGGAGATCCCCCCGGCACTGCGGGCAGACGAGGATCGCGAGGAGTTCTTCGCTCAGCGGCATGGAGGACCGTCCTTCATGGGCGAGGGTCAATGCGCGGGTGGCGATTCTTGGATTTCCGGTTCGGGCGTCACGGGCGTCGCCGGGCTCGCCGGGGGCGGCGAGGGCGGCGAGGGCGGCGCGAGCGCCTCTTCGAGATACACCCCCATTTTGAGATATTTCTCCAGGCGCCGGTCGAGAAGCTCCTGTTTGGGGAGCGCGAGGAGCGACCGAACGTGGCGGAGGACGCTGTCTTGAAGCCGGCGCGCCGTCTCGTCGGGATCGCGGTGCGCGCCCCCCACCGGCTCGGGGATGATCTCGTCGATGACCTTCAATTCCAGGAGATCGGGCGCCGTCAGCTTCAGGGCCTCCGCCGCCTGCTCGGCCTTCGAGGCGTCCTTCCAGAGAATCGCGGCGCATCCCTCCGGCGTGATGACGGAGTAGATCGAATTCTCCAGCATGAGCACGACGTCGCCGACGGCGAGCGCGAGCGCGCCGCCCGATCCCCCCTCTCCGATCACGACCGTCACGATCGGCACGGGAAGATGGGCCATCTCGAGGATGTTCCGCGCCAGCGCCTCCGACTGGCCGCGCTCCTCCGCGCCGAGCCCGGGATACGCGCCCGGGGTGTCGACGAGCGTCACGATCGGGATCCCGAAGGAGGCCCCCGTCTTCATGATCCGGAGCGCCTTCCGGTAGCCCTCGGGGTGCGCCATCCCGAAGTTCCGGTAGATGTTCTCCTTCGTGTCGCGACCCTTCTGGTGCCCCATCAGGACGAGAGGCAGATCGTCGACGACGGCGAACCCCGCGACGATGGCTGGATCGTCGCCGAATCGCCTGTCGCCGTGGAGCTCCAGGAAGCCGGGCGCCAGGATCTTCAGATAGTCGAGCGTGTAGGGGCGGCGAGGGTGGCGGGCCAGCTTCACGCGCTGCCAGCGCGTCAGCTTGGCGTAGATGTCCTTCCGGAGCCGCTCGGCCTGGCGCTCCAGCTTCTGAAGCTCGTCGGCCGCCTTCGGGTTTTCCGGCGTGACGAGCCCGCGGAGGTCTTCGATCTTCCGCTCGATCTCGACGATCGGCTTTTCGAAGTCGAGCCAGGTTCCGCTCATCGTCTCCCTTTCCGGCCGCGGCTAGACCGCGACGGCCTCCGCGTCGGGCGCCGGCTCCGCCACGCGAACGGCGTCGTGTCCGATGCGGGCGCGGAGCGCCTGCAGCAATTCCTCGCAGGGATTCACGAGGATCCGTTTCGCGCGAATGACCGCGCCGGCTCCCGGCGCGCCGGCCGGAGCGGACGCCGCCGCGTCGCGCACCACGAAGTATACCGGGCTCTCCCCCGGGTGGCGCACCAGGAGCGCGCGGACCGCGTCGAGCGGCGGTCCGGCGAGCGACTCGTCGATGTCGAGGTAGAGGGCCCGGGCTTTGGCCGGATCGGGCGCCAGGACGGCCCGCGCGGCGAGGAGGACCATCTTCGGATCCGCCTCGTCGCGGAGGTTGACGCGTCCTTTCACCTCGACCACCGCCCCCGGCACGAGGACGGAGCGCGTGCGCTCCCAGAGATCGTTGAAGCAGGTCGCCTCCACCGTCCCCTCGAGATCCTCGATGGTGACGAACGCCATGGGGCGCTTGTTCCGGTCCATGTGCCCCTTCACCGACGAGACGATCCCGAGGAGCGGGACCTCGTCCCCCTCCTTCCGCACCCGAAGCCCGGCCGTCGTGGAGCCCCCGCGCGCTTCGAGCATGGCGAGGAGCGGACGATAGGCGGCGAGCGGGTGATCGGAGAAGTAGAAGCCGAGGACCTCCTTCTCCCGGCGAAGGCGCTCGTCGAGCGGCCAGGAGGGGGTGTTCGGAAGCGGCGGATCGGCGATGGCGGTGATCTCGTCCGCGCCGAAGAGATTCTCCTGCGCCAGGTCGACGCCGCGCGCCTGCCCCTGCGCGCGCGCGAGGAGATCCCCCACCGCCTCGAGGAGCTGGGCGCGCTCTCCTCCCAGCCGGTCGCAGGCGCCCGCCTGGATGAGCGATTCGAGGACGCGCTTGTTGATGGCGGCGAGGTCGACGCGGCGGATGAGATCGCCGAGCGACTGGAAGAGACCGCCGGCCTCGCGCGCCCGGACGATGGCGTCGACCGAGCCCTGCCCCACGTTCTTCACGGCCGCCAGCCCGTAGCGGATGCCGTCGCCCTCCAGCGAGAAGTGGGCGCGGCTCGCGTTCACGTCGGGCGGATGGACCGCGATCCCGACTCGGCGAGCCTCGTCCACGAGCGTCACGATCCGGTCGGTGTCGCCCACTTCGCTCGTGAGGCAGGCGGCGAGATACGCCGCGCGGTGATGCGCCTTGAGCCACGCCGCCTGGTAGGAGAGCGCGGCGTACGCCGTGGAGTGCGCCCGCACGAAGCCGTAGCCGGCGAATTTCTCCATGAGGTCGAAGATCTCGCCCGCCTTCTTCTCGGCGCAGCCGTTCTTCACCGCTCCCTCGACGAAGGCCGACTTCATGCGGGCCATCTCCTCCGGCATCTTCTTCCCCATGGCGCGGCGCAGGAGGTCGGCCTGGGCGAGGGAGAAGCCGGCGAGCCGGTTCGCCACCTGCATCACCTGGTCCTGGTAGACGATGACGCCGTACGTGGGACGCAAGATCGGCTCGAGGAGCGGGTGGGGATAGACGACCTTCGCCTTCCCGTGCTTCCGCTTGATGAAGTCGTCGATCATGCCCGACTGGATCGGGCCGGGACGGAAGAGCGCGTTGATGGCGATGATGTCCTCGAAATTGTCGGGCGCCACCTTCCGGAGGAGGTCGCGCATGCCGGACGATTCGAGCTGGAAGATGCCGATCGTCTGCGCGCTCTGGAGGAGCTTGTAGGTCGACTCGTCGTCGAGGGGCAGCCCGGCGAGATCGACCTTCGCGCCGGTCGATTCCTCCACCATCCGGACGGCGTCCTCGAGGACGGTCAGCGTGCGGAGGCCCAGGAAGTCCATCTTGAGGAGCCCGACCTTCTCCACCGACTTCATGTCGAACTGGGTGGTGACGTCCCCCTTCGACGACTTGAAGACGGGAACGAAGTCGGAGAGGGGTCCGGGCGCGATGACGACCCCCGCGGCGTGCGTGGAGGCGTGGCGCGCGAGCCCCTCCAGGGCGAGGGAGGCGCGGATCAGCTTCGCGTACCGCTCGTCCTGCTTCTGGAGCGCCTTCAGCTCCGGCACGATCTCGAGCGCCTTCGGGAGCGTCATGCCGAGATCGCCGGGGACCATCTTCGCCACCTTGTCGACCTCGGCGTACGTGAGGCCGATGGCGCGGCCGACGTCCCGCACCACCGCGCGCGCGGCCATCGTGCCAAACGTGATGATCTGGCTCACCGACTCGCGCCCGTAGCGGCCGATGACGTAGTTGATCACCTTGTCGCGGTGCTCGTAGGCGAAATCGATGTCGATATCGGGCATCGAGACGCGCTCCGGATTGAGGAAGCGCTCGAAGAGGAGATTGAACCGGAGCGGGTCGATGTCGGTGATGCCGAGCGAGTAGGAGACGAGGCTGCCGGCGGCCGAGCCGCGGCCGGGCCCGACGCCGACGCCGTTCGCGCGCGCGTAGTCGGTGAAATCCCGGACGATGAGGAAGTAGCGCGCGTAGCCCACCTGGCAGATCGTCTTCAGCTCGTACTCCAGGCGCTCCTCGACCTCGGGCGTCACGGTCGGATAGCGCCGCTTCACCCCTTCCCGCGCGAGGTGGCGGAGGAAATCCTCCTCGTTCGCGAACTCCGCGGGGATCGGGAAGGCCGGAAGCGCCACCCGCTCCCCGTCGAGCTTGAACTCGCACCGCTCGGCCGCCACCAGCGTCTGGCGCAGCACGTCGGGCGCGCCGTGGAAGAGCGCGGCCATCTCGTCGGGCGACTTCACGTAGACTTGGTCGGTCGCGAACTTGAAGCGGTCCTGGTCGAGGAGCGTCTTCCCGGTCTGGATGCAGAGGAGGATCTCGTGCGCCTCGGAATCCTCGCGCGCGAGGTAATGGCAGTCGTTCGTCGCGAGGACCGGGATTCCCATCTCGCGGCCGAGCGCGAGGAGGCCGTCCGCCGCCGTGCGCTCCTCGGGGATGCCGTGGTCCTGCACCTCGAAGAAGTAGTTCTCCGCGCCGTAGAGGTCGCGATACCACGCGGCCGCCTTCCTCGCCCCGGCCAGATCGCCTTCGACGACGCGCTGCGGCACCTCGCCCCGGAGGCAGGCGCTCAGGCAGAGAAGGCCCCCGGCGTGCTCGGCCAGGGCCTCCTTGTCGACGCGCGGCTTGTAGTGGAAGCCCTCGAGATAGCCGATGGAGGAGAGCTTCAGGAGGTTCTTGTAGCCCTCGCGGTTCCGGACCAGGAGGACGAGATGATCGTAGGCCCCCTTGCCGTCGGCCGTCCGCGTCCGCTCGCCGCGCGCGCCGTGCGCCACGTAGACCTCGCAGCCGATGATCGGCTTCACCCCCGCGGCCTTCGCGGTCTGGTAGAACTCCACCGCGCCGAAGAGATTCCCGTGGTCGGTGATGGCGAGCGAGGGCATGCCGAAGCCCTTCGCGCGCGCGACGAGGCGATCGATGCGGCAGGCGCCGTCGAGCAGCGAGTAATCGCTATGGTTGTGCAGGTGGACGAAGTCGACGCTCATGGTCGTGGAGCGCCCGCCACGAGAGGACCGGGCGCCGATCGCAGTCTACAAGATCGGCGGCCCGGGGCGCGCTCATTTTCCCGACCCTCGATCCGCCGCGATGTGATAAAAACGCGGGCATGGACACCACCGTCTCGTTGATCGGCGCCGCCGCGCTCGGCCCGCCCACCGCGGAGGACCGGAAGCGGCTATTCGACATTCTCTTGGAGCGTTCGCTCCGCTTCGGCGACTTCACGCTCTCCTCGGGCGCGAAGAGCAAGTACTACATCGACGTCAGGCAGACCAGCCTCCATCCGGAGGGATCGCTCCTCATCGCGAAGTTCCTCTTCCCGATGCTGAAGGAGGCCGGCGTGGAGGGCGTGGGCGGGCTCACGCTCGGCGCCGATCCGATCGCCGGCGCCGTCGCGCTCTGGAGCCAGCTCCACGGCACGCCGATGTCGGGCTACATCGTTCGGAAGGAAGCGAAGGCGCACGGCGCGGCGCGCCGCGTCGAAGGCCCGTTTCGCGAAGGGATGAAGGTCGCGGTCGTGGACGACGTCATCACCAAGGGAGGCTCGGCGCTCCAGGCCTTCGAGGCGGTGAAGGAGGCGGGCGCCGACGTGCGCTTGGTGGCCTGCGTCGTCGATCGCGGCGAAGGGGGCCCGGCCGAATTCGAGTCGCGCGGCGTTCCCTTCCGGTCGGTCTTCCACATCCGGGAATTCCTCGAGGGACGCGTCTAGGGCTTCGTCCCCGCGTCCTTCCCCGGCTCGCTCCCCGCTCCGGCCGGCGCCGCCGTCTCCGAAGGAGTCTTCGGCGCCTCATCCTCCGCCGACGGAGCCTGCGGCGCGGGCGGCGTCCCTTCCATCGAATCCTCGCCCCACATCCCGCCGCCGGTGCTGTCCATCCACGCCGGCGGATGGAAGACCGGGCAGACCTGCCTCGGCTCCGTCTTCGGGACGAAGGCGGCGCGCATGACGCGCGGGCACTCCGCCCCGGCGCGATAGCCGGTCTCCGCGTCGATCCAGACTTCCACCACGCCGGGCGGCGGCTCGAAATCGGCCACCGGCTTCCCGCGATGCGCGGCGTCCATGAAGCGGGCCCAGATCGGAACGGCGGCCTGCGTCCCCGTCAGGCCGAGGCGGCGCCCCTTGTCGCAGCCGACCCATACGCCGCACGCGAGCTGCGGGGTGTAGCCGATGAACCAGGCGTCGTTCTCGTCGCTCGTCGTTCCCGTCTTCCCCGCGGCCGGGCGGACGAAGCCGAACTGGCTCCGGATCCCCGCGGCCGTCCCGTAGATCACGGGCCCCTGCAGGAGCACCGTCCCCATGTAGGCCGTCTCGGGCCGAAGGACCCGCTTCGATTCCCGCTTCGCCGACCAGCGGACGTTGCCGCCCCGGTCGAGGACCGCGCGCACCGCGACCGGAGCCGCCATCGTCCCGCCGTTCGCGAGCGCCCCGTAGGCGCGGGTCATCTCCATGACGGAGACCTCGCACGCGCCGAGCGCCAGCGAGGGAACCTGGCGCAGGCGGCTCTGGATACCGAGCGTCTTCGCCATCTGGATGACCTTCGGGATCCCGACCTCCAGTTCCAGGTGCACCGTGGCGACGTTCAGCGAGCGCGCCAGGGCGCGCGCCGCGGTCACCCGTCCCTCGTAGGTGTCCTCGAAATTCCGCGGGGACCACGGCCCCACGTCGGTGACGAAGGTGTCGGGCAGGTCCTCGAGGATCGTCGCCGCCGTGAGGGGCGGCTTCCGCCCCTGGAAGGGAGTGTCGAGCGCCGCGAGATAGACGAACGGCTTGAAGGCGGAGCCGGGTTGGCGGCGGGAATCGACGGCGCGGTTGTAGGAGCTCTCCGCGTAATTCCGGCCTCCCACCATCGCGCGGACGTAGCCCGTCCCCGGCTCGATGGCGAGGAGCGACGCCTGGGCCGGATTCCGCTCCGCGCCTCCGATGGGCGAGCGCCAGTCGGCCTCGCGCACGCCGTCCCGCACGGCCCGCTCGGCCGCCGCTTCCATGCGCGAATCGAGCGTGGTGAAGATGGCGAAGCCGCGCGAATTCAGGTCCGATTCGGCGAAGTCGCGGGAGAGGACCTCGCGGACGTAGTCGATGAAGTAGGGAGCCTTCGTCGTCGGGGGCGGGCTCGGAGCGAATCGCATCGGCTGGCGTCGATACTTCGCCGCCTCGTCCTTGCCGAGCCACCCGCAGTCGACCATGTCGGAGAGCACCTGGTTCCGGCGCTCGATGGCGGCTTCCGGCTCGCGATAGGGCGAGAGGCGGTTGGGCGCCGGAATGATCCCCGCGAGGAGCGCCCCTTCCGGAACGGTCAGCTCGCGCGCGTGCTTGTTGAAGTAGAAGAGGGCCGCCTCCTCCACGCCGCAGACGCTCCACGAGCCCCGCTGTCCGAGATAGATCTGGTTCAGGTAGAACTCGAGGATCTCCTCCTTGGAGTAGCGGAGCTCCAGCATCACCGCGAGGAGCGCCTCGTGGAACTTCCGGAAGACGTTCCGCTCGCGGGAAAGAAAGAGGTTCTTCACCAGCTGCTGCGAGAGCGTGCTCCCGCCTTCCACCACGCCGCCGGCGCGAACGTTCCGCACCGTCGCCCGCCCGAGCCCGAGGAGATCGATCCCCCAGTGATGGAAGAAGCGCCGGTCCTCGCTCGCCACGACGGCCTGCACCACGTGCCTCGGAATCTCCGCGAGCGGGACGAACGACCGGCGCTCCCGCTCCATGTCGGAGAACTCCGCCAGCAGCTCGGGCTCGACGCGGAGGATTCCGCGCGGGTGCGGCTCGACGAAGCCCGACGTGAGCGTCGCGAGGGCGCCGCCGTCGAGCGTCGCGGAGACCTCGCCGCCCCGCTCGACCTGATCGGGGTAGACGAAGCCGCGAAGCCGCATCTCGTAGGTCGCGCCGCGGACCCGGTACTCCCCCGGCTCCGTCGGCTTCTTCCAGACGCGCCGGTACCGGGCGCGGTCGAGCGCGTCCTTGAGATCCTCCTCGGCGAGGCGATCGCCCAGCTTCCACTCCTTCCAGTCGGCGTAGACGCGAGTCGGGAATTTCCAGCCCTTCCCCGCGTAGCGCAGGGAGCCGATGGCGGAGAGGCGGAACCAATCGTATCCGAGGAAACCGACCAGGAGGAGGGCGAGGAAGAGGAACCAGCGGGCTCGCCCGGCGGGCAGCCAGGAGGGACGCCACGTCCACCAGGGGCCTCCGCTCGCCGCCGGCGGCTTGCGCGTGCGCGCGGGCTTCGGCGGCGTCGGCGCTGGGGGATTGCTCTCGTTCATTCGGGGAGCCTACGGACGCGGGCCCGGCGCGTCAACGACGGCACCGGGGGCGCGTCGCGGGCCGGCGCTCCGGTCAGTTGTTCTCGCGGACCGCGTCCTCGAGCTCGCGGAGGCGCTCGGCGCTCCGCGTGTCGGTTCCGCCCGCGGGCGCGCTCAGGAGGTAATCGCGATACGCGTTCAGGCACTCGAGCCGATCGGCGTCGCGTCCCGTCTGCGCCTGAATGGCCCAGAGACAGTCGGCGTACTCCCGCTTCGTGCGCGAGCGATCGCGTCCGACCGTCGTGCGAAGGAGGGTCTTCCACGCCGTCTTCAATTGCCGCAGCGACGAGAGATCTCGATCGGCCGCCGCCTTTTCGGTGGCGAGATGGAGACGGTCGATCGCCGTCGGCGCCGGCTGAGGCGCCGCGGCGCCGCCCGGCTGGGAGGCGGCCGGCGGAGGCGCCGCGTGCGTCGCGGGCGGAGCGGCGTTCGCGCTCCCGGCGTCGGGCTTCGTCGACGGCGCCGCCGCGGTCGACGGCGAGACCGCGGTCGACGGGGCGACGGCCGCGGCGGGCGGCTTCGCCGAGCTCGATCCGCTCCCCGACGTCCCCGCGTGGACCGGATCGTCGGTGGGCCACATGTCGTCGTCGTCGCGCTTCACCGGCTTCGCGGGGGCCGGCGCCGAGGCGGCCGCCTTCTTCGGCGTCGCGGCATCGCGGGCCGGCTTCGGATTCGCCGCGACGGACTTCGTGCTCGGTGAAGCCGCCGGTGCGCTCGATGCGGCCGCCGGCGCGCTCGGCGAGGCGGGCGGAGTTCCCGCGGCGCGAGTCGGGTCCGGGAGCGCGGGCGCGGAGGGCATCAGCGGCAGCGACCTCGCCTGAAGCGTCTGATCCGAAGGCGGCGCGGCCGACGACGAATCCGAGGCTGTCGAATCGTCGGGAGCCGGCTCCTGATTCGCGGGCGTGGAGCGCGCGGCGCCCGTCGAGATCTCCCGCGGCGGCGCCTGGTGGACCGCCATGGCGATCCAGACTGAAACGCCGAGGAGGCCGAGGCCCGCGATGCCGCCCAGGCTCCAGATCAAGGCGCGCATCGCGGCGGCCTTCGACTTCGTGGCGCCGCCGCTCTTCCGATTCAACGCCTGTTCGGCGAAGAGGAGGCTCTCCTCGGGGGGCGCGGCGTCCTTGCCGGCATCGGCGGGCTCGAAGTCCCACGACCCCTTCTTCGCCTTCGCGCCGGCCGGCTTCGTGCTCGTGCGATTCTCGTCCGACTCGGGCGTGGCCGGGAGCGGCAGAATGAGGGAGGGCCGCGGCTGCGGCGCCTCGGCGGGCGGCGGAGGCTGCGTTTCGCGGGCCGGCGGCGTCACGGCGGGCGGGGCTTCGAGCGTGCGCGCGTCGTGTTCGATCGGCGCCTCGGCTTCCGGCTCGCTCGACTCGCGACTCCCCTCGGCCGGATCGCCGCCCCCCTCGTTGCCGAAGATCTTCTCGAGTGTCCAGTCGGACGGCTTCGGAGCGGAGACCTGTCCGGCCGCGCGCCCGCGAAGGAGCTCGACCTCGAGCGAGCAGGCCTCGCACGTGGTCAAGTGCTCCTCGATCTCGGATCGATCGAGATCGTTCGTGAGCCCGGAGGCAAACGCCGAGAGATGGGATTTCGCTTCGCTGCAATCCATGCGCCACGGCCCCCGGGAAGGAAGGCGAAGCCCGCGCGGCGATCGCTGCGCGCGGACCTCGTCGACTGGTAGTGCTATCGGCCGGAGCGTGGCCCTTCTTGAGGAGGCGCGGAGCGCCGCGGGAAGGCGCGAACGCGCTGGTGCTCGGGGAGTTCGGGGGCCGGGATCGGGGCGCCCGAAGCTCGGCGTTCAGGCTCGGGAGAGGGATGTCGTGGGCCGGCCCCGCCATCCCCCGGTCTTCGAAGAGTTCTTGAACCTACGCCCGCAAACGGTTGGAACAAATGTTATTGAAGCGGCGAGAAAGCGAGTGAATCTCGGGGCCGGGTCCGGGCGGCCTGCGCGATGCGCGGCGGCCCGGCCTAGTCGGGGAGGATCGCGCCCTCGATCGGGCAGGCCTCGAGGCAGGCGTTGCAGGAGACGCAGTCCTCGGCCACGATGACGTACCACGTCGTGCCCTTGGCGTTCTGGCCCTCCCCCTTCTTGATGCAATCGACGGGGCAAACGTCCACGCAGGACGATTCGCCCTCGCAGATGTCCTTCACGATCTCGTACGCCATTCTCTCCTCTTCCTCCGCGACCGGGACGCGGCGGCTCAGTGGACCTGCAGCATTCGATCGAGCGCGACCCGCGCCCACTTCTTGGTCTTCTCCGGGACGCGGATGGGATTCACGACCTCGCCCCGCACCAGGCTCTCCACCGCCCAGAGCAGATTTTGCGGCGAAATTCGATACATGGTAGCGCAGAGACAGAATTCTTTCGAGAGGATCACGATCTTCTTCTCGGGCATCTGCTCGGCGAGGCGGTGGACGAGGTGATACTCGGTGCCGACGGCCCACGAGGAGCCGGCCGGCGCCTCCCGGAGCGTCCGAATGATGAACTCGGTCGACCCGACGGCGTCCGCTTCCGCCACCACCTCGTGAGGAACCTCCGGGTGGACCAGGATCTTGATCGAGGGGTCCTCGCTTCGCCGTTCGCGAACGTGGTGGAGCTGGAACTTGGTGTGGACCGAGCAGCATCCCTTCCAGACGACGACGCGCGAGCGGCGGAGCGCCTCCTCGGAGAGCCCTCCCTGCGGCTTGGCGGGATCCCAGAGGACGATCTCGTCCGCCGGAATTCCCATGGCGAGAGCGGTGTTCCGTCCCAGGTGCTCGTCCGGGAAGAAGAAGATCTTCTCGCGCTGCGCGAAGGCCCACTCGAAGATCGCTCGGCAATTGGACGACGTGCAGACGGCCCCGCCCCGCTCGCCGCAGAAGGCCTTCAGCTCGGCCGTGGAATTCATGTAGGTGACGGGCGTGACGTCGTGGAGCCCCAATCGCTCCAGCGCGGCCCCGGCGTCGTAGACGTCCTCGGTCTGCGCCATGTCGGCCATGGAGCAGCCGGCGTTCAGATCGGGGAGGATGACGGTCTGATGCGGGGCGCGGAGGATGTCGGCGCTCTCGGCCATGAAGTGGACGCCGCAGAAGACGAGGAACTCGGCGTCGGTGCGCTCGGCGCCGAGACGCGCCAGTTTGTACGAATCGCCCGTGATGTCGGCGTGCCGGATGATGTCGTCGCGCTGATAGTGATGGCCGAGCACCACGACGCGGGTCCCGAGCGCCCGCTTGGCGGCCGTGATCCGCTCCGCCAGCGCGGCGTCGTCGAGGGCTAAATAGGATTCGGGCAGCGTCGTTCGCACCATGCTTCCATTCTTCGTTGGCGGCGCCGGTCGCGTCAAGGGCTTCCGCCTCCCGCATCGGGCGGAACCGATTCGCCGGCGCGCGCGTCTAACTCGTAAGAGAGCGCCCGCTTATCGCGGCGACTCCGCGGGCGCCGGGGTTCCCCTGGACCGGCCGGGAGCCCTCCCCTAGAATCGCCGGTCAGCCCTCCCGGGCGCACTCGTCGCCTGTTCGGACGCGACCATTCACGAAAGGGTTTCCGCTTTGAACGCAGCGGCTTCACCGCGGGTCAACGAGTTCAACCTCCATGTCGCCACGGTCAACGGCTCGGGGAGCCAGACCGCCAACACCACGCTCCTCCGCGCCATCTTCCAGATGGGGGTTCCTGTCGGCGGGAAGAACCTCTTCCCGTCGAATATCGCCGGACTCCCGACCTGGTTCACGATTCGAGTGAACGAGCGCGGGCACCTGGCGCGCCAGAAGTCGAACGATCTCCTGGTCGCCTTGAACCCGGAGACCGCCGCGGCCGACATCGCCGCGACGGGCCCGGGCTCGGTGATCGTGGTGAACGAGGGGATTCCCCTCCCGCCGCTCCCGCCCGACCGGACGGTCCACGTCGTTCCGCTGACCAAGATGGTCGAGCCGATCGTCCCCGACGCCAAGCTCCGGAAGCTCGTGGTCAACATGGTCTACGTCGGCGTCGTGAGCCATCTGGTCGGGATCGACCCGGAGGAGATCGAGCGCGCGCTCGTCGCGCAGCTCGGACGGAAGCGCCGCGCGCTCGACATGAACCGTCAGGCGGTGAGCGCGGGGCTCGACTACGCGCGCGCCAATCTCCCGGCCGCTCCCTTCCGCGTGGAGCGGCGGAACCTGACCGACGGAAAGATCCTCATCGACGGAAACAGCGCGGCCGCGCTCGGCGCCATGTTCGGAGGCGTGACGTTCGTCGCGTGGTACCCCATCACCCCTTCCTCCAGTCTGGCCGAGGCGGTCCACAACTACCTCGACCGCTACCGCAAGGACCCGACGAGCGGAAAGGCGACGTTCGCGATCGTCCAGGCCGAGGACGAGATCGCGGCCGCGGGAATGGTCATTGGGGCCTCGTGGGCCGGCGCCCGCGCCATGACCGCCACGTCCGGACCGGGCCTTTCGCTCATGACCGAGTTCCTCGGCTATGCCTACTACGCCGAAATTCCGGCGGTCGTCTGGGACATCCAGCGGATCGGCCCGAGCACGGGGCTCCCGACGCGGACGTCGCAAGGCGATCTCCTCTCGGTCGCCTTCATGTCGCACGGCGACACGAAGCACGTGATGCTCTTCCCCTCCACGGTGGACGACTGCTACCGCTACGGCATGCTGGCGTTCGACCTCGCCGAGCGGCTCCAGACGCCGGTCTTCGTGATGAGCGATCTCGACCTCGGCATGAACATCTGGATGTCCGACCCGTTCGAATACCCCGAGAAGCCGTGGGATCGCGGCAAGGTCCTCTCCGACGAGGAGCTGGCCAAGCTCGGGGCGTTCGAGCGCTATCGCGACGTCGACGGCGACGGCATCCCCTATCGGACCATCCCGGGCCAGCGGCACCCGCTCGCCGCCTACTTCACGCGCGGATCGGGACACGACGAGCAGGCCCGGTACACCGAGTCGAGCGCGACCTACCCGCGCGTGATGGACCGGCTCTCCAAGAAGTACGACACGGCGCGCCGGCTCGCTCCGGCCCCCGTCGTCGAACGCTCGCCGCGCGCGACGGTGGGACTTCTCTCCTACGGCTCCACGGCCTGGGCCATGTCGGAGGCGCGCGAGCTCTTGCGCGCGGACGGAATCGAGACGTCGCATCTGCTCCTGAAGGCCTACCCCTTCCATCCCGAGGTGCGCGCCTACCTCGAATCGCTCGAGCGCGTCTACGTCGTGGAGCAGAATCGCGACGCCCAGATGGCCTCGCTCCTCGAGATGGACATGCCCGATCTGGCGCCGCGCGTGCGCTCGATCCTTCACTACGACGGGCTCCCGATCGACGCCATGACCATCGTCGACGCCGTGCGGAGCCGCGAGCGCGAGGAGGTGGCGGTTCGATGAGCGCGACCACGAAGAACCCGGCGCCGGGCGGCGCGGGACAGCCCGCCTCCCCCGCGAAGAATCGGATCGGGCTCACGGCGGCCGACTACAAGGGATCGAAGTCGACCCTCTGCCCCGGCTGCGGGCACGACGCCATCACGAACAGCATCGTCGCCGCGGCGTTCGAGATGGGACTCGACCCGCACCGGCTGGCGAAGCTCTCCGGCATCGGCTGCTCCAGCAAGACGCCGGCCTATTTCATGAGCCGCTCCTTCGCCTTCAACGCGGTGCACGGCCGCATGCCCTCCATCGCGACCGGCGTCCACGTCGCGAACCGCGATCTCCTGCTCCTCGGCATCTCGGGAGACGGCGACACCGCGTCCATCGGGATCGGGCAATTCATCCACCTGATCCGGCGGAACATCCCGGTCGCCTATCTCGTCGAGAACAACGGCGTCTACGGCCTCACGAAGGGCCAGTTCTCGGCGACCGCCGACGTCGGCACGAAAGCGAAGTCGGGGCGCGTGAACGAGATGATGCCGATCGACCTCTGCGCGCTCGCCATCGAGCTCGGCTGCGGCTTCGTGGCGCGCTCCTTCAGCGGCGACCCGAAGCAGCTCCGGCCGATCCTGAAGGCCGCGCTCTCCCATCGCGGCACGGCCGTCGTCGACATCCTCTCCCCCTGCGTGACCTTCAACAATCACGAGGGATCGACGAAGTCGTACGACAACGTGAAGGAGCACGACGCCCCTCTCCACGACGTCTCCTACGTGCCCGCCCACGAGCCGATCATGGTCGACTACGAGCCGGGCGAGACGCGCGAGGTGAGGCTCTTCGACGGATCGCGCGTGACTCTGAAGAAGCTCGACCGCGATTACGACCCGAGCGACGGCATGCGGGCGATGGTCACGCTCCGCCAGGCGCGCGACGAGGGGCGGTTCGTGACCGGAATCGTCTACGCCGACCCCGCGAAGCCCTCCTTCGACCGCGAGGTCGACATGGTCGACCGGCCGCTCTCCTCCCTCGGCCTCGACGAGGTGAGGCCGGACCGGAAGGTGCTCGAGGAGATCATGACGAGCCTTCGCACGGGCGCGGGGGCGCCGGCGGCGGCGGGCGGGGGCTGAGGCCGGAACGAGCGCGGCGCTAGCCGCGGAGGCGCTTGAATCGCTCCGCGAGCGCGGCGAGGAGCCGGCGCGTCCACGGCGCCACGACCATCGAGTGAACGGCACGGGCCATCGCCGGTCGATCCGGCGGCGGCCCGTTCGTTTCGACGAGGAAGACATCCGGGTCGGGCGTGAATCGCACGTCGGTCACGTGAGGGAGCGAGCGGAGCGCGGCGTCGGTCCGGCGGACGCAAACGGAGCGGCAGGCGAGGCCCGTGACGCGAACCTCCAGGACTCCGTCGTCGCGGCGGCGCACCGACGCCACCTCCGGCCGCTCGAAGATGTTGCGGAGCCCCGGCACCTACTCCTCGTCGCCGGGGGGATCCTCGCCGCGCGTGTCGCGGTAGTAGACCTTGAACTTCTTGCGGAGCGCTTCCTGGCGGCGGGCCTCCCGCCACGCCTTGAAATCGGGCAACCGGAACCCCGTGCCATGCCCGGGTCCCATGCCGCCGCTTCGAAGGTAGAGCCAGCCGAAGAGCATCCCGCCGAGGTGCGCCACGTGGGCGACGCCGCTTCCCGACGCCGCCAGGCTCGACCAGAACGTGATGAGGCCGAGGATGAGGACGAACCACTTCGCCTTGATCGGCACGATGAAGTAGAGAAGGAGCATGCGGTCGGGAAAAAGGATGCCGTACGCGGCCAGGAGGCCGTAGATGGATCCCGAGGCCCCGATGATGGGAATGTAGGAGTTCCAGCTGGTCAGCACGGAGCAGATCCCCGCCCCGATGCCGGTCACGAAGTAGAAGCGCGCGAAGCGCTCGCTTCCCCAGGTCTCCTCCAGTTCCGAGCCGAACATCCAGAGCGCGAGCATGTTGAGCCCGAGGTGGAAGATCCCCCCGTGGAGGAACATGTACGTGACGAGCTGCCAGACGAAGAAGTGGTGCGTCACGTCGTAGGGGACGAGGCCGAAGATCTGGTCGAGGCGCGTGCGGGCAACCGCCTCCGCCAGGATCTGGAACGTGTAGATGGCGACGTTCGCGACGAGCAGCGCCTTCACCACGGGCGGCATCGCGCCTCCCGGCCCGAAGGCGCGAGACTCCCGCCACCTCATGGTCACCGCCCGCCCTTTCCGGCCGCGGCGCGCAGGTACCGCTCCCGCTCCGGCCGCGAATCGTCGTAGTGCTGGCGAATCCGCGAATCGAACTCCACCCTGAGCTCCACCTTCCGCCGCTCCATGGCGCGCGCCGCCGTCTCGATCATGTCGTCGATCCGATGCTCCGCCATGTCGTCGGGCGTTCC
>DASTKG010000008.1:0-10996 GCA_035716005.1 Candidatus Eiseniibacteriota bacterium
CCGACGCGCTCGAAGGCGTCGCCGAGGCGCACGCCGCGAACGCCGAAGGGGAGGAGCTGGAGTCCCCGCTCCTTCTCGTCCGCTGTCGCGCGCTCCTCGGGCTCGGCCGCTGGCGCGAGGTGGCCGAGAGCGCCGAGAAGAAGCTCGAGGAGCTCTACGCGCTCCGCCCCGACGACAAGCGCTCGATCCTCGAATTCCACATCGCGGCCGGGCGCGCCGCCTGGCGCCTCGGGCGCCCCCCGCGCGCCGAAGAGCACGTCCGGGCCGCCTACCACATCAGCCGCTGGGATTTCGAGGACACGACCGGGATGCTCCGCACGCGGAATCTCCTCGGCCTCTGCTTCCTCGGCGCGGGTGAGCTCCATCGCGCGGCCGCCGAATTCGAGCGGGGCCGGAAGGAGGCCTCCGAGGCGGGGCTCTATCACGAAGAGGCCGCGTTCGCCCTGAACGCGAGCATCGCCGCGCTCAAGCTCGGCCGCCTGCCGAAGGCGGAAACCGAGCTCGACCGCGCGCGCCTTCTCTACGGCGAGCGGGGCCACTCGAGAGGCAAGGTCCAGGCGCGGCTCGTGCGATCGTGGCTTCTCCGCGTCCGCGGCGATCTGCGCGCCGCCGACTGGGAGGCCCGCGGCTCCCTCTCCGAGGCCGAGGAGCACGGGTTCGAGCGCGAGCGCGTGATCGCGCTCGAGTACCTCGGCGAGATCGCCCTCGACCGGCACGACAATCAGGCCGCCATCGAGCGGCTCGACGAGGCGCTGGGACTCGCGGAACGGCTCGCCCCCGAGGGCGACCTGATCCCCGAGCTCTGCCGCCGGATCGCGGAAGTCCACGCCCGGATCGGCGAGCCGAACCGCGCGCTCGTGACGTGCGAGCGGGGGCTGCGCATCGCGAAACGCATCAACGATCGCTACGAGGAAGCCGCGACCTATCGCGTCATGGCCACCGCGCACCTCCTGCTCGGACACCGCGAGCGCGCGGTGCGAACCGCCCAGGAAGGAATCCAGATCCTCCGGAAGCTGGAGGCCGCCCACGAGCTCCTTCGCCTCCTCGTCTGGATCGGCGAGACGCTCCTGGCGGGGGGCGACGCGGAGGACCGGCGTCAGGCGCGCGACTTCCTCTGGGAGGCGCGGAGCATCGCGATGTCGATGCGCCTCGATCCCTGGGTCGAGCGGGTGGAGAAGGTGCTCGGCGTGGAGCTGCGCGCTCCCCGGGCCATCGAAGCTCCGAAACCGGCGGCCGCCGACACGATGCCCCCCGGCGCCGACCCGACCTGCTTCCGCTTCGGCATCGTCACCGGCGATCCTCGAATGGCCGAGCTGATCCGGATGGTGGAGCGCGCGGCCAACAGCCGCCTCCCGATCCTCATCCTCGGCGAGTGCGGCGTCGGCAAGGAACTCCTCGCCCGCGCGGCCCACGCCATGAGCGAGCGGCGGGACGGCGTCTTCGTCGTCTCCCACTGCGCGGCTCTGCCCGAGGGGCAGCTCGACTCGGAGCTCTTCGGCGAGGAGTCGGACGTCGGCACGGTGGCGCGGAGCACGCGCCCCGGACTCTTCGAGGCGGCCAATCGAGGCGTCATCTTCCTCGACGAGGTGAGCGAGCTCCTCACGGGCGCGCAGGCGAAGCTCCTTCGCGTCATCGAGAACGGCGAGCTCCGGCGCGTCGGAGGCATCGCGCTCCAGCAGGTGGAGGTTCGGGTGATCGCGGCGTCCACCCGCGACGTCCCGTCGCTCGTCCGCCGCGGCCTCTTCCGCGACGATCTCTACTACCGCCTCAACGGAATCCGCCTCGAGGTGCCTCCTCTACGCGAGCGCCCGGGGGACATCCGCCTCATCGGGAGCTATCTCCTGGAGCGCGCCGCCGCCCAGTCGCGGAAGTCGATCGCGTTGAGCGAGGAGGCCTGGAGCATGCTCGAGGCGCACGGCTGGCCCGGAAACGTTCGCGAGCTGCGGAACGTCCTCGACCGCGCCGTGGCCCTCGGTCGGGACGGCGACACGCTCGGACCCGAGGCGATCCAGCTTCCCGCCGCGCGCGCCGCGGGCGATCGGAAGGGCGCGCGGGCGCGGGCCTCGTCCAAGCGGGAGTCGCGCGTCGAGCGGGAGACGATCGTCAATGCCCTCAAGGCGCACGGCGGGAACCAGTCCGAAGCCGCGCGGAGCCTCGGCGGCATGAAGCGGACCACGCTTCTCTACAAGATGAAGAAGCACGACATCCGCCCCGAGGAGTACAGCTCCTAGCACCGCGCCGCGCCGGCTTCCGCCGAGGCGCCACCCCGCTCCTTGACCGCACCCGCCGCCCCCTGCTATCGTCTCGGGGCGCTCGAAGCTTAACGAGCGCTTCCCGAAGCACTTACGCGCCGGGCCCCGCGCCCGCCGCCTCGTCCTCCCGAGGAGCTATCGATGGTCCAGGAGTTGATGAAGGGCCTCTCCATCACGCTCTCGCATCTCTTCAAGAAGCCCGTCACGCTGAAATATCCCGAAGTGCGGATGCCGATGTACCCGCGCTTCCGAGGACTTCACGAGCTCCATCGCTACGCCAACGGCCTCGAGCGCTGCGTCTGCTGTGGCCTCTGCGCGGCGGTCTGCCCGGCCGACGCCATCTACATGGAGGCGGCCGAGAACAGCGAGACCGAGCGCTACTCGGCGGGGGAGCGCTACGCGAAGCGCTACGAGATCGACATGCTTCGCTGCATCTTCTGCGGATACTGCGAGGAGGCGTGCCCGGAGGACGCCATCTTCCTCGGGCACAACTTCGAGCTCTCCGACGTCTCGCGCGACGCCTTCGTCTACTCGAAGGAGCAGCTCCTCGTCCCGATCGGGACGACCCATTCGCCCGGCATCGTCCGCGGCCGCTGACGTGCCGCGACGGGGGGTGAACCGCCGTGTTTGACGGCTGGCCCCTCGCGCTCGGCTGCGGCGTCGTGGCGGGCCTCGCCAACGTCATGGGCGGCATGCTCGCCGTCGGCTCCCGCACCTGGGACCACGTCCGCCAGTCCTACTTCGTCGCCACGGGCGCGGGCTTCATGCTCGCCGCCGTCATCCTGCGCATGATCCCCGAGAGCTACCGGCTCAACGTCGCCTCCACCGCCGACGGGCGCGGCGCCTTCTCGGTCGGATTGCTCATCCTTCTCGGCTACCTCCTCGTCCACTTCGCGGAGCACGTCCTCGTCGGGCACTTCCACTTCGGCGAGGAGACGCACCACGAGCACTGGGTGAAGCCGGTCGTCGGCACCACCGCGCTCCTCGGCCTGGCGCTCCACACGCTCTTCGACGGCGTCTCCATCGGCTCGGGCTTCCTCGTGACGCCGACGCTCGGAATCCTGGTGGCGATCGCCGTCTTCCTGCACAAGGTGCCGGAGGGGTTCACGGTCGCGTCGATCATGGTGGCCGCGGGCCGCTCGAAGCGCGATGCCGTCCTGAGCGCCACGCTCCTCGGGGCGGTGACGGTGGCCGGGGTCCTCACGATTTCGGTCTGGTCGTCGATGGTCCACGTCGCGCTCCCGCTCTCCGCCGGCGCGGGGCTCTACGTGGCGGCGTCGGACCTGATTCCGGCGGTGAACGACGCGAAAGGAGTGAGGGCGCCGCTCGCCGTCTTCGGCGGGGTGGCGCTCTTCGCGATCACGGAGTTGGCCCTGGAGGCGGTGGGGCTGTAGGGTGGGGATCCGGGGCTCGGGAGGGCGGTCGTTGACGCACCCGGGACCCCCTGCTAGGCTTTGCGGCTCAAGGCCTTCCCCGCGTCGTGACCCGGCGTCCGCCGGCGGCGCGAAAGGCTGCGGAGTGAATCGATGGGTCTCGAAGAACTCGTACCAGACGGCATTCTGACCACCAGCGTCGAGAAGATGGTGAACTGGGCGCGCCGCTCCTCCATCTGGCCCGCCACGTTCGGCCTCGCCTGCTGCGCCATCGAGATGATGGCGACCACGGCCTCCCGCTACGACCTCGCGCGATTCGGCGCGGAGGTCTTCCGCGCTTCGCCGCGCCAGTCCGATCTCATGATCGTGGCCGGGCGCGTCAGCAAGAAGATGGCGCCGATCCTGCGCCGCGTGTACGACCAGATGCCCGAGCCGAAGTGGGTGATCTCGATGGGCGCCTGCGCCTCGTGCGGCGGCGAGTTCAACGACTACGCCATCGTGCAGGGCGTCGACACGATCGTTCCGGTCGACGTCTACGTTCCGGGGTGCCCTCCGCGTCCCGAGGCCCTCATCTACGGCATCATGAAGCTCCAGGAGAAGATCGACCGGCAGCGTCTCAAGCCCGTCCTCCCGGCCGCCGAGCCGGCGGAAGGGCCCGGCGCCGCCTGATCGAACCGACATGAGCGCCACCGAATCGGCCACCGCCAGCGCCGCCGCCACCGACACGCCGGCCGCGCCCGGCACGACGCCCGAATTCAACACGATCACCATCAACATGGGGCCGCAGCACCCCAGCACGCACGGGGTGCTCCGACTCATCATCGAGCTCGACGGCGAGATCGTGGTCTCCGTCCGTCCCGTGATGGGCTACCTCCACACGGGAATGGAAAAGATCATGGAGTCGAAGACGTTCACGAAGGCGATCACGGTCACCGACCGGATGGACTACATGTCCCCGCTCGGAAACAACATGGCCTACGTCGGCGCCGTCGAGCGGATTCTCGGCATCGACGTCCCCGAGCGCGCGCGCACGCTGCGAATCATCCTCCTCGAGCTGATGCGCATCTCGTCGCACCTGGTCTGGCTCGGGACGCACGCCCTCGACCTCGGCGCCATGAGCGTCTTCCTCTACTGCTTCCGCGAGCGCGAGAAGCTCCTCGACGTGAACGACATGGTGGCGGGCTCGCGCATGACGCCCTCCTACTTCCGCGTCGGCGGCTTCTACCAGGACGTCCCGGACACCTTCGTCCCGCACGTGCGGAAGTTCCTCGACGAGTTCCCGAAGGCGCTGGCCGAGTACCAGAACCTCCTCACGAAGAACCGGATCTTCATGCAGCGGACCATCGGGGTCGGCGTCCTGACCGGCGACCAGGCGGTTGCCCTCGGATGCACCGGCGCCACGCTGCGCGGCAGCGGCGTGAACTACGACGTCCGGAAGGCGAAGCCCTACCTCGGCTACGAGACCTACGACTTCGAGATCCCGCTCGGCAAGAGCGGCGACGTCTACGACCGATACCTGGTCCGCATGGAGGAGATGAAGCAGTCGCTCCGCATCGTGCGCCAGGGTCTGGAGCGCCTGAAGCCCGGCTCGGTGCGATCCGACTATCCGTATCTCTTCCCGGCCAAGCGCGAGGACGTGAAGCGCGGCATGGAGGAGCTCATCTATCACTTCAAGATCATGTCCGAGGGATTCCGCGTGCCTCCGGGCGACGCCTATTACTCCATCGAGGCGCCCAAGGGCGAGCTCGGCTTCTACGTCGTCGCCGACGGCGGCCCGAAGCCGTATCGCGTCCACGTGCGCCCCCCCTCGTTCATCCACCTCATGTCCCTGGAGCCGATGGCGGTGGGCCGCCTCATGAGCGACCTGATCGCCTGCATCGGCAGCATCGACATCGTGCTCGGGGAGGTAGACCGTTAAGCCATGAGCGGACCCAGCGGCGCCGTTCTCACGAAGACCGTCCATCTGCCGAATTCGCACACCCTCGACGTCTACCGCCAGCACGGCGGCTACGAAGCCCTCGCCATCGCGCTGAAGAAGAGCCCCGACGACGTCATCGACACGGTGAAGCGCTCGGGCCTTCGCGGGCGCGGCGGCGCCGGATTCCCCGCGGGGACGAAGTGGGGCTTCGTGCCCAAGAGCACCGACAAGCCGAAGTACCTCTGCGTGAACGCCGACGAGAGCGAGCCGGGCGCCTTCAAGGACCGCCTCCTCTGCGCGAAGGATCCGCATCAGGTCCTCGAGGGAACCCTCATCGGCTGCCACGCCATCGGCGCGCGCCGCTCCTACATCTACATTCGCGGCGAGTTCGCGGAGGAAGCGCGCATTCTCGACGCGGCGATCGAGGAGGCCCGCAAGGCCGGCCTCGTCGGAAGGAACATCCTCGGCTCGGGCTTCGACTGCGAGATCACCGTCTACCGCGGCGCGGGCGCCTACATCTGCGGCGAGGAGACGGGCCTCATCGAATCGATCGAGGGGAAGCGGGGCCAGCCGAGGCTCAAGCCGCCGTTTCCGGCCGTGGTCGGCCTCTTCGGCTGCCCGACCGTGGTGAACAACGTCGAGACGATGGCCTGCGTCCCCCACATCGTGAAGCACGGGTGGGAGTGGTTCGCGGGCATCGGCACCGAGCGGAACACGGGGCCGAAGCTCTACGGGCTCTCGGGGCACGTGAAGAAGCCGGGCGTCTACGAGGCGCCGATGGGCTACAACCTCAAGAAGCTGATCGACGACTTCGGCGGCGGCGTGCGCGAGGGGCGGACCATCAAGGCCGTCATCCCCGGCGGCGCGTCGTGCCCGGTGCTCCGCGGCGACGAGATCGACGTTCCGATGGATTTCGATTCGATGACGCGCGCCGGCTCGCTCTTCGGCACCGGCACGCCGATGATCCTGGACGACACCTGCTGCATGGTGCGCGCGGCATGGATCACCGCGCGCTTCTTCGCGCACGAGTCGTGCGGCCAGTGCACCCCCTGCCGCGAGGGCGCGGGGTGGCTCCAGCGCCTCCTCTGGCGCATCGAGACGGGCGAGGGGCAGGAGAAGGACATCGACACGCTCCTCTCCGTGACCGATCAGATCGAAGGGAACACCATCTGCGCGCTCGGCGACGCGGCCGCGTGGCCGGCCCGGGGTTTCGCGAAGAAGTTCCGCGACGAGTTCATCCAGCACATCCGCGAGAAGCGCTGCCCGCTGAGCGGCGGCTCGCTCCATTGAGGGGACGACCATGGCGACCGTGACGCTCAAGATCGACGGCCGGACGGTGACCGTCCCGAAGGGGACGAACCTGGTCGAGGCCGGGAAGGCCGCCGGCGTCTTCACGCCCCACTTCTGCTACCACGCGGGCCTCCCCGTCGTCGGGGTCTGCCGCATCTGCCTCGTGGAGATCGAGGGCCGCCCCAAGCTGGTCGCCGGCTGCGCCACGCCGGCCGAGGAGGGGATGAGCATCGTCACCCGCTCGGCCAAGGTGAAGGAAGCGCGGCGCGCGGTCATGGAGTTCCTCCTCATCCACCATCCGCTCGACTGCCCGATGTGCGACAAGGGAGGCGAGTGCACGCTCCAGGACTACACGGTCGCCATGGGCGGGCCGGCCACGCGCTTCCAGTTCGAGAAGAACACGTGGCCCGAGGAGGACGTGGGCGGGAAGCTGATCCTGAACAAGAACCGCTGCATCCTCTGCCTCCGCTGCGTGAACCTCTGCAAGGACGTGGCGGGCGTGGAGGAGATCGCCGTGCTGGCGCGCGGCGAGGAGACCTACATCGGCACGGTCGGCGGCCGGAAGATCGAGAACGAGCTGGCGGGAAACATCGCCGACATCTGCCCCGTCGGCGCCCTCACGAGCAAGGACTTCCGCTTCAAGAGCCGCCCCTGGGAGCTGAAGAACTCGTCGTCGGTCTGCACCCTCTGCTCCAAGGGGTGCAACACCGTGATCGGATTCCATCCCCGGCGAAACGAGGTCCTCCGCATCACCGCCCGCGAGAACATGGACGTGAACCAGTGGTGGATCTGCGACCGCGGACGCGGCCAGTTCCACTCGATCCACGCGCCGAGCCGCCTCACCCGGCCCGTGCGGCGCGTGAACGGCGCGACGACGCCGGTTCTCTGGCACGAGGCGATCCCCGCGATCGCGGACGCGCTGAAGGGGATCCTCTCCCGCGGCGGAGCGGGCTCCGTCGGCGTGGTGGCCTCGGCCGAGCTGACGAACGAGGAGCTCTATCTCACGCGCTCGGTCTTCCGCGACCTTCTCGGGCTCGCGAACGTCGATTTCCCGGCGCGCACGCAGCCGCCGGTGGTCTATCCCAAGTTCACGATCGAGGGGGATCGGAATCCGAACACGCGCGGCGCCCGCGCCGTCGGCGTGGCGCCGGGACCGGGCGGGAAGTCGGTCCGCGACATGATGCAGGCCGCGGCCGAGGGCTCGATCCGGGCGCTCCTCTTCCTGCGCGGCGGGCCGCTCGACACCTTCGGCGATCCGGCCGTCGTGGCGCGCGCGCTCGAGCGGGCGGAGCTGATCGTGGTCCTCGACACGCACGCGTCGCCCGTCAGCGAGAGGGCTCACTGGGTGCTGGCAGGCGCGACGCAGGTGGAGAAGGACGGGACCTACACGAACTCGAAGGGCCGGGTCCAGCGCGTCGGCCGCGTCTTCACGACCTCGCACGACGTTCGCGAGGATTGGCGCGTCCTGCAGGATCTGGGGAGCGCGCTGGGCGTTCTGAAAGAGCGCGACGCCGACGCGGCCGCCGTCTTCGCGCGGCTGGCGCGGTCGAACCCCGCGTTCCTCGGGCTCACGCACGAATCGGTGGGAGAACTTGGTGCGCCGCTCGCCAACGCGACGGCGGACGTCGCCGTGGGCTGATCCCGAGCGACGCCGACGGCTCCTCCACTCCCTTCCGAAGACCGACCTCCACGTCCATCTGGACGGTTCCCTCCGTCCCGAGACGCTCCTGGAGCTCGGCCGCGAGCAGGGACTGCGCCTTCCCATTCGCGACGCCGCGACGCTCGACCGGTTCCTCGCGGGGCTGACCGCCGGGGTGAGCCTTCCCGAATACCTGAAGGCCTTCGATCTCACGCTCCGCGTTCTCCAGGAGCGGGACGCGATCGTCCGGGTCGCGTTCGAGCTGGCGGAGGACTCCCACCGCGAGAACGTCCGGTACCTCGAAGTGCGCTACTGCCCGGCGCTCCACACGAAACGCGGCCTCGGCATGGGCGATACCGTGGAGGCCGTCCAGGAGGGGCTGAATCGCGCCCGGCGGCGCTACGGCATCGAGAGCGGGATCATCATCTGCGGCATCCGGCACAAGAGTCCGCGGCTCACGAACCGCCTGGCGGAAGTGGCGGTGGAGTACTGGGAGAAGGGGGTCGTCGGGTTCGACCTGGCCGGCGCGGAGCGCGACTTTCCCGCGAAGGCGCACAGCCGCGCCTTCCGCATGGTCGCCAAGAATCAGCTGAACGTGACGGTGCACGCGGGGGAGGCGTACGGGCCGGAGAGCATCGCGCAGGCGCTCCATTACTGCAGCGCCCACCGGATCGGCCACGGAACCCGCCTCGGCGAGAATCGCGCGATCCTGAACTACGTGAACGACCATCGGATCCCGCTCGAGATGTGCCTCACCTCCAACATCCAGACGGGGGCCGTCGCCCGGGCCGCCGTGCATCCGTTCCGCCGTTACCTGAAATTGGGGCTCCGGGTGACCCTCAACACCGACAACCGGCTCGTCTCGAACACCACGATGACGCAGGAGCTCGACCGGGCGGTGACCGCGTTCCGTCTCACGCCGAACGACGTCCGCCACGTCCTCGTGAACGGGTTCAAGTCGGCCTTCCTTCCGGTGGCCAAGAAGGCGGCCCTCCTGCGCTCGTCCCTTCGGGAAATGGACCGCCTCTTCCGGGTCGCGGGCGCTCTTCCACCCGAGCGCGGGCCCGAGGTTCTCTGATTCGCCCCCCGGCAAGCCGCATCCAAGAGCCGGGAGGACCCCGGGGGGTTGCCTTGCGCCCCCCGCATCGGTGCCCTAGACTCCAACGCCGAGCATCCACCGTCGCGCACCCGAGGATTACGACATGAATCAGATGGGCCCAGCCGCCGGTTCCCGTCCCTCGCTCCACGGTCGCCTCAGTCCCGTGCCGATCCTCCAGGCCGCGACGGGCTTCTGGGCGAGCCAGGCGCTCCTGACCGCCGTCGAGCTGCGCGTCTTCACGATCCTCTTCCAGGGGCCGAAGAGCGCTCCCGAGGTGGCGGAGGCCGCGAGCGCCGATCCGGCCGCCATGGAGGCGCTCCTCGACGCGAACTGCGCCATCGGCTTCCTCGAACGGCAGGGCGACCGCTACAAGAACAGCGACGTGGCGAGCGCCTTCCTGGTCGAGAGCGTCCCGGGCAACTACGTCGAGATGGTCCGCTTCATGCGCGAGCCGCTCTATCCGCTCTGGGGATCGCTCCGCGACCGCGTCCGCGCGGGGAGCCCACCCACGGTGCCGCAGGGAAGCGACGAGCTGGAAATCGGGCTGTCGCGGGCCTTCCACACCGGCGCCTACGCCGCCATCACGCGCGTGGCCGAGATCCTGGATCTCGAATTCAGCGACGTGCGGAAACTCCTCGAGATCGGCAGCCACACCGGCGCGGGCGCGCTCTGTCTCGCGCGCCGCTATCCGCAGCTGCAGGCGACGATCGTCGACCGCCCCGTCTTCCAGGCGGTGGCCGAGGAGTACACGAAGACGATGAAGCTGGAGGATCGCGTCCGATTCGTCCCGGGCGACCCCGACGCGGGACAGCCGGGGGCGAACGCCGACCTGGTCCTCCTCCCGCATCACCTCTCGCGTCGCACCCGGGCGGGGATTCCGCTCATCCTCGCCGCGGCTCGCGCGTCGCTCCGCGAGGGAGGCGCCGTCATCGTCACCGAGTTCCTCCTGGAGGACTCGCAGACGGAGCCGAAGGAAGCGGCTCTCTACCGCCTGAACGTGCTGGCCGCGTACGGCGCCGGGAACGCCGGCGCCCTGACGCGCGGCGAGCTGACGAAGTTCCTCCAGGACGCCGGCTTCATCGACGTCGACATGGTCGGGCTTCCGATGTTCGGGATCACGGCGATCACGGCGACGAAGAGCTGAGCCGTGCGGGTGGAACGATGTCCCGTCGGGCCTTTCGAGAATAATCTCTACCTCCTCACGTCGCCGGGATCGCGGGACGTCATCGTCGTCGATCCCTGCGGGGACGACGGAACCGTCCTGGCGGAGATCCGCCGCCGCGGCCTCTCCGTGCGGCGCATCCTTCTCACGCACGGCCACATCGATCACATCCTCGCGGTGAAGGCGTACAAGGAAGCGACCGGCGCGCCCGTCTGGATGAACGCCGGCGATCGCTGGTGGCTGGAGCGGGCGCCGGTGCAGGC
>DASTKG010000009.1:0-4780 GCA_035716005.1 Candidatus Eiseniibacteriota bacterium
CCCGTGGCGCGACCAGACCGGAACGCCCCACTTCCACTCCTCGGTCATCTCGCGGTCGGCTGCCAGGATCAGCGCTCGCATGCGCGCCAGGGTCTCGCCGCGCCATCCCGCCAGGTCGCGGATCCGCTCGTCGATGAGCCGGGATGCGGGTTTCCCGGTTGCTGGTTCGCGTTTTTTCATGGAGGCCATTCTACCCCAGATCGAAGTGCGCCTCGCGCGGGGTCGTGCAGTCGCGTCGGAGCGCCGCCTAGCACGGACGCGAGTGCCTATCGGACCGTCGCGTGTGTATGAATTCCCGTTTGCGGCCATCTCCAACCGCTCTATGCTCAACCACTTGCGGGGGCGGCTTAGCCAAGCGACTAAGGCGACGGCCCGCAAGGCGGAAACCACGCGCCCGGCTGAACGTTGGACTGCCCGGTAGAGCCCTTAGCCTTGGGGGAATGTCATGGATCAACCGCCGTCGGTCTCCGCTGAAACGTTGAAGGCGATCGCCGATGCGTTCAATGCCCACGATCTGGATGCCATCATGGAGTTCTTCGCCGACGACTGCTCGTTCGACATGCCGCGCGGTCGGGAGCCCTGGGGCCAGCGCCTTACCGGAAAAGCCGCCGTGCGCGAGGGATTCGCCGCACGCTTCAAGGGGCTCCCCGACGTGCACTACGGCGACGATCGACACTGGGTCAGCGGCAATCGGGGCGTGTCCGAGTGGCTGCTGACGGGCACGGCTCCGGATGGACGCCGAGTGCGGGTCCGTGGATGCGACTTGTGGGAGTTTCGAGACGGGAAGGTGATTCGGAAGGACTCCTACTGGAAGATCGTCGAGGGATCGGCCTGAACGCCGGCCGGGGGTTCTCGAACACCCGGACCGAGGGGAAGGGCGAGGGGTCATGATCCGACGCATCGTGCATATCGACATGGACGCGTTCTACGCGTCCGTCGAGCAACGTGATCGACCCGAGCTTCGCGGCCGCCCCGTGGCCGTCGGAGGTTCGCCCGAGTCGCGCGGGGTGGTTGCCGCCGCCAGCTACGAGGCGCGTCGTTTCGGCGTCCGATCCGCCATGCCGATGAGCCGAGCCCTCCGCTTGTGCCCCGAGCTCAACGTCGTCCCGCCGGACTTCACGCGGTATCGATCCGTCTCCGGCCAGGTCATGTCGATCCTTCGCGACGTGACGCCGCTGGTCGAGCCGCTTTCCCTCGATGAGGCTTATCTCGATGTCACGCGGAACGCCTGGGGCGAGCCTCTTGGGGTCAACGTGGCGAAGCGGCTGAAGGCGGCGATTCGCGAGACGACCGGGCTCACGGCATCGGCCGGTGTCGCACCCAACAAATTTATCGCGAAGATCGCCTCCGGCTGGCGCAAGCCGGACGGCCTGACCGTCGTGGCTCCGGAACGGGTCGAATCGTTTCTGCGGCAGCTCTCGGTCGACGCGCTCTGGGGCGTGGGCCCCGTGACCGCCCAGCGGCTCCGCGCGTGCGGCATCGAGCGGGTCGTGGACCTGCGGACGGCCGACCCGGACCTCCTGCGAAACGCCGTCGGAAGCTCGGCGGAGTGGCTGCGACGTCTCGCGGCCGGCGAGGACGATCGTCCCGTCGACCCGGACCGGCCGTCCAAGTCCTCGTCCAGCGAGAGCACCTACCCCGAGGACATCACGGATCTCGGACGGATACGCGAGGAAATCGCGACGATGGCACGCGACAACGCGGGGTGGCTCGGCCGGAAGCGCCTCGTGGCGCGCACGGTGACGATCAAGGTCCGCTACAGCGATTTCGTCACGATCACCCGGAGCCACTCGCACCCGGCGACGAGCGATCCGGACGAAATCGCGCAGCGCGCGGTCGCCCTGCTCGAGAAGACCGATGCGGGCCGGCGCCCCGTGCGGTTGCTGGGGGTCGGCGTTCACAATCTGGAATCTCTCGAGAGGGCTGGAGGCGGCGACAGCCCGCAGTTGAGACTCGAGGCATGACGGCGACGCCGCATGCTACACTTTAGCCCGGTCACTCAGCCGATCATCCATCTTGTCCCCGCTCACGAGGAGGCCGCGTGCCCCGCATCCTGACTCCGCATCTCCGTTTCAGGCCCGCCGCGGTGGGGCTGCTCGCGGTCGTCGCCCTTTCGCTCCTCCTCCTGAACCCTCGGGAAACCTTCGCGGGCCCCATCGAGGACCGGCTGAGCGAAGCGCTGGAACGCCTCGACACCCGCGATCTCAAGACTGGAGTCCTCTACGACCGCGTGCTCCCGCTCTCGGGGATCGAGCGCTTCGCCGGCGACGGGCGGGCGGTCGCTTCGCGAGACCTGTGGCGGCAGCTCTACGAGGAGCTGCGCCGGGCGTCGGCCGATCCCGCCCAGCGTCCGTCCGCCGAAGCGCTGATCGAGCGCGCGCGGCGGCGACAGGACGCGGTGCCGCTCGGCGTGGTCTTCGACGGCTACGAGCGGATCCGCCCCGACGCGCTGGAGCGGGGAGCGGTCGAGGTTCGTGAAGGGCAGCTCGTGCGGGGGAGCGGCGAAGCGTTCGAATCCCGCACCGCGTTCGCGGCCGCCGCGCTTCGCGAGTGGACCTATCGCGGGGCCGAGGTGAGGTTCGTGCTCGACCGCGACGACTACTTTTCGAATCGCGGTGGCGCGGCACCTCGGCTCGAAGCCGACCTCGACGACGGGCTCGGGTTCCGGGCGATGAACTTCGATCGGCCGATCACAGCGCACTACGCGGCGACCGGCACCAAGACCCTTCGTCTGCGCGCCACCACGGCCGACGGCGCGACGGTGGAGGCCGCGCTCGCGTTCTCGGTGCGGGCGCTCGCCGCGCCGGCCCCGAACGACACTCTCCACGTCGCGGGAACGATCCCATATCTCGGCGGCGTCGCCTCGGGCGACGCGTACGTCTACCTGGCGCCGGGGCGGACCCAACTCCTGAATCCCGCGGTGGTGGTGGAAGGCTTCGACCTCGACAACAGCATGAACTGGGACGAGCTCTACGCGCTGCTCAACCAGGAGAACCTCATCGAGACCCTCCGCGCGGACGGCTACGACGCGGTGGTGCTCAACTTCACCGACGCCACCGACTACCTGCAGCGAAACGCGTTCGTGCTGGTGGATCTGCTGCAGCAGATCAGCGGCATCGTGGGCCCGCAGACCACCGTGGCGCTGGCCGGCGCCAGCATGGGCGGTCTGGTGAGCCGTTACGCGCTCGCCTACATGGAGACGAACGGTCTGCCGCACTCGGTGCGCACGTTCATCTCGTTCGACTCGCCCCACCTGGGCGCCGATATCCCGCTCGGAATCCAGTACTGGGTGAATTTCTTCTCCACCCAATCGGCCGATGCCGCCACCTTCCTCTCGCAGCTCAACCGCCCCGCGGCGCGTCAGATGCTGGTCTACCACTACACCGATCCGGCCGGAACGACCGGGCAGCCCGATCCCCTCCGGGGAACGTTCGCCGCCGATCTCGCCGCCGTCGGGGAGTGGCCGGGCCAGCCCCGCCTGGTGGCGATCGCAAACGGAAGCGACAACGGGAGCGGCGAACCGTTCGCCCCGGGCGCGCAGCTCGTCCAGTGGAGCTACAGCGACCTCCTCGTGGCCATCACCGGCAACATCTGGGCGGTGCCCAACGCGACCAGCACGAAGATCTTCGACGGACGCCTCCGGATCCTCTTCTCGACCACGTCGCAGGCCGTGACCGTGAGCGGCACCCAGCCCTACGACAACGCCCCCGGCGGATGGCGGGCTTCCATGGCGCAACTCGATTCCGTGGCCGCCCCCTACGGCGACATCGTCGCGTTCTACCCCAATCACTGCTTCATCCCGACCGTGAGCGCGCTCGCGTACAACACGTCCGACCTCTTTCACGACATCGCGGCCGACCCGGATCCGGTGTCGAACACGCCGTTCGACGTCGTCTACTCGCAGGGGACGAATCAGGAGCACGTCGCCATCACGCCCCAGAACGCCGCGTGGATCCGGAACGAGGTCGAGATGGGCGTGACCGGCGTGGGGCCGATCGCGGGCGCCGATTTCAAGCTGCGGATGCCGTGGCCGAATCCGTCGTCGGGCTCGGTGGGGCTCTCGTTCTCGCTGGCACGCCCCGCGGCGGTGGACTTGCAGGTGTTCGGCGTGGACGGGAGGCTGGTGGCGAATCTGGCGCACGGTGTCTGGAGCGCCGGGATCCACAAGGTGGCTTGGAGCGGCCGCGATTCCCGCGGGGCCGTCACGGCTTCGGGGGTCTATTTCGTGCGCCTCGCCACGGAGGAGGGCGTCATGACGCGCCGGCTGGTGCGGTTCCGGTAGAACCGGCGCCGGCAGAGCCCGTTGAGCCCTGGAATTACAGCGAGGAGAGCACGATGAGCGACGAACAAGTGGCGCCCGAGACGAAAGGTGTGACGGTGAAGTTGCTTGGAACGGTCGACCTCGGCCCCGAGATCGAGGGCATGGCGGGGCGCCAGCTTCGAATGCGTCTGGTGACCATCGAGCCGGGAGGCGTCCTCGGCCCGATTCACGACCATAAGGGTAGGCCCGGCATCGTCTACATTCTGCAAGGAACGATCACCGACCATCGAGGTGGAGTCGCCGCGGACTACGGGCCGGGATTGGGCTGGCCCGAGGATCGGAACACCATGCACTGGCTCGAGAACCGAGGAACGATCCCGGCGGTCGAGATCTCGGTCGATATCGTCAGGCAAGATTGACTTCGGAAGCGCTACCCACGGAGAGTTCGGCCAACATTCATGGATCCAGAAATCAGCGTCCACGGCCCGGCCCCGTTTCACTCCATGCAGCGATTGTCCA
>DASTKG010000010.1:0-23727 GCA_035716005.1 Candidatus Eiseniibacteriota bacterium
CCGGCGCGCGGCGGGGCGCGAAGGGCTCGCGGTCGAGAAGAGCGTGGAGCTCGGGATCGAGGCGCACGTACCATGGCGCCAGGCGATGCAGGAACTTCCGCCCGAGCCAGCGAAGAGCGCGCTCCGGCTCGCCGAGCCGCAGCGCCGCGCCCGAGAGCAGCATGAGCTCGGGGGGACCGAGCCTCGGCGTCTCCTGAAATTCCGCGAGGAGCCTGCGAGCCTCCTGGTCCGGGCCGGTGTAGGCCGTGAGAGCGGCCTCGATGGCACGCAGGTTCGAGGGATCGGCGTCGTCGGCCAGCCCCTCACGGAGGGTACGGGCTACCGCCTCGAATTCGCCGCGACGGAACTCGGTCCAGGCGCGCTCGGTGTAGACGCTGGTCACGTAGAACCGCTCGTTCGACGTCTGCCGCTGCCGCCGCGTCGCCGCGAGGGACTCCTCGTCCCGGCCCGTCACGTGGAGGAGGGACGCCAGCCAGGTGATGGCGAAGGCCTCTTGTGGATCGATCTCGAGCACGCGCCGGACGCATCGCTCGGACATAGCCAGGTCCGCATCGGCGAACGCGGAGACAGCGACGTTGATGACGGCCGGCGTGTACCTCGGATTCGCGACGATCGCGCGCCTCAGGGCGGAATCGGAGGCGGCCTTGTCTCCCCGGTAGAGCCACACCAGCGCTTCCGCCTTGTGCCCCTCGGCCAGCTTCGGATTGATGGCAACCGCGCGTTGCGCTGCCTCGAGCCCCAGCCGCGCGGTCTCCTCGATGTCCTCGGCGAATTCGTACTGGAGCATTTGTCCATGGCAGTCGGCCGTGCCTGCCCACGCGAGCGCGTAATTGGGATCGATCTGGAGCGCCTGCCGGAAGAGATCCAGCGCCTCGCTCAGCGACTCCCTGGTGTATTGGCCGTAGAGCTGCCGCCCGCGGAGATAGAGATCGTAGGCGCGCACGTCGTCGGGGCGGTCTTGTAGGAGCGTGGCCGTTTCGGCCGGCGTCAGCGTGACGCGGAGCGCCTCGGCGATCGATTTGGCGATCTCCTCCTGGAGCGTGAAGACGTCGTCGAGCTTGCGATCGTAGCGCTCGGCCCAGAGATGGAACCCGTCCGCCGCGTTGATGAGCTGCGCGCTGATGCGGACGCGGTCGCCGGCGCGGCGCACGCTCCCTTCGAGCACGGCGCGCACGCCGAGTTCGGCGGCCACCTTGGGGAGATCGACCGTCTGCCCCCGATAGCGCGCGACGGCGTTCCGCGACGCCACGCGGAGCCCCTTGATCTTCGAAAGGTCGGTGAGGATGTCCTCGGTGATGCCGGCGCAGAAGTACTCGCTCTCGGTCCCGCCGGAGAGATCCTCGAAATAGAGCACGGCCAACGAGGGAGGCTCCGCCGAGAGCCTCGCGTGCGCGCCGGAGGGAGAGGAGAGCTGTTGCAGGATCGCGATCATCTCGCGCCGAAGGTCCCCGATGTCGCGCGGCCGCTGCGCCACGTCCTTGGTCAGGCATCGCTCGATGAGGTCGCGAAGGCGTGTCGGTACCGTGCCGGGGAGGCTCCCCCACTCGGGATCGCGCTCCAGGATCCGCGCGATCACGTCGGATACGGTGTCGCCCCGGAAGGTCTGCCGGCCGGTGAGACATTCGAAGAGAACGCAGCCGAAGGCCCAGACGTCGCTCCTTCGATCGACGCGGAGGCCGCGCGCCTGCTCGGGGCTCATGTAGGGGGCGGTCCCGAGAATGACGCCTTCGGCCGTGCCCGCCAGCGCGACGGTGGGCGAGGCGGAGAGATCGGCGCCGGAGCCATCCTCCCTCGCGCCTCCCTTCGCCAGCCCGAAGTCGAGCACCTTCACGGCGCCCTTCGCGTCGAGCATCACGTTTCCGGGCTTCAGATCGCGGTGGACGATCTCGCGCTCGTGCGCGGCCTCGATGGCGGCCGCCACCTGGATGCCGATCTCCAGGGTCTCGCGCGCGCTCAGGGCCCCGCGCGACAGGCGTTCCGCCAGCGTCTCCCCGTCGACGAATTCGAGCACGAGGTAGGTGGCGCCGGCCGCGTCCTCGAGTCCGTAGATGGCCGCGATGTTGGGGTGATTCAGGGCCGCGAGCAGGCGGGCCTCCCGCTCAAAGTGGCCCCGGCGCTGAGGATCGGAGGCGAAGGCGGGCGGGAGCGCCTTGATCGCCACGATGCGATCGAGGCGCGTGTCGCGGGCACGGTAGATCTCGCCCATGCCTCCGGCGCCATGCCAGGCGACGATTTCATAGTTTCCGATCCGGGATCCGGGCGCGAGGGCCATGGGGGGCGAGTTTAGCCGATAAATCGTCGGCGTCGGGGTCGAATTGAGGCCGATTGAGGAACCCTCCCCCGCACGTGGGGTTTATACTCAGACATGACTCGAACTGGACTTGGGCTCACCATCCTCCTAACCGCGCTCTTCGTCGCTCCCCGCGGCGCCCTCGCATCCAGCCCCAAAGCCCCCCCCGACTCCGTCGGTCGTAGTCTCGGCGGATGGACCGACACCGAAGACTGGAAGCTCTTCCTCGGCCGCTCCTACTGCGACACGCTCGACGCGCAAGGCATCGACGTCATTCTCGCCGCCGGCGCGGCGCTCGAACGGAAGAAGTGGGTGATCAGCACCTCGGACGAGGAGGGGTACGCCTACGTCACCGAGTGGAAGCCGATCCGCAATTTCTTCTTTCGGCTCGTCGCGGGCAAGGCGGTGGCCCGCTGCTTCGCCTCCGTCACGCGCCTTGCCGACGGGCGAACCGAGTTGACGTTCCGTGGCGGGATCGCGTCGAGGCGGGACTTGACCCACAGCTCCATGCGAGGGCGCGCGGAGCGCTCCTACGAATCGGCGGTGGTCAACTGGCAGAAAGAGGTTCGCGCGGCGATCGCGCACGCCGGTCCCGTGGCGACGGCGGCAACCCTCGACCCTCTCCCCGGCAAGCCCTAGAGAGGCAGCGCCGTGCCGGGCGGATAGATCTCGGCGACCGTCGTCCCCCGCAGCCCCTGCCTCGAAGCCGCCTCCAAGATGATTTCCAGCGCGTCGACCGTCTGCCACCGGCTCGGATTCCCCACCGGGCTCCCGTCGTGCAGGATCAGGATCGATCCCCCTCGTAGCCGCGCCATCACCCTCGTCACGATGCGCTCCACGCCCGGAGAGTGCGGATCCTCGGGATAGACGTCTCCCAGCACCGGTTCGAAGCCGAGGTTCCGCACGAATCGCGCCTGCCCGGGCGACATGAAGCCGAAGGGCGGTCGATAGAATCGGGGCCTGACGCCCGTGATCGTCTCGATCGACGCGGCGGTGCGGAGCACCTCGCTTCGAATCCCGCCCGGGAGCAGGAGCGGCACCGGCCAGTGATTGTCGCCGTGCACCGCGGGCTCGTGCCCTTCCGCGACGACGCGCCTCGCCAGATCGGCGTTCCGCCGCACGTTTCCGCCCAGCATGAAGAAGGTGGCCCGCGCTCCGTGGCGGGCGAGCACGTCGAGGATCCGCCCCGTCGCCGCGGAATTCGGACCGTCGTCGAACGTCACGGCGAACTCCCCGGGATGATCCTCCACCCTGCAGAGCAGGTGCCCGCGCGCCCATCCGGAGTATTGCGTCGTGTGAAGGATGCTCATGAATCCTCTCTCGCATCGCGGAGCGCCGTGTCGATCCAGGCGCCGAGCGCCACGCGGCTCCGCCTCGCCCTCGCCACCAGGCCCGGATGACGGCGCGCGAGCCTCGACACGCGCCGTCGCTCCAGGATGGGACGGAGTCTATCCCAGTACGCGACGGAGACGGCGCCCAACGTCGCGCACGCGACGAGCGTCGCGACGATGAGCGCGGCCGAGGCGTGGAACCGCAGCGCGAGGATCAGGGCCAGCACGGCATAGGTTCCCAGGGTCAGGAAGAACCCCGACGTGATCCGCGCGAAGGCCACCTGGCTCGGCGCGTAGGAGATGATACGAAGCGCGAGGCGCGTTCCGATCACGGGGACGGCGTGAATCGCCGCGCCGGCCAGCGCGGGGACGGCCGCCAGGGAGAGGAGCGAACGCTCGAGCGCGGTTCGCCTGGCCGAGCGCGGCGCGGGCTCGGCCAGCGCGATCTCCGACACGCCGAGCGCGCGTCGCGCCCGGTCATGCGCGCGCGCGAGCCGTTCGAGGCGGGCGTGCCGCTCCGGCTCGCCCCGCTTCAGCGATGCGATCGCGCGAACCAGCAGGTCCGCAATCTCGACGTCCCGTCCCGCGCCACGCGCCGCCGCGACCGGCTCGAGCACGCCGAGGAGCCGGCCGGCCCGAGCGTCGTCGGCCAGCCGGCCCAGACGGCGAAGCGTTTCCGCCAACCGCGCGGTCAACCGCTCGACCGCCCTCGCGTCCGGGCTCCCGAACTCGGTCTCGAGCTCCGAGCGCGCGATCGGCTCACCGACGCACAAGGTCACGTCGCTCCGGAACGCGACCCGGTCGGAGTAGCGCAGCGCGACGGGAATCAGCGCGAACGACGACTCCCCGCCGCGCCTGCAGGCGTACGACAGAGCCAGTCGCGCCGCGCCGCGCCGGAGCGGCATGAGCGAGCGGTCGATCCAGCTGATCCCCTCCGGGAAGATCGCGACGGCTTCGCCACGATCGAAGTGCGCCCGGCAGCGCCGAAAGGTCTCCTCGTTCCGTTCCGTCGCGTCGCGCGACGAATCGGAAAGGTAGACCGGAAGGGTTCCGAAGCCGCGAATGAGCAGGGCGCGGGGCCAGGGGTGGAACTGCCCCGGCTCGGCGAGGAAGTGAAAGCGCCTTCCGAGCATTCCGTAGAGAAGGAGGACGTCGCTCCAGGTCGAGGGGTGGTTCGAGACCAGGAGCGTGGCGCCGCGCCGCGGGAATCGTTCGCGGCCCACGACGGTCACGTGACGGAAATGAGCCGAGATCCCGGCCCACATGAGAAGTCGCGCCGTTCGGTAGAAAGCCTCGGCCAGGAGCGATCCGACAGAGTGGGCCGCTCGGGCACCTGACAATTCGTCGGCTTCCCTGCCGCCTTGGCAGCCGATGGGATCGTCCCAGGCGGCGGGCGGGGGCTCGCCGGTGGAACTCAATCCCTTGGAGCGGTGGCCCATCACGACTTCCACCTCCTGAGGCGTGGCCGGACGGAGGCCTCCTCCCCACCCTGGTTGGCACAACCCGTGCCTAGTCTTGCCCTGGGGGGAGCGCCTCGATGCCCCCACTGGAGGAAGTCGTGAACGGCATCCTCGCTTTCACGTCCCGCGCCGCGCGGTCGAGACTCGCTCGCACCCGCCACCTCGCGCGGGTGCTCTTCCGCTACGGGCTCGACTCGTTCGCGGACCACACGGGACTCCGCCGATTCGCCCCGCGCTTCAAAGTTCCGCCTTCGAACGGGACGCGCCGCACGGAACCGGAGCGGATCAGGCTCGCCCTCGGCGAGATGGGGGCCACCTTCATCAAGCTCGGGCAGATGCTGAGCACCCGGGCCGACCTCCTCCCTCCCGACTACATCGCGGAACTCTCGAAACTCCAGGACGCCGCGCCCGCCGTTCCGTTCGAGGAGATCGAACGGATCGTGCGCGAGGACCTGGGGGGCTCGTCGAGACCGGTCTTCGCTTCGCTCAACCCGACGCCGATCGCCTCGGCCTCCATCGGCCAGGTTCACGGCGCCGTCCTCGCCGACGGAACGCCGGTGGTCGTGAAGATCCGCCGCCCGGGCGTGGTGGAGGAGGTGGAGCTCGACCTCGCCATTCTCCGAGACATCGTCGACTGGGTGCAGGTTCACACTCCGATCGGGCGCGACTACGATCTGCGCCCGCTCGTCGCCGAGTTCGCCTACACGCTGCGCGACGAGCTGAACTACGTCCGCGAGGCTCAGAACGCGATTCGCATGAAGAAGGAGTTCCGCGACGAGCCCCTGGTGCGGATTCCGCGCGTCTACGAGGAATACAGCACCGCGCGCGTCCTCACGATGGAGCGCGTGAAGGGAGTGAAGATCTCCGACGTGGCGGGGCTGCGCGGGATCGGCGTTTCGGGGCGAACGGTCGCCGAGAACGCCGTCCGCCTCTTCCTTCGCCAGGTGCTCGAGTTCGGGTTCTTCCACGCGGACGCGCACCCGGGAAACTACTTCGTGCAGCCCGACGCGTCACTCGCCATGGTCGACTTCGGAATGGTCGCCCGCCTCAGCGAGTCGACGCAGCGCCATCTCCTGCGGGCGATGGTCGCGGCCTCGAGGGAAGACGCCGAAATGCTGAGCGACGAACTCTTCGCGCTCGGCGTGGCCGGCCGGCGGGCGAACCGGCCGATGTTCGAGCGCGACCTCGCCCACCTGGTCGGACGCTACGGCAACTCGTCCATTCGCGATCTGAGCGCCTCGGAGGTGGCGGAGGACCTATTCCACATCGCGTTCCGGCACAAGCTGCAGCTGCCGACCGAACTCGCCCTTCTCCTCCGGGTCGCCAACATGAGCGAAGGAATCGGATTGATGCTCGATCCGAACTTCCGCTATCTCGAATTCGCCGTGCCGATCGTCCGCGACGACTGGAAACGGCGCCACTCGCTTTCGACCTTCGCGTCGCGGGCCGGCCAGGCCGCGATGGACGCGGCGGAACTCGGCGTCGAACTGCCGAGGCGAGCGTCCCGTCTCCTCGACAAGATGGAGCGCGGCGAGATGCAGCTCGACGTCACGCACCGCGGGCTGGAGAAGGTCACGCACGAATTCCATGCCATGGCGAACCGGCTCGCCCTCTCGATCATTCTCGGGGCGTCGGTCGTCGCGCTCGGCCTCGCGGTCGGAATCCGCCTCACCCCCGCGCTCGGCCCGGTCGTGGAATGGCTCTTCCGCCTGGCGCTCGTCTTCTCCGTGATCTTCGGGCTCTCCGTCTTCTGGGGAATCTGGAGAGCCGGGAAGCGCTGACCGTCAGACCTTTCGCCGGCCGCCGATCGGAAAGACGCGAGCGGCCTGAAGCCCTTCGCGCCCCTCCTCGAGTTCGACCTCCACCGGCATCCCGGGCCGCAGCGTTTCGAACTTGAGCGCGCTGTCGAGCGAGTCGCGATGGAAGTAGGCCTCGCGTCCGCGGTCGAGGAGGATGAAGCCGTACCCGGCGTCGCGGAAGATGCGCATGACGCTTCCCTCGGGGCGGGAACCCGGCGTCTTCACGATCCGCGTCCGGCTCGCCCGAGCCTGGCGGAGTTCGCGGCCCATCGCGAGGCACGCCGCGTGGATGGCGTCCTCCATCGCCGCGCCCTGCTTCTCCACCCGCAGCGTGCGCTTGGGATAGTTCGCCACGAGCGAGACCTGTTCGTTGCCGTGCCGGTGGCGTCCGTGCTGCAGCGTGGCGTGCACGCGCAGGAGTTCGGGGTAACGGCTCGCCCAGCTCGCCGTGCTCCGCTCGAGGAGATCGCGCCACCGGGGTTCCATCGCCACGCGGCGCGACTGGATTTCCACATCGATCACCCCCGGCGGGAGCTTCGCCTTCGCCACGCGCTCGGCCCGGGTGCGCGAGGTCCGGGCCTTCCAGGTCCAGGTCGCCCTCAGTTCTCCGTCGTGCTCGGACCATCCGTACGTGGCGGATCCGCCGAACGCGCTCCGCAGCGAGCGAACGATTCGATGCGCGAGCTTCTGCGACGTGGTGAGCACTTCGAGCTCGCTCCCGACCCGTTCGACCGAGAGGATTCGCCGCTGGGATTGCGTCCATTGCGCCCGCTCGGCGATGTTCTGCATGCGGCGCCGAACGGTCTCTTCGTCCGGCCCGTTCTCGTCGATCCGAAGGAGGATTCTCCCGAAGTACTCTTGGTCGTCGGCCTGGCGACAGGCGGGGCATACGGTCCAGGCGAGCCCGACGGGCCAGCGTTTCACGTCGGGCGCCGCGCTCTGCCAACGCTTCGCGCGATAGATGGAGCCGCACCGTTCGCACATCGTCGTGCCGCGGAGCCGCTTCACACGCTTCGCGACCGCGGGGCTGCGGTCGCTGACGGAACCCCGCCGCACGAGGGAACGAACCAGACCTTTCTCCAGTGCCTTGGCGCCCACCTGCTTGGTCTTCATGGAGATCTCCTCCCTCTGCGATCGACTTTCGCTGCGAGGCCTCGGAGCGGTAGCCCCTGACGTTCCGGGCGAAGGAAGAGGGCTGCATTGCGTGTGCCAGCACGCGCGGAGGGCCCCGGGCGGGCGGGAGGCGACGCGCCGATGCTCCTATGGGCGCGCGGCACAAGGGGGAGCGGGCTTTTCCGAAATCGCGCGCCACGGACGTTGCCGAGGGGATCGGGCCTCCGCTCGGCGCGCGGCGTGACAGGTTGTCAGGAGGCTGCCAGGGTGGCCCCCCGACGTCGGCGCGGTCTCAGGGCGTCCCCAGGAAGTCGTCGACCATGCGGGCGAACTCCGCCGGCTCCTCGAAATAGGGGAGGTGTCCGCTCTTCTCGAAGACCCTCCATTTCGAGCCCGGAATCGCCTTGTGGATCTTCCAGGCGGTGCTCGGGGCGACATTGATGTCGTAGCGGCCGGTGACGACCAGCGTCGGCATGGTGAGCGACGGGAGCACGGGCCACATGTCGAGCCGGTTCAGATCGGCGTTCAGCACCTCGTTCACCGAGCGCGAGTAGTGGTAGTCGGCCGAGCGCGACAGGAACTCGTCCCGCTTCTCGGTCGAGACGAAGAGCATGCCGAGGTACTCCTGCAGGCTCTTCGCGCCCGACGCGCTGTCTCCCAGCGCGTCGTGGAAGTCGAGGACGCCCTGCCGCTCCGTGCCCTCCGGGAAGACGTACTTGAAGATGAAATCGGTGTCGGTCCACTTGGGCGACGCCGAGTCGACGATGAGAAGATGAGCCACGCGTTCGGGGTGGCGGGAGGCGTACGCCATGACGAGGTAGCCGCCCCACGAGTGTCCGAGGAGGTCGATCCTGTCGGCGTGCAGTTCGGCCCGGAGCGCCTCGAGATCGGCGATCTGGTCGGCCACGGTGCACGTTTGCTCCTTCGTCAGCGCGCCCGACCGGCCGTTGCCGCGCTGATCGTAGAAGACGACCCGGCGGCGCTTCGCGATCGTGTCCCAGACGTCGGAGCAGAGAACGTAGTTGTGATCGAAGCCCGGCCCGCCGTTCACCATGATCAGCGGGCGCCCTCCCGCGTTCCCGCGCGCCTCGTACCAGATCGTGGCGCCCGGGGCCTGGAACGTCTTCCCGGGCCCGCTCGGCGCGGCCGGTTTCGCGGCGGCCCGCGAGAGGGGCGGCGTGAGCAGGAAAAGCCCGAGGGCAAGCAGCACGCGCGGGACGAGGCGCATCGTCTCCTCCTTGAGTAGATCGAATTCGGATTCGAGCCCGGCGATTTCGCCCGGTTCGATCATGGGGCCACGAGGACGACTTTCGAGGTGACGGGCCGTCCCCTCCCCTCCAAACGCACGAAGTAGACGGCCGCCGGAAGCCGGGCCCCGCGGTCGCCTCGGCCGTCCCACGCAAGGAAGTGAGGACCCGCCGGGAAGTCGCCCTGCGCGAGCGTCCGGACGAGCCGCCCCGACGCGTCGTAGAGGGCGACACGAGCCCACCCCGCGACGGACAGATCGAAGCGGAACATGCCCGAGCCGACCACGGGATTCGGAGAGGCGCGGATCCGCGGCGCGGATGACGTCGCCTCCTCGACCGCCACGGCCGTCGGGAGCCCGCTCACGGCCCGGAACGCGTTCACTTTCACGCCGATCGGATGGTCGTAGGCGACGGCGTCCCCCGTCGCGACCAGGTGGCGCGCCACGAGCTGGGGCGTGAGGCCGGGGTATCGGGATCGAACCAGCGCGCAGACGCCCGCGGTGAGCGGACAGGCGAACGACGTGCCGTCGCCGTACATGTACGGATTGAACCCGTCCCATCCGAAGAAGTACATGTAGAAGAGCTGGTCGAGGTCCGAGAGCGTGTAGTTCTGCGCGATGGCGGACCACATCGTGGCGCCCGGCGCCGCCACGTCGACCCAGGGACCCCAGTTCGAGAAGCTGGCGCGTGCGTTGCTCTCGTCCGTGGCGCCCACCGCGAGGACGTTGTCGCAGGCGGCCGGATAGACGCGCACGCTGTCGCCGTCGTTCCCCGCCGCCGCCACGCAGAGCACTCCCGCGTAGGTCGCCATGTCGACGAGCGACTGGAAGAACTCGGGCACGCCGGGATCGCCGGGGCCGCCGAAGCTCATCGAGATCACCGAGGCGCCTTCGTCGACCGCGTACGCGAAGGCGCCGGCGATGGCGCTGGAGGCGATCCCGCTGTCGGGACTCGACACCTTGAGCGGCATGAGCCGGCATCTCCATCCCGCGCCCGCGATGCCCTCGCCGTTGTCCGTGGCGGCGCCCGCGATTCCCGCGCAGAAGGTGCCGTGAAAGCCCACATCGAGTCCCGAGGCGTCGGCCGTGTACTCCGGCTTCGGGTCGTGGTCTCCCATCCCGAAATCCCACCCTTCGACGTCGTCGATCAGCCCGTTGCCGTCGTCGTCGAGCCCGTTTCCCGCGACCTCGCCCGGGTTGTGCCAGATCTTGCTGGATAAGTCGGGGTGCGACGTGTCGATGCCGGTGTCCATGATCGCGATCACGACCGACGTGTCGCCGCGCTCGAGATCCCACGCGAGCGGCAGCTTGACGTCGGCGAATCCGGTGTCGTCGACGTACCACTGGTACGGAAGGAAGAGGTCGCTCGGCTGCGTGTAGAGGAGGGCGAAGCGATAGTCGGGGCACGCGGACCGAATCGCGCCGGTCGCTTGAAGCGCGCGGGCCGCGCCGACAGGGTCGAAGCCGGGTCGCCCGCTGGTCAGGACCCAGATCCGCTCCCGCCTCGCCGAGCCTGAACGGCGCTCGGGGCCGACGGGCCGCGCCGCTTCGAGCCCGAGATCCGCGAGCGCGGCGGCGAGCCGCGCATTCCTCGAGGTGGGCGCGCCCCCCGGCGCGGCGTCGAGGGCCCCCTCGTCCGCGATCACCACGACCTCGCCCCGCGGGAACGGAAGGGCGCGAGGCGTTCGCGCGGCGGCGGCTCCCGTCCCCGGGAGGAGGAGCAGAACGAGAAGGGCGACGGCGACAGCGGCCGCGATCGAACCGACGAGTCGGTGGGAGAGGCTGCGATTCATGGACGTGGAGTATGCCCCCGAGGGGCGAGGCGCTCAAGCCGCCACACTGCCACCAAGGTAGCGGTCCCCCAGAATCTGCTTGAGCCGGCGGCCCGTCTCGCGGACCCTCCATGCTTTCCCGTCGACGCTCTAGGGAGGGACCCAATCGTGGCCACGGAACCGACCCCCGTCACGCCGCGCACTCCGGAAGAAATCGAACGCCACTGGTTCGAGAACGTCTACGCCGGGGACCGGATGCCCCAGCTGACGATGCGAGCCCTGATCATGGGGATGCTCCTCGGCGCCTTCATGTCGCTGAGCAACGTCTACATCGGCCTGAAGGCGGGATGGGGCATGGGGGTCGCCATCACCTCCTGCATCCTCGCCTACGCCATCTTCGCCACGCTCCACCGGCTCCTCCCGAAGCAGTTCCCCGCCTTCAGCATCCTGGAGAACAACGCGATGCAGTCGTGCGCGTCCGCGGCCGGCTACATGACGGGCGCGGGCCTCGTGAACGCGATTCCGGCGCTCATGATGCTGAACCCCTCGGCCGTCCCGGGCATGTGGTCGCTCACGATCTGGATCATCGTGCTCTCCATGCTCGGAGTCTTCCTCGCCGTCCCGGCCAAGCGGCAGCTGATCAACGTCGAGCAGCTCCCCTTCCCGAGCGGGATCGCCGCGGCGACGACGCTGAGGGCGCTTCACACCGAGGGGAGCACCGCCGAGCGGCAGGCGAAGGCGCTCGGATACGCGGGGCTCCTCGGCGCGGGGATCACCTGGTTCCGGGACGCCGCGGCGCCCTGGATCAAGTACCCGAACATCCCCGCCACCTGGGGCACCGAGTGGATCAAGATCGGCCGGCACCGGTTGAGCGATCTGACCATGTCGTTCGAGGGGTCGCTCCTCTTCGTGGCGGCGGGCGCGATCATGGGATTCCGGCAGGCGTGGAGCATGATGCTCGGCGCCGGGGTCAACTACCTGATCCTCGCGCCGATGATGATGGACGCCGGCGTCATCGCCGAGAGCGGCGGCTCCGCCCTTCGCCGCATCTCGTCGTGGAGCCTCTGGATCGGCGTCCCGATGATGGTGACCTCCGGGCTTCTCCTCTTCTTCATGCAGTGGAAGACGGTCCTGCGCGCGTTCGGCACGCTGTCGGCCTTCTTGAAGAAGCGGGAGGGCGCGGCGGACGATCCGATGGAGCGGATCGAGGTCCCGGGCTCGTGGTTCGCGATCGGCATGGCGGTCTTCGGCGCGGCCGCGGTCTACCTGGGCCACTCCATCTTCCACATCACCTGGTGGATGGGCGTCCTCGCGGTGCTCCTCACCTTCTTCCTCGTCGTCGTCGCGGGGCGCGCCACCGGCGAGACCGACATCACGCCCACCGGGCCGATCAGCAAGATCACGCAGCTCACCTTCGGCGCCATCAAGCCCGGCGACGTGACGGTGAATCTCATGACCGCCAACATCACCGCGGGGGCCGTGAGCCACGCCGGCGACCTCCTGACCGATCTGAAGAGCGGCTACCTCCTGGGCGCGAAGCCGCGCCAGCAGTTCATCGCGCAGTTCTTCGGCGTGCTGGCGGGGGGGATGGTCGTGGTGCCGGTCTTCTTCGTGCTGATCCCGAACGCCTCCGTCCTCGGAACGGAGCAGTGGCCCGCGCCCGCGGCGCAGGTCTGGCGAGGCGTCGCGGAGCTTCTCTCGAAGGGTGTCGGCTCCCTCCATCCGACCGCGCGAATCGGGCTTCTGGTCGGGTCGCTCGTCGGAATTCTTCTCCCGCTCCTCGAGATGTGGTTCCCGAAGCAGAAGAAGTGGATCCCGGCGCCCACGGGGCTCGGGATCGCGTTCACGATCAACGGCTACAACTCGATCATGATGTTCATCGGGGCGCTCGCGGTTCTCTGGCTCTCGAAGAAGAAGCCGACGATCCACGAGGAATACACGGTGCCGGTGGCCTCGGGAATCATCGCCGGCGAGAGTTTGATGGGGGTCATCATCGCGCTCCTCATGATTCGTGGAATCCTGGGGGGCTAGGGGGCGGGACTTCGTCGAGGGCCGCGTCCGGATCGATGGCGCGGCTCGTGAATCGGGAGGAAACGCCATGAAATCAGCGACGTTCTTCATGCTCGTGCTCGCGGCGGCGTTCGTCGCCACGCCCGGTGCGTCTCGCGCCCAGGAGGGAGCCGCGGCGCTCTACGAGACCCGAGCGCAGGTTCCCGCGCTGGACGAGTTCCACCACGTGATCCGCGTCATCTGGCACGAGGCCTGGCCGGCCAAAGACGCCGCGAAGCTCCGCGAGCTCCTTCCGGAGGTGGAGAAGGGCGCGAAAGCGATCGTGGACGCGAAGCTGCCGGGAATCCTCCGCGAGAAGCAGGGCGCGTGGGACGAGCAGGTCAAGACGCTCCAGTCGGTGGTCGCGCTCTACGCCGGCGCCGCCGCGGGAGCGGACGACAAGGCGCTGCTCGACGCCGCGGAGAAGCTCCACGCCCAGTACGAGGCGATGGTTCGGCTCATCCGGCCTCCCCTGCCCGAGCTGGAGGCGTTTCACGTCGTGCTCTACCAGCTCTATCACTCCGACCTGCCCGCGGGCGACGTGAAGGCGATGCGCGCCACCATCGACCGGATGAAGGACCCGCTGGCCGCGCTGGAATCGGCCAAACTTCCGGAGGCGTGGTCGAAGGAGCAGGCGGATCGCTTCGACAACGCGCGGACGAAGCTCGTCGAGGCGACGAAGGAGCTGAACAAGGCGGCGCCGAAGGCCGACGCCAAGGCGTTGAAGGCGCCGATCGAGAAGGTGCACGACCGCTATCTGGGTGTGATCGCGGTCTGCGACTGAGGGGCCCGTCGCCGCCCTGCGAGCGCCGGCGTCGATTCAAGAGAGGCCGCCGAAGCCGATCGGCGGCCTCTCGCGCGTTCGCGCCCCTGTGCTAGCATCGTCGCCATGTCGGACGCGGAGATCCTGCACGACACCTCCGCCGCGGCGATGGCCGGCGCGGCGCAGGCGAGCCTCATGGCGCTGAATCGCTTCCTCGGCGGCTCGACGAAGACCGAGGTCCACCGGGCCCCCGGAACCTTCCGCTGGCAGACGCCCGTCCCCCACCCTTTCTTCAACGGAGTCGTCGTCTCCGAACCGCCCGGCGCCGGAGCCGAGGCGCGGGCGCGCTCGACCCTCGACTATTTCGCCTCGAAGGGCGTGTCGGCCATCACCTGGTGGTTCGATCCGGGCGTCTCGGCAGAGGCGTGGGCCCCCCTCCTCCTGGGCCTGGGATTCCAATTCGACCCGAACCTGCCCGGCATGGCCGCGCCCCTCGACGACATCGTCTCGGACGCGGCGATTCCCCGCGGGAGAGACGCAATCGCCGCCTTCCTGGAAATCCGAAGGGTCGAGGGGAGCGCCATGCTTCGCGAGTGGACGGAGGTCTTCGTCGCGGGCTACGAGCTCCCGCGCTCGTACGCGGCGCCGCTCTTCGACGTCTACGACGAGCTGCACGGCCCCGCGTCTCCGCTGCAGTCCTATTTCGCCTACCTGGACGGCGAGCCCGTCGCGACGTCGTCGGTATTCCACGGCGCGGGCGTGGCGGGGATCTACGACGTCGCGACGCTTCCGACGGCGCGCGGGCGGGGCATCGGCGCCGCCGTGACCCTCGCTCCCCTCCTCGCAGCGAGGGCGCGCGGATACCGGGTCGGCGTGCTCCAGTCCTCGGCGAAGGGATTGCGCGTCTACGAGCGCCTCGGCTTTCGCACGGTCTGCCGGATCCCCCACTTCACCTGGACCGCTCCGGCCTGAACGAAGAAGGGCCGCCGGGGTCACCCCCGACGGCCCTCGAACTTCGTGACGCGGTTCTGGTCCGGCCCTGGCCTACTTCGCCACGGCCTTCGTGATCCGCATCTTGTAGAACGACCGCCACACGAAGACGGCCGAGACGGCGAAGAAGAAGCCCGCCAGGACGCTCGTGAAGCCCGTCCCCTTCTGGTGCGCCAGCGAGACGGCCAGGTCGACGGCGAGAAGTCCGAAAAGGGTCGTGAACTTGATGACCGGGTTCATGGCCACCGACGACGTGTCCTTGAACGGGTCGCCGACCGTGTCGCCCACGACCGTCGCGTCGTGAAGCGGAGTCCCCTTCTCCTTCAGATCGACCTCGACCACCTTCTTCGCGTTGTCCCACGCGCCGCCGGCGTTGGCCATGAAGATCGCCTGATAGAGTCCGAAGAGCGCGATGGAGATGAGGTAGCCGATGAAGAAGAACGGCTCCACGAACGCGAACGCCAGGGTTCCGAAGAAGACGGCGAGGAAGATGTTGAACATCCCCTTCTGCGCGTACTGCGTGCAGATCTCGACGACCTTCTTCGAGTCGGTGACCGACGCCTTGGTCGTCCCCTCGAGCTTGATGTTCTTCTTGATGAACTCGACGGCGCTGTAGGCGCCGGCGGTGACGGCCTGCGTGGAGGCGCCGGTGAACCAGTAGATCATGGCGCCGCCCGAGATGAGGCCGAGGAGGAAGGGCGCGTGGAGGAGCGAGAGATTCGCCACGTACTCCGGCTTCAGCCCCTCGGTCAGGCCGACGATGATCGAGAAGATCATCGTGGTGGCGCCCACGACGGCGGTGCCGATGAGAACCGGCTTGGCCGTCGCCTTGAACGTGTTCCCGGCGCCGTCGTTCTCCTCGAGGTTGTGCTTCGCCTTCGCGAAGTCGACGTCGAAGCCGTACTGGGTCTTCAGCTCGCCCTTGATGTTCGGGAGCGTCTCGATGACCGAGAGCTCGTAGACCGACTGGGCGTTGTCGGTGACGGGGCCGTAGGAGTCGACGGCGATCGTCACGGGGCCCATGCCGAGGAAGCCGAAGGCGACGAGGCCGAAGGCGAAGACCGCCGGGGCCATCATGAGACCGCCGAGGCCCATCGTGCTGACGCCGTAGGCGATCGCCATCAGGGCCATGATGCTCATCCCGAGCCAGTAGGCGCTGAAGTTGCCCGCCACGAAGCCGGAGAGGATGTTGAGGGAGGCGCCCCCCTCGCGCGAGGAGGTGACGACCTCCGCGACGTGGGCCGACTTGGTGGAGGTGAAGATCTTCACCAGCTCGGGGATGATCGCGCCCGCGAGCGTGCCGCACGTGATGACCGTCGAGAGCTTCCACCAGAGCGAGCCGTCGCCCAGCTCCTTGATGAGAATGTACGAGGCGATGTAGGTCATGGCGATCGAGACGAACGACGTGAGCCAGACGAGGCGCGTCAGCGGCGCCTCGTAGTCCATGTGGTCCGCGTTCTCGTACTGTCCCTTCGACATCGCTTCGTTGATCAGGTACGACGCCCCGGACGCCACGACCATCATGACGCGCATGGCGAAGATCCAGACGAGGAGCTGGATCTGGACGATCGGGCTGGCCACGGCGAGAAGGATGAAGGTGATGAGCGCGACGCCGGTCACGCCGTAGGTCTCGAAGCCGTCCGCCGACGGGCCCACCGAGTCGCCCGCGTTGTCGCCGGTGCAGTCCGCGATCACGCCGGGGTTCCGGGCGTCGTCTTCCTTGATCTTGAAGACGATCTTCATGAGGTCGGCGCCGATGTCGGCGATCTTGGTGAAGATGCCGCCCGCGATACGGAGCGCCGCGGCGCCGAGCGACTCACCGATGGCGAAGCCGATGAAGCAGGGGCCCGCCATGTCCCCCGGGATGAAGAGGAGGATGATGAGCATGATCAGGAGCTCGACCGAGATGAGCGCCATGCCGATGCTCATGCCCGCCTTGAGCGGGATCGCGTAGCAGGGGAACGGCTTTCCCTTCAGCGAGGCGAACGCCGTGCGCGAGTTGGCGAACGTGTTGATGCGGATGCCGAACCACGCGACGGCGTAGGAGCCCGCCATGCCGACGAGGCTGAAGAAGAGGATGACCGCCACCTTGAAGGGCGGGAAGCCGCGCACGAGATTCCCCGCGGCGTCGACGCCCGAAACGGCGAGCCAGCCGAAGTAGACGAGAACGATGGCGCTGATGAACGTCCAGAGGACGATGAGGAATTTCCCCTGCTGGATGAGATAGGTCTTGCAGGTCTCGTAGATCAGCTCCGAGATCTCCAGCATCGCCTTGTGGACGGGGAGGTTCTTGAGCTGGCCGTACGTCGCGGCCCCGAAGAGGAGCCCCAGGACGCAGACGATGAGACCGAAGAGGAGGAGCGTATGGCCGTTGATGCCGCCGGCGAAGGTCACCGTGCTGAGGTCGGGCAGCTTGAGGTTCGCCTCCCCGCCGTGATGCTCCGTGGCGGGCGCCGCGGTCGTTTCCCCGGCCGCCGGAGAGCCCTGAGTCTGAGCCGCGTCCTGCGCGAGCGCCGCCGGGGCGAACGCCGCGAGCGTGAACGCGAGGAGCGCCGAGGCCATCAGCGCCGCGAAGCAATTCCGTCCCATCGTGCTTCTGAACAACTTCATTTCTACCTCACTTCGAGCTTGAGCTGTCCGTGGGGTTGGCCGCCTGGGGGGTCCAGGCGCTTCATCTCCCGTTCAAACGTGAAAAACCCCCGCAAACCTTTGGTTTATAGCAGGCGAGGGGGGTTCCTGTCGAGGGGCGGGGGGTCAATGATCTATCGTGTTGGAATAAAATGAGTTGAAGCGGGCCGGCGGCGGCTCGAAGCCGGGATCGGCACGAAGCCGGCGGCGGACGGAACTCGGCGCTAGCGGAGAATCATCATCTTCCTGCCGGAGATCTCCCCGCTCGGGAAGACGATCCGGTAGAAGTAGATGCCGCTCGCGACGTGCGAGCCGCGGTCGGCCTCGCCGTTCCAGCGAGCCGTGTGTTCCCCGGAGGGGAGGACCTGGTCCACGAGCGTCCGGACCAGGCGCCCCGCGACATCGTAGACGCGCACGGAGACGCGCCCCTGCATGGCCGTGCTGAACGGGATCGTGGTCTCCGGGTTGAACGGGTTCGGCCGATTCTGGCCCAGCGAGTTCACTCGAGGCGATGTCGCGGGCGCTTCCTCGATCTCGACCCCCGTCGCCATGGCGATGTCCTGGATCGGCATCAGGGGGCCGTACGTGCCCGTGTTGAAGCCCGCCGCGACGGCCCAGTTGCTGATCATGGTCGGATCGGTCGGGCAGGGCCAGCAGAGCGAGCCCGATGCCCGCGCGCCCCGGCAGCCCGTCAGGAACTTGTAGAGGATCCGCATGCGGTTCTCGACACCCGAACGCGGATAACTCAACGAGGCGCGCGGAATCGTGCCCGGCGTGCCTCGCACGAACTGGATCGAGTAGCCGTACCCGAGTGACTTCGTCTGGTCGAGATCGGCCGACGCGTCGAATTCGCTCGCTTTCGCCACGGCCGCGACGTCGGTCACGCCCGACGCGACCGGGTAGGTCGCCGCGGCGAACGCGCCCCCCGTCGGGGTGAGCGGATCGAACCGGTTCGGGCCGGGGCAGCCGCCGTCGACTTCGTAGGTGAACGTTCCCGGAGCGGCGAGCCCGGGACCCGCCGTCGGCGCCGCGAAGCGATCGTCGATCGTCGGGTGGAGCTGAGTCGCCGCTCCGGCCCACGAACCCTTGGCCGCGCTGGGCGCCAGCGTCACGACGTTCGCGACGCCGAAGATCGAGGTCGATAGCGCCAGCTGGCTGGCGCCGGCCATTCCCACGGGCACGTTGGTGAGCGAGTTGAACGCGTCGTCGCCGGAAAGGAAGATGCAGCGATCCCCCCCGTTCGTCCCGGTGTCGCGTTTCGCCCAGTCGCTGGCCAGCTGGGCGTCCTGTTCGTCGAATACGGTCGGCGTGCGCGAATGCGAACTCTGGATCACGATCCGATACCACGAGGCCAGAGAGTCGACGATGCCGTACTCTTCGACGTTCGGAAAATAGTTGCCCAGCCGCAGGGGCCGGTCGCCGCTCAGCTCGTGACCTCCGGCATTCGCCCCCTGAACGTATCCCTGGAGATGGCGGTAACGGTCGGCGCGGACCCCCATCCCCCGCAGCGCTTGCGTCACGGGATCCTGGGAGTAGCTCCATCCCGTGTAGGCCCCGTCGAGATTCAGCACCGGCGTATCGGTCCTTCCCGCCAGGAGCGAGCCGCCCGAGCCGGCCGGGTAGGCGCCCGGCAGCACCTGGAACTCGAAGATGTCGGGAGCCTGCAGCGAGCCGCCCGGCAGGAGCGGGAGATCGCTCACCTCGTAGGCGGGGTCATCGGCGGAGAACTGATACGCGGCGCCGCCGTTGATGTCGACCGCCTTGAAGTAGTACTGGAGTCGCGTCCCGCGCGGCAGGAACGCCAGGTTGTCGTACGCGCCCTGCCCGTTGATCGTGAAGCCGCCGGGCAGGTTGAAGCCCGACTTGTCGCGCGGCGGCCAGTTGACCCGGAACGCGCACCCCGCCAGAGCCGTATCCCCCGCGGCCGAGATCGAAACCGCGTCCGCGTCGAGCCGAGTGGAGTCCCAGGGACTCCAGCCCTTCGTGGCGGGGTCGAAGAGGCGATAGATCATGCGGGGCGCATCGAAGGCCGGGTTGAAGGCGCCGTTCGTTCGCGCGATGGTCAGGCCGCTCGCGACCGACTTGTCGAAGCCGAACTGCCAGTTGATTCCCATGCCGTTCGGCCGAAGTCCGGTCACGATCGAGACGACGATCGAATCTCCGATCGGCGAGTTGAAGTTGTCCTTCACGGCGCTCCGTGCGATCTCCGGGTCGGGGTTCGTCTGGAGGGCCGTGCCGCGAATGCCGGGCCAGCAGGGCGCCACGGCGCAGTTCGCGCCGGTCATGGTGCCGTCGACGAAGGTGGTCTGCGCCACCGCCCCGGCGAAGATCGCGACGCGCGGCGACGGCGTGCCCGAGACCGCCTCCAGCAGGAAGTCGTCGTAGAGCACTCCGTATTGCGTGCTGATGTCGCAATCGACTCCGTTGGCCGATTCGCCCGGGACGCACTCGAGGTTCCACCGGACCTGGACCGAATCCGCCTGCGTCGCCTCGGCCAAGTGGTCCGTGTGCGTACCCCACGACTCGACGCCTCCGGCGTGCCGCCCGTTCGACGCCGCCGTGTCCCGCCAACGGGACCAGGCCCCGCCCTTGAAATATCGGTACTCGGCGAACTGGACGTAGCCCGACGTGCGCGGGAGGTTCATGAACTCGCCCCAGACGAGCCGCAGCTCCGCCGTGCCCGGTGGAACGGGGAAGGTGCAGCTCACGATCGAGTTGAACTGGCCGGGGAGCGCGTTCTTCGTGGACGAGTCGACGCCGAGGAAGAAGCGTTCCGTGGCCGAGTTCTTCTGAGCCTGGCAGACGTCGGAGGTCGTGTAGCTGCTCCCCTGCTGGATGGCCCAGAGCTCGCCCTTGCCGGGGAAGACGCGGGCCGATATGCGCACGCCGTCGGTCTCGGTCGCCGTGATCGGATCGGCCACCAGGATGTCCCCGCCCACCGTATCGGTGCCGCCGGCCTGCGCCTGCTCCGCATAGAGCGTGCGGGTCGAGGAGCCGTCGTTCACCACGATGTCGTCGATCACGATCCCCTGGCCCTGCGGCCACAATCCGTCCTCGGAGGAGTTGTGGTCGTCGGTGACCAGCAGCAGGTAGAGAGCGCGGTTCTCCGTCGACATGTGGAAGTTGAGATTGACCGTCGCGGGAGCCCCGCTGCTCGCACCGACGATCGTCGGAGCCGCCGCGCCGTTCACGAACGGCGTCAGGCCCGGGGTCGTCCCGGTGATGTTGCCGGTGAAGGTCGCCTGGAGCGTGGACGCGTTGAACGTGCCGGTCGTGCGCACTTGGTCGAAGGCCCCGCGATCGTTCCCGAGCGGATCCTCGTCGCCGAGGTTGTCGCCGTTGTCGTCGCCGCCGCCGATGAAGTAGAGGAAGTCGTAGTTCCGCTCCAGCGCCACGTTCAGGCTCATCGTGATGGCGTAGGTGCCGGTGCTGGCCGCGATCGGCGTCCGGTTCGACTCGAGATCGATGTGAAGAATCTGATTCGTCACGTCGGGGTAGCCGACCGGGACGACCCAGCTCGGATCGTACCTGCCGCACCAGATCGCGCGGCTCCCCGTCGGGATCGCGGGGCGCTGGCCGGCGGGCGTCGAAGCGTCGACGACGTGGAATTCCTTCTCCGACACGGATCGATCGGCGCGCCCGTAGCCTCCGAGCGATCCGACCGCGTACGTGTTCAGCGAATCGGCTTGGAGCGAGGTGCGAGCGACCCACGTCCCGCCGGCCCGATCCAGGCAAGCGCCCGGATAGAGAAGGTAGGACTTCGTGACGTTCGAATTGCGGATGGAGGTGCCGCTCAGCGAAGGAGCGTACGAGCCCGAAGAACCCGAGCCGGAAGGAGACGTCGTTCCGCTGCCGGAAACGATCGGACCCCGGGCCTGGGCCTGCGAGGCAACGAGCAGGGCCGCGACTAGGAGACGCGCGGGCAACGGGATCGTTCGCTGGACTCGGATGATGGCCTCGCTAGGAGTATGCGCCCCCGGATGCCATTCGGGTCAACGAGCGGCATATTATCTAATAATGCCTTTAATGTCAAGCATTTACATAATTAGGCACCAATTTTGCCGGGGGACCGGCGCGGCTACTCCTCTTCGACCTCGTTCGCCAGCGCCTGCTCCAGCGTCTGGCGACGCCGCGCGATCGTGAATTCGCCGGCGGCGGCTCGCATCACCTCGGGCGCGGCCGGGTAGGAGTTGTAGCCGGTCGCCGCCATGGCCGCGGCATAGGCTCCCGCGCCCCCGATCACGACGAGGTCCCCGATCTCCGGTCTCGGCACCAGGCGAGGCGCCAGCCCCTCCGGGTCACCCGGCGCCGGGGTGAGGACGTCCCCGGTCTCGCAGCAGGGACCGACGAAGACGACGGGGACACGATCGCGCTGCCGGGCGCCGGCCGTGCCGTCGCCCGCGACGACATCGATCGGGTGCTGCGCGCCGTAGAGGGAGGGGCGCAGGAGTTCGGTCATTCCCGCGTCGAGCTTCGCGAAGGTGTATCCCTCGCGGCCGGTCGAAACGACGTCGACGCAGGTCGCCACGATGGCTCCCGCGTTGGCGACCAGATAGGCCCCCGGCTCGATCTCGAGGTCGAGCATCCGTCCGGTCCGCGCGCGGAAGCCGAGGAACTCCTCGCGCACGACGGAGCCGACCGAGGCGAGGTCGGTCCCCTCCTCTTCGGGCAGACGGGCCACCTTGAATCCCCCGCCGAGGCTCACGACGCCCACGTCGGGAAGCCGCTCGGCGATCTCGAGCGCCATGCGCGCGACGCGCGTCCAGACCGCCGATTCGCTTCCCGATCCGATGTGGGTATGCAGACCGGCCACGACCACGCCGTGCCGCGCCGCGAGCGCCTTCGCCTCCTCGAGCTGCTCGTACCAGATGCCGAAGCTCGACGCGGGGCCGCCCGTGTTCACGCGATTGACGGCGCCGCTTCCGAGTCCCGGGTTCACGCGGATGGTCACGTCGCGCCCCGGAAAGGCCTCCCCGAAGCGCTGGAGCTGGAGGAGGGAGCAGGCGGTGAAGCGGATGCCTCCCTCGACGAAGCCGCGAAGGCGGCGGGAGGGCGCCTGCGACGTGAGCGCGATCCGCTCGGGCTGGAACCCCGCCCGGAGCGCGCGCTCCACCTCGAAGTCGCTCGACGCGTCGACGCGGAGATCGAGATCCCGGAAGAGAGTCAGCACGGCGCGGCAGGAGTTCGCCTTCATGGCGTAGCGCACCGTGACCCCGAAGGCGTTCGGGAAGGCGAGCGCGCGGCGGGCGGAGCCCTCCAGCGACGCGCGGTCGTAGACGTAGCAGGGCGTGCCGAAGCGAGATCGAAGGTCGGCCGCCTCGGCGGGGCTCAGGAACACGGGCGAAACCCTCCGAAATCAGAGTTTCGCGACCGCCTGCTTTCGCTGGAGCTGAAGGACGCGCACGTCGGGATCGATGACGATCCGCTCCGGATCGAAGCCGCATCGGATCGTCACGCTCTTCGATTCGCCGGCTCCCAGCGTCACGGTCGCGCGCGCGTCACGATAATCGGGATTCGGCTCCGTGGGAACAACTTCCGAGCCCGGCTTCCCCTTCGGCCAGCGCTCTCCCTTCACCGCCGCGACCTCGATCGGCATCGTCCCCGTGCCGCGGTTCGTGACCGTCGCGGTCACGACGTACTCCACGCCCTCCCTCTTCTTCTCGGAGGTCACGACGCGGTACTCCGGCATCGCCTTCTCCTCGAACCACTCCTTCACGAACGCGTCGTAGGCGGCGGGATCGGCGGCGTAGGGACGGAGGGCCGCCACGAGGTCCTGGAGCGCCGGATGGTCGCGGCCCACGCTCCAGGTCCGGATGAAGTCCTGGTACCCCTGGAGCGCGCGCTCGTGCCCGAGATAGTCGTAGAGCATCCAGAAGACCCAGCCGCCGCGATCGTAGGTCACCGTCTCGTCGGAGTCGTGCGATCCGTCGATGTCGTACATCGGGCGCTCGTCGTCGGGCCGGCGGCGGTCGCCGTAACGCGACTCGATCCCCTTCGCGAACTCCATGCGGCCCCGCGGGCCTTTCAGCTGCTCGAAGAGGAGGAGCGTCGAGAAGTGCGACATCCCCTCGGAGATGAAGTCGCCGCCCGGGCCGTCCGCCGGGGTGAGGATGTTCCCCCACCACTGATGGGCCGCCTCGTGCGCGGTGACGAGCGCGGTGGCGTTCGTCTTGGCGTCGTTCTTCGTCAGGAAGCCGATGTTCTCGCTGAAGGTGATGTTCGTGCCGAATCCCTGCGCGTAGCCGGCGAGGGCCGGGAACTCCGAGAGCTTGAGTTCGCGCCACGG
>DASTKG010000011.1:0-13057 GCA_035716005.1 Candidatus Eiseniibacteriota bacterium
GGCGCGAAGCCGAAGCGGCGGAGCACGTCGTAGTCGGGGGCCCTCCCCGGCGGCCCGACGAGCGTCCCCACGGGGAACCGTCGCCGACGGGGCGGGGTAGCAGCGGGAAGGCGCCGTTTCGGCGCCCAGGAAGGAGACCGATCGCGCCATGATGTCGACCCGACGCGGCTCGCCGCCGGCGCTCGCGACCGTCGCCGCGAAGCTCGCGGCCGTCGTGCTTTCGGCCGTCCTCCTCGGTCCGCCCGCCTCCGCCCGCGCCACCCAGTACGCGGGGGAATTCCTGCGCGTCGGCGTCGGCGCCCGCGCCCTCGGCATGGGGAGCGCCTTCGTCGGTCTCGCCGACGACGGCACCGCGGCCTACTGGAATCCCGCGGGCCTCGCCGCCCTCCCCGACCCTCAAGTGAACGCGATGCACGCGGAGCAGTTCGGCTCGGTCGTGCAGTACGACTTCATCTCCTATTCCATGCCCGTCGGGGGAAGCGGAAAGGCCCGCCAGGGCATCGGCGTCTCGCTCCTTCGTCTCGGCGTGAGCGACATCCCCGACACGCGCGGCCTCCAGTTCCTCGATCAGAACGGCAACGGCGTCTTCGACTACCCCGAGGACCGCCTGCTCGTGGACGAGAGCAAGTTCGTCTTCGACAGCGCGAACGACTTCGCGCTCCTCCTCAGCTACTCGCGCGAGCTGAGCCCCGGGTTCGCCCTCGGCGGCACGCTCAAGGTGGTCCGGCAATGGCTGGGCGACAGCCTCCGCGCCAACGGCTTCGGCGCCGACGTCGGGGCCCTCTGGGTCGGGCCGCACGGATGGTCGGCCGGCGCGATCCTCCGCGACATCACGACGACGCAGATTCTCTGGAACACGGGCACGAACGAATCGGTCTCGCCCACGCTCCGGATCGGCGGCGCCAAGTCGCACGCCTTCAAGAACCGGCGCCACGTGATCACGGCGGCGTTCGACGTCCAGGTCGGCTTCAACGGCGAGGAGCTGTCGAGCCAGGCGAGCGCGGGAAGCGTGACGTTCGATTTCCATCCGGGCCTGGAGTACTGGCTCGACCGGAAACTGGCGCTGCGGGCCGGCATGGACGCGGCCAACTTCTCGGCCGGCGCGGGCGTTCGGCTCCACAAATTCGGCGTCGACTACGCCTACCTCGACCACCGCGACCTCGACTCCAGTCACCGCATCTCCGCCTCCTACACGTTCTGATCGAGCCGTGACGCCCTCGCTCCTCGTCCTGATCCTCGCGGGCGGAAAGAGCGAGCGGCTGCACGCGCTCGGCCGCATGCGAACCGCGTCGGCGCTTCCGTTCGGAGGGAAGTACCGCGTCATCGATTTCAGCCTCTCCAATTGCGCCCATTCCGGGCTCTCCCGCGTCGGCATCCTCACGCAGTACGCGCCCCTCTCGCTGCAGGGCCATATCGGAATCGGGAAGCCGTGGGATCTCGATCGACGCGACGGCGGCGTGAGACTCCTGCCGCCCTACGTGCGGCAGCGCGAGACGAACTGGTATCGCGGCACCGCCGACGCCCTCATCCAGAACCGGAACGTCATCGAGGACGCCCAGGCGCGCCACATCCTCGTTCTCTCGGGCGACCTGATCTACAAGATGGACTACGGCCGCCTCATCGAGCGCCACGAGGCGGCCGGGGCCGCCCTGACGATCGTGACGACCGCGGCGCCCGGGAGCGAGCCCGACCGATACGGCTACGTCGCCAACGACGAGGATGGGCGCGTCGTCTCGCTGGAGGAGAAGCCGGACGCCCCCTCGGGCGAAACGATTTCGGCTGGGATCTACCTCTTTCGCGCGCGGGATCTCCAATCGTGGCTCGAGAAGCCGTCGCTCGGTCCCGACCTCGTGCGCGACGTGATCCAGCCGATGATCGCGTCCGGGGTCCGCGTCGTCACCTTCGAGCACGCCGACTACTGGCGCGACGTCGGGACGATCGACGCGTACTACGAGGCGAACATGGAGCTCCTCCGCCCGGTGCCGTCGCTCACCCTCCACGATCCCGACTGGCTCGTCTACACGCCGAGCGAGGATCGGGCGCCGGCCATCGTCGGAGCCGAAGGGGACGTGACCGGGAGCCTGGTGGCGCACGGCGCCCACGTCGAGGGGAGCGTCCATCGCTCGATCCTCTTCCCGGGCGTCCACATCGCGCCGGGCGCGGTGGTGGAGGATTCCATCGTCATGCACGACGCGCGGATCCTTCCCGGGGCCCGCCTCTCCCGCGCCATCGTCGACAAGGGCGTCCGGATCGGGGAGCGCGCGGTGATCGGCGTCGGCGACCCGATCCCGAATCGCGAGCACCCGCGCGACCTCTACTCGGGACTCTGCGTGATCGGAAAGGGATCCGAGATTCCGGCGGGCCGCTCGGTCGGCCGAAACAGCCTCGTCGAGATCGGCGTGCGCGAGATCGACCTCGGCGGACGGGACGTTCCCTCCGGCGTGGTGGTTCGCGCGCGGGGGCATTCACGATGAGCCACGTCTCCTACGCGCTCATCCTCGCCGGCGGGCTCGGGAGCCGGCTCTGCCTCCTCTCGGAGAAGCGGGCGAAGCCGGCCGTCCCCTTCGGCGGGAAGTACCGGATCATCGACTTCACGCTCTCCAATTGCGTCAACTCCGGGATCTTCGACATCGGCATCCTGACTCAATACCGGCCCCTCTCCCTGCGCGACCACATCGGACTCGGGCGCGCGTGGGACCTCGACCGAAAGCGCGGCGGCGTGGAGCTGCTGCAGCCGTTCCAGGGCTGGGCCGAGAGCGACTGGTATCGGGGAACGGCCGACGCCATCTGGCAGAACTGGGAACGCGTGTCCGAGCGGGGCGCCGAGCACCTGCTGGTGCTCTCGGGCGATCACGTCTATCGCATGGACTACCGGCCGATGATCGAAGCGCACCTGCAGCGCGGCGCCGACGCCACGGTGGCGGTCACCGAGGTCCCTCTTTCGCAGGCGTCGCAGTTCGGCGTGGTCCGGAGCGACGCGGCCGGCTGGATCACCGGCTTCCTGGAAAAGCCGAAGAACCCGCCGTCGGGAAAGATCTCGATGGGAGTCTACGTCTTCCGCACGGCGGCGCTTCGAGAGGCGATGGAGCGCGACGCCTCCCGCGACACCGCGCACGACTTCGGGAAGAACATCGTCCCCGACCTCGTGGAGGGGGGCCGCGTCCTCGGCTTTCCGGCGTTCGGCTACTGGCAGGACATCGGAACGCTCGATTCCTACTACCGCGCCAATCTCGATCTCCTGAGCCCCGACCCGCCCTTCCCGCTCCAGGACGCGCGGTGGCCGATCTTCACGCCGAGCACGGAGTATCCGCCCGCCCGGCTGGGGGCGCGCGCCCACGTCCGCTCCTCGATCGTCACGCACGGCACGATCGTGAACGGCACGGTGGAGCGATCGATCCTCTTCCCGGGCGCGGTCGTGGAGGAGGGGGCGGTCGTGCGCGATTCGATCCTCATGGGCGAGTCGTGGATCGGTCCCCGCGCCCGTCTCGATCGCTGCATCCTGGACAAGCGGGTGCATGTCGGCCGGGGCGCCGAGCTCGGCGCCGCCGTCGGCGATCCCGACCGGCCGAACCGCGCCTGCCCCGAACACCTGAGCGGCGGGATCACCATCGTCGGCAAAGGGTCGCGCATTCCGGAGGGGCTCGTCATCGGCAGGAACGTCCGCGTGGCGCCCGACCTGGTCGAGGAGGACTTTCCGTCGGAACCGATTTCGAGCGGAGACGTGCTGGAGAGGGCCGGGGAGAGCGCGCACGCGACGGACGCGCCCTAGCTGACTAGCGGATGCGGATTCGCTGGCCGGCGCGGATCGAGCCGGTGCTCGAGAGTCCGTTCAGCTTCGCGAGCCTCGTCGAGCTGACGCCGTACCGCTTGCCGATCTGCGACAACGTCTCGCCGCGCCGCACCACGTGCGTGTTCGCGTGGCGCGTCCGGTAGCGGGGCGTCCGGATCTCCAGCCGGTGCGCGTTGGTCGCCTGGCGGAGTTCCGCCTTCGTCAGCGGCTTCGGCTTGTATCCCGACTCCAGAATCGCCTGCACGTCCTCGCCCGCGCCGTGGGGGACGCGGAGCGTCGTCCCTTCCTTGCCGGCGGGCGCGCGGTGGCGCACCAGGGCCGGATTGAGGCGGCGGAGCTCCTCCAGCGGCACCTCGGTCAGACTGGCGATCAGCTGAAGGTCGATGGCGCCCGGGATCGTCACCTCGTCGTACTTCCAGGGCGAGTTCTCGGGAGCGCGGAATCCGTACTGGTCGGGATGCGACGCGATCTCCATCGCGGCCAGGAACTGAGGGACGTACTCCTGCGTCTCGCGCGGAAGCTTCAGGGACCAGAAGTCGTTCGTCTTCTGGCGCCGGATGGCGCGCTGCACCGTTCCCTCGCCGCTGTTGTACGCGGCCAGGGCGAGCGGCCAGGAGCCGTCGAACATGCCGTAGAGCTTCTTCAAGTATCGCGCCGCGGCGCGCGTCGAGGCCTCGGGATCGCGCCGCTCGTCCTTGTAGGGCGTCATCTCGAGACCGAAGATCTTCGCCGTGCCGCGGATGAACTGCCACGGCCCCACGGCGCGCGCCACCGACTTGGCCTGCATGTTGAATCCGCTCTCCACGAACACGAGGTTCGCCAGCTCCTCGGGAACGCCTTCGGAGCGGAGACTCCGGGTGAAGAGGTCCATGTAGGGGCCCGAGCGCTCGAGCCAGACCTGGAAGCGCTCCCGCCCGCGGCCCGTGTAGTAGGCGATCCACTTGTCGACGCGATCGTTCCGCTCGAACTCGACGGGTCCGAGCCCGGAGTCGTCGGCCTTGACCGCGTCGGGCTCGTCGTCGCTCCTGGCCAGCGTCCGGCGGAGCGATTCCAGATCCTCGCGAAGCGGGCCGACGCCGGGACGGGAAGGAGGAAGCGAATCGAGCGCGGTGAAGCCGATCTGGATGGCCGAGAGCGCCTCGGGCGCGTGTCCCGACTGCGCGAGTTCCTGGGCGCGCGCGAGCTGCGCCCGGACGCGGGTCATCGTGTCCGCGACCGGGGGCGCGGAAGGGTCGGAGGCGCGGCCGTCGGCGCCCGAAGCGGGGCCGGCGATCGCCCAGCCGGGGTAATCGAGCGCCACGCGGGCCGACGCCGCGGGCGCGCCGAAGAGCGCCGCGGCGGCCGCGAGGGCCGCGAATGTTCGTAGCGAAGCGGTTCGAATTCTCATCAACGGGGCCTCCGATCCCCATCCATCCCTAGGCCCGCCCGAACTAGAGGCCTCGTTGCTGGAGTTGTTCAGGCGGAGGGATTCGGACCATCGGTCAAACAGTGCTGGTCCGAACCCGGTCACGTTACCCGTGGTCCGTGCGTTTTGCAATCCCGAAACGCCCGTCGATACGGAGTTTTACCCGTTTCGGCGGGTAAGTTCCGTCCCCGGGAGGATATGGGGCAGAGTAAATGCAAGACAGATGCCAGGATGCGGAGGAGGCGCCGGTTGACACGGCCGGCCCGCCTGTTATTCTGCGCCCATCATGAGTGTCGAAGTACGAACGCCGGTTCGTCTCGATGGGGCGATACGTAACCCCGACCGGGAAGGTGCGATGGCGCACCTCGATCTCGATCGGGGTTTCGCGCTGGTGGCGCGCGCGTCGCTCTCCGGCATCGACGTGATCGACCCGACGATCTGGGTCCGGGAGAAGCTCTCTCTCGCCCTCGCGGGCGCCGAGGAGGAGCCTCCGCTTCGCGCCGTTCTGGGCGCGCTCCGCTCGCTGCACGGCGAAATCATGAAGCGCCCCGAGCGCGATCGGTCGTGGATCGCCGTCGGCGCGCTTCTCATCCAGGGCGACGACGGCGTCGCGATCGCGGCGGGCGACACGCACTGCCTCCGCTACCGCGACGGCGTCCTGGCGAGTCTCGGTCGTCCCTCGGAGGAACTGCCGGCGGGAGCGCCGCGCGGATCGCTCGGCTCGGAGACCCAGGTGCGGATCGAGGTCGTTCCGCTTCGTCTGCTTCCGGGCGACGTCTACGTGCTCACGTCGCGGCCGCTTCGCGAAGGGGAACTCGCGATGCTCTCGCGCTCGCTGGAGGTGGCCCGCACGCCCGGCGCCCTGCTCCGGTCGGCGCTGGAAGGATCCTTCGACACCGGGCGCCTCGCCGTTCGGATTCTGGCGCCGAACGAGCCGCGCACCGGGGCCGACCCGGCCGCACCGAGCGAAGCGCCGCCCGCCGACCTCGACGAGCCCGCCGCCGCGCTCGAACTCGAGCCCCTCGTCCCCGCCGCGCCGCTCCCGGCCTCCGAGCCGATCGCGGCATCGGTGCCGCCGGCCATGGCGCGACCGACGGTGGAAGCGCCCGACGCGCCGCCCGAGTTCGAGAGCGTCGCCGACGATCGCGTGACGGAGGATGTCGCCGCCGGCCCCGTCGTCGAAGCGCCGGGCGACCTCCTCGAGGCGCTCGAGGCGGAGCCCGCGCCGGAGCCGGCGGTGGCGCCGGAGCCGGCGGTGGCGCCGGAGCCGGAAGCGGTGAGGGGCGAGAGCGAGCGCGAGGCCGCGCCGCAGACCGCGCCGCAGACCGAGCCCGCCCCGGCGCCGCCGCCCGCGAAGCATCGTCCCGCCCTCGCGACGGTGGGCGAGGATCGGCCGTGGTACGAGCCGCTCGCGCTCTGGGGAGGCGGCGCGCTCGCCATCATCGCGCTCGCGCTCCTCGTGAAGGCGATCATTCCGGGGATCACGGGTCAAAGCGGACAGAACTCCGCGCGCGGCGGGGCGGGCGTTTCGCCGAAGGCGGCCGCGGTCGCCGCGACGACGATGGAGATCGTCTCCGATCCTCCGGGCGCCGTCGTGCGACTGAACGGCGAGCCGCTTCCGGGCCGCACGCCGCTCAGCGGCATCGCCGTCGATCCGGGAGTCCATCGCGTGGAGCTCGACTGGGGCGCGGGCGGAACGTGGAGCGACACGGTCGAAGTCGCGGCCGGCGCGCGGCTCACGCTCCATCCGGCGATCTACGGCTCGATCGCCTTCCGAGCGTCGGAAGCCGACCGGGTCCTCGACGTCTACGTCGACGGCGCGTACGCGGGGACGACGCCGCTCTCGCTCGATCGCGTGACGGTCGGCCGCCACCTCATTCGATTCGGCGGGCCCGGCCTCACGATGACGGCGCAGGAAGTCGACGTCCTGCGCGACGTCCACGTCGAACTGGTGGGGAACGCCGGTCCGCCGCCCCTGCCGGGGAAGCTCACGATCACGAGCGCGATCCTCGGCGACGAGGGGTTCCAGGCGGGACGGAGCGATCCGATCTGGATCGACGGCACGGCGCGCGGCGCCACGCCCTTCACCGCGACGCTCTCGCCGGGCATGCACAGCGTGCGCGTCGTGCGCCGCGATTTCCCGGCGCAGGTGACCGTCATCGACGTGAAGCCGGGGAACGAGCATTTCGTGACCGCGGAGTTCGGCGCCCGCTCGGGCGAGCCGCTCCGCTTCACGCCGCCCGAGAATCTCTCGCGCTCGCAGCCGACCCCGCTCACGATCTCGCTCCCCGGCGACGCGGCCGACGCCGAGCACTCGGTCTGGCTCTACGCGGCCGCGCCGGGAGGCTCGTTCCAGGCCCGCGCCATGACGCCCCTGGCCGAGGACTCGCGCGCCTACGCGGCGCTCGTGCCGGACGAGGTCCTGCGCAATCAGTCGAATCAGATTCGCGTCTACTTCAAGGCCACCGCCCCCGGCGGCCACGAGATCTTCTCCGAGATCGTCACCATCCCGATTCGCGACTAGTTTCCCGCGCGCCGTTCTCCCTCTCGCGTGACGAACTCTCGTCACGCGCGCGCGCGGCTCCGCTCGCCATCGCCCCGGCGAGGATCGTCGCGTGCCCACGCTCCGATTCGTTCGCTCGCTCCGCTGGCCGCCCTTCGTCGCGGCCTGGGCCGCGCTGGCCGCGGGCCACGCGGTCATCCTGGAAGTCATCCCCACGCACGAATGGGAGGCGATTCTTCGCGGCGCCGCGATGCTCGGCGGGGCGCTCTCGCTCGTCCTGACCTCGCCGGCTCGACCGCGGTTCGCTCGCGCCGTCGGCGCGTCGCTCGCGCTCGCGTCGCTCGCGTCCGCGGGAGGCGCCTTGGGACTCGAGGCGTCCCGGCACGCCGCGCCGCTCGAGGTTCATCCGAGAGCGGTGCGGGCCGAGCTCTTCGGATTCGTGGCCGACGCCTCGCGCGCCGACCAGACGCCGGCCACGCTCCGGCTCGACGTGGCGCGGGTCGCCGTCGGGACGCGCGAGGCGACGATCGCCGCCACCGTGCGGCTCCTCTGGCCCTCGGGAACGCCGGCGCCGACGTGGGCCGTCGCGGGAACGCCGATCGCGGCGCGCGGCCTCGTCCGGCCGCTCGAGGACGCGAGGAATCCCGGCGGCTCCGCTCCGGGACGATGGCTCGAGCGGGAGGGGATCGACGCCACCTTCGACGTGGAGCCGGGCTCCGTCGAACCTTGGACCCCGCCGCCGGGCGTGGGCGGGAAGGACCGCCGTGGAGGCGCGAGGCTGGCGGCTGAAATCCGCCGCTCCATGGGCCGGCTCTTCGACGCCCACGCGCCCGCCGCGGCGTCGGCTCTCGCTCGCGGAATGCTCCTCGGGGATCGCGTCGGCATCGACGCCGAGACGCGCGACTCCTTCCGGAACGCGGGGACGCTTCACATCCTCTCGATTTCAGGTCTCCACGTCTGCATCGTGGCCGGCTTCGTCGCGATCGCCGCGCGTTCGCTTCGCCTCGGCGCCGTCGCGGGCACGGCGATCGAGTTCGGAGCCCTCGCGGCGTACGTTCTCTTCGTGGGGGCGCCGCCGCCGGCGCTTCGCTCCGCGCTTCTCTGGGTGTTCGCGCGAGGCGCGCGGCTCGTGGGGCGAGGCGCGGCCCCCTTCGCCGCGTGGGGCGCGGCGGGGCTCATCCTTCACCTCGCCGATCCGCGCCTTCCGCTCGACCTCGGCTTTCTCCTCTCGTTCGGCGCGGTGCTCGGACTCGAGGCGGGCGCCGCTCTCGCCCCTCGCCCGCGGCGGGACCACGCCGAGGCGGCCTGGAGGCGATGGGCGCTCGGCGCGCTCGGCGCGGCGGTCGCCGGGGCGGGCGCGTCGCTCGGGACGCTGCCGATCGAGACGGCCGCCTTCGGCTCGATCCCGATCGCGGGCCCGATCGCGAATCTCGCCGTCATCCCGCTCACCACGCTCTTTCTCGCGGAGGCGATCCTGCTCGCCATCGTGGCGCCGTGGGCGCCGCCGTCGGTCGGCGATCTCCTGGGAGGCGCGCTCGGCGCTCTGGGGGACCTCCTGCTGGTCGTGAACGATCATCTCGGCGGCCGCGTGACGCCGCTCGCGATTCACGGCGCCCCGCCTCGCGCCGCGCTCGCCGCGGCCTATCTCGCGCTCCTCCTCGTCGCGGCGCTTCGCGAAGGGCGGCGCTCGGAGGGCGACGCGGCGGAGACGCGCCGGCTCCGGGTGGCCGCGCTCTGGACGCTCTCGCTCGCCGCCGCCGCGATTCCGATTCTCGCCGCGGCCGATCCGCTTCGTCTCTCGCGCTCCGGTCCGCCGCGCCTCGTCGCGCTCGACGTCGGCCAGGGGGACGCGGCGCTCCTCGTCGGAGGCCGCGGGGAAGCGCTCGTGGTGGACGCGGGCCCTCGAAGCGAGCGCCGCGACGAAGGACGCCTGACGGTGGAACCCGCGCTCCGCGCCGAGGGCGTCCGCCGCCGCGTGTCGCTCCTCGCGTCGCACGGCCATCGCGATCACGAGGGGGGAATCGTCGGGCTCGCGTCTCGGGGGTGGATCGACCGCGTGATCGAAAACGGCGGCGGCGGCTCCGACCGCGACACGTGGCGGCGGCTCGTGACGAGGCGAGGGGGCCGCGACGAGATCGCGCGAGGGGCGGCGAGGCGGCTCGCCATCGAGGCGTGGGAGATCGCGGTCCACGCTCCGCGCGCCGGGCGCGATCCCGCCTCGGTCCCGGCGGAATCGCTCGGCGGGAGCGCCAACACGGCGGAAAACGACCGCTCCCTCCTCGCGATCGCCACGCCGCGGACCGCCGATCGGGGAGCGTCGGTCCTCTTTCCCGGCGATCTGGAGCGGGAGGGCGAGGAGGCGTGGCTCGAGGCCGGCCTCGACTCGGTCGCCGTCCTCAAGGTGCCGCATCACGGGAGCCGCACGTCGAGCACCGAAGCCTGGGTCTCGCGCCTGCGGCCGCGGCTCGCGATCGTCTCGGTGGGGGAGAGAAACCGACATCGCCATCCCTCGCCCGAGACGCTCCGGCGCTACCGGCGCGCGGGCGCCTGGGTCGTTCGCACCGATCGAGAGGGGGCGATCCGGGTCGTCACCACGCCCGACGGGACCACCCTCTCGACGCGCGCGCACCCCTCGCCGCGGCCTCTCGACCGGGCCGCTCCCGCCTCGTTAAGTCGTTATATCGATTTCCCTTGAGCGATTTATCGCCCCGTGCTATCCCTCATGAATGAAGCCGCTACGGCTACTCCTCCTCGCATCGGGGCGGGGGAGTCACGCCGTGAACCTGATTCACGCGACGCGGGACGGCCGCCTTCAGGGGACCGTGCTCCGGGTCGTGTCCGACCGGCCCGACGCGCCGGTCCTGAGTCAGGCGCGTGCGCTCGGGATTCCCGTCACCGTCCTCCTTCCTTTCCGCGAGGGCGCGCGGCTCGCGCCCGACGCCGAGGAATCGCTACGATCCCTCGTCGCCGAGGAGCATCCCAATCTCGTCGCTCTCTGCGGCTTCATGCGTCTCCTGCGCGCCTCGTTTCTCGAGCGCGTGGGCGTGCCCGTCGTGAACGTCCACCCGGCGCTCCTTCCCGCCTTCCGCGGCTTGAACGCGCAGAGGCAGGCGATCGAGGCCGGCGCGGCGGAGACGGGCGTCACGGTCCATTTCGTCGACGCCGGGATGGACACCGGGCCCATCGTGCTTCAGCGATCGATGCCGATCCGCTCCGGGGAGAGCGCGGAGGAACTGACCGACCGCCTCCTTCCCCTGGAACATGAGACCTATGTCGAGGCGCTCCGGCGCCTGCAGGAAGGAGACTTCATGACGCCCCACGAGCGAGCCCTCCGGGACGTGGTGATCCCGGGACGCGCCCCCGACTACCGCGGAAAGGTTCGAGATCTCTACCTCCTCGGCGACCAGATGCTCCTCGTCGCCACCGACCGCCTTTCGGCGTACGACGTGATCCTGAACGAGGGAATCCCCGGGAAGGGGCGCGTCCTCACGCAGATCTCGAAGTTCTGGTTCGAAAAGCTCGCCCACATCGTGCCGACGCACTACATCACGTGCGACCTGGCGCGCTTTCCGGAGCCATTCTCGAAGCATCCCGAGCTCCTCGAGGGGCGCGCCATGCTCGCCCACAAGGCGAAGCGCTTCGACGTCGAGTGCGTCGTGCGCGGCTACCTGGCCGGCTCGGGGTGGAAGGAGTACCAGGCGTCGGGCTCGGTCTGCGGCGTGAAGCTCCCGCCCGGTCTTCAACTCTCCTCCAAGCTCCCCGAGCCGATCTTCACGCCGGCGACGAAGGCGGACGAAGGGCACGACGAGAACATCCCGTTCGAGCGGATGGCGGAGATCGTGGGGAAGGCGAAGGCGGAGGAGCTGCGCGCGGTGAGCCTCGCCATCTTCAAGGCGGCGTCGGAGCACGCGGCGGCGTGCGGCCTCATCCTCGCGGACACGAAGTTCGAATTCGGCGAGCGCGACGGCAAGATCGTCTGGATCGACGAAGCCCTTTCGCCCGACTCCTCCCGCTACTGGCTCGCCTCGACCTACCGCGAGGGCGTGGCGCAGGACTCCTTCGACAAGCAGGTGATCCGCGACTATCTCGACTCCGTGAAGTGGAATCGGACTCCGCCGCCGCCGGCTCTCCCGGCCGAGATCGTGGCGAAGGCCGGACGTCGTTACGAGGAGGCGCTGGAGATGATCACGGGCGCCGGCGTGACGGGAGCGAAGGGGGCGCGGTGAGCGGCATCAAGATCGGCCGGGCGCTCCTCTCGGTCAGCGACAAGACGGGCCTCGTCGAGTTCGCGCACGGGCTCGCCCGCCACGGCGTGAAGATCGTCTCGACGGGCGGCACCGCGACGGCGCTTCGCGCGGCCGGCATCGGCGTGCGCGACGTTTCCGAGGTGACCGGCTTCCCCGAGCTCTTCGACGGCCGGGTGAAGACGCTCCATCCCATGATCCACGGCGGCATCCTCTACCGCCGCGGCCATCCCAAGGACGAGGAGGACCGGCATCATCGCGGCATCGTCTCCATCGATCTCGTGGTGGTGAATCTCTATCCCTTCGAGGCGACGATCGCGACGGAGGGGGTTTCCGACGCCGAGGCGATCGAACAGATCGACATCGGCGGGCCCGCGATGATCCGCGCGGCCGCGAAGAATCACGCGCACGTGGTGGTCTTGACGGAGCCCGATCAGTACCAGCCGCTCCTCGACGCGCTCGACCGGGGGGCCGGTTCGGTGCCGGCCTCGTTGGCGCGGGACTATGCGGGACGCGCCTACGCGCGGACGTCGGCGTACGACGCCGCGATCGCGGGGTATCTCGGCGCGGCGCCGGGGGACCCGGCCGGCTCGGCGGTCGCCGGCGGCGAATCGCGGCTTCCGGAGCGGATCGATCAGTCCTTCAAGCGCCTTCAAAGCCTTCGCTACGGAGAGAACCCGGGGCAGGAAGGGGCGCTCTACGCGCCGGCCTCGGGCGGGCCGATCGAGCGTCTCGTGCAGCGCCGCGGAAAGACCCTCTCGTACAACAACCTCCTCGACGTGGAAGCGGCGCTCGGCATCCTGCACGAGTTCGACGACTGCGCCGCCGTCGTGGTGAAGCACAGGAATCCGTCGGGTGTGGCGCTCGCGCCGCGCGCGGCCGACGCGCTCCTCCTCGCCCGCGACGGCGACGCGCTCTCCTCGTTCGGGGGGATCCTCGGATTGAACCGCCCCCTCGACGACGCCGCGCTCGACGCGATCGGGAGCTTCTTCTACGAGGTCGTGCTGGCGCCGGAGATCACGGCGAGCCCGGAGCGGCTCGAGGCGATGCGGAAGAACCTCGTCGTCCTCGACGTGCCGGGGCTTCTCCGCGAGGCGGCGGGATCGCTCGCCGCG
>DASTKG010000012.1:0-17728 GCA_035716005.1 Candidatus Eiseniibacteriota bacterium
AGGAGAAGCGTCGTGGCGGCCTTGCTCGGAATCGGCCAGCCGCCGTGGAGGTCGTAGTCTTGCTGCTGCGCGGGACGGAGCACCGGCATTCCGACGCACGAGGGACAGCCCGCCTCGCAGGGACAATCCTCCACGAGATGAAGGGCCGCGCTCAGGAGTTCGCCGACGATGGCGTAGCCCCGCTCGGAGTAGCCGAGCCCGCCCGGATAGCGATCGTAGAGGAAGAGCGCCTGCTCGCCGAAGTTGCTGCTGTTGAGAATGCCGCCGAGGTCGGGGCGCTCGCACATGACGTGAAGCGGGAGGAGCGTGACCATGAGATTTCGAAGCCCCGAAAGTCCCTCGGCCGGATTCAGGCCCTTCACCCGGACCGCGTTCCGCGCCGCCTCGTCGGGGCGGATCCAGAACGCCACCGTCTCGAGGTTCAGCCGCGGCAGCTCGAGCGGGTGATAGCCGATGGCGTCGAGGCTCCGGAAGCGGATCTTCTTCATCGCCACCGTGGCCCAGTTCAAGTCGGCCGTGCCGAGCCCGATCTCCGCCTCGCCGTGGCGCTTCACCTCGCGCCGCTCGAGGAGTTTGAGCCGCGTGTCGAGGACCGGCTGCGTGTAGTAGTCGACCTCCCGCGGCTCCACGTACGCCAGCTTCTGCTCCAGGTCGAGCTCGCGGACGAAGAAGGTCTTCCCCTCGTGGAGATAGATCGCCTCGGGATAGACCAGCTCGAGCGCGCTGATCGCGTCGACCGTGGCGATGACGGCGTTCTCCCGCTTCGCGTCGAGGATGGTGTAGGTGTCGTCGGAGATCGTGCGGAGGCTCACCTTCCCCGCCGGGTAGTCGGGCTGCGCCCAGTAGCGGCGCCCGTCGAGCGACGTGAGGGTCCCCTCCTCCTCCAGCAAGCTCGAGAGTTTCGCCGCTCTCGAGCCGAAGAGCGCCTCGTCCTCGGGCGAGAGGGGGAGCTCGTACGCCGCGCAGGCGAGATGGGACGCCAGGACGTAGGGATTCTCGGGGTCGAGCACCGCGCTCTCCGGCGTCTGCGCGAAGAAGTACTCGGGGTGGCGCATGAGGTACTGGTCGATCGGGTCGTCGTAGGCGACGACGAGCGCGAGGGACGCGCCTCTGGAGCGCCCCGCGCGCCCCGCCTGCTGCCAGGTGCTCGCGATCGTGTTCGGGAAGCCGACCAGCACCGCCGCGTCGAGCGAGCCGACGTCGATGCCGAGTTCGAGCGCGTTCGTGGCCACCACGCCGCGAAGCTCCCCTTCGAAGAGGCGGCGCTCGATGGCGCGGCGCTCCTCGGGGAGGTATCCGCCGCGATAGGGGGAGAGGCGGTCGGCCAGCGGATCGCCGCCCTCCGTGTCGTGCTCGAGCCGCTCCCGCGTGTAGCGGTAGATCAGCTCCGCCGCCACTCTCGACTTCGTGAACGCGATGGTCTGGACGCCCCGGCGCATGAGGGCGACGAGGATCCGCTCCGCCTCGATCGACGCGCTGGCCCGCCCCGGCGTGTCGCCGCCCCGCGGCATCGGGTTCCAGAAGGCGAAGAGCTTCGGTCCCCGCGGCGCCCCGTCCTCGTCCACCACCTTCACCTCGTCGCCCACCAGGAGCGCCGCCTGCTCGCCGGGATTCCGGATCGTGGCGGACGAAAGGAGGAACTGCGGATCGGCGCCGTAGTGGCGCGCCACGCGCCTCAGTCGGCGGAGCACGTTCGCCACGTGCGAGCCGAAGATGCCGCGATAGGTGTGCATCTCGTCGACCACGACGTAGCGGAGGTTCGAGAGGACTCGGCTCCAGCGGGAGTGATAGGGGAGGATTCCCTGATGGAGCATGTCGGGGTTCGTGAGGATGGCGTTCGCTTCCTCGCGAAGCCGGCGGCGCGCGCTCGGCGGCGTGTCGCCGTCGTACGTCCCCGCGTGGAGGAGCTGCCGGAGCCGAGGCGAGATCTCGCGCACGCGCTCGAGGCCTCGAAGCTGATCCTGCGCCAGCGCCTTCGTCGGGAAGAGATAGAGCGCGATCCCCTCGGGATCGAGGAGAAGCCGCTCGAGAATCGGAAGGTGATAGGCGAGCGATTTCCCCGAGGCCGTGCCGGTGGCCACCGCCACGTGGGCGCCGGCCCTCGCGTGCTCGATGGCGCGAGCCTGGTGGACGTAGAGGCGATGGATCTCCTGCGCCTCGAGCATCGATCGGAGCGCGTCGGGGAGCGGCTCGGAGAGTTCGGCGTAGACCGCCTCGCGCTCGGGGAGATGCTCCAGGTGAACGATCTCGTTTCGCGGGCCGATGCCATGAACGTCTTTGTAATCGCGCTCGCCCAGGCTCGCGCTGCGGCCCCGTTCCCGCGTGACCAAGCCCGCGAGGAGCGCCTCGAACTCCGCGAGCGTCTCGGGGGCGCCCGCCGCGCGGGGGCGCTCGAAGAGCGTGGGCGTGCCGTTCGGGCGAAGCTTCGGCGCGTGAATCATAGGAGACCCTCCCCCTCGAGAAGCCGCCGCATCAGTTTCGCCCCGGTCGCGGCCTGTCCCACGTGGCAATTGTTGAAGAAGACGAACGTCTTCTTCGCTTTCACCGTCATCTCGCGGATCTTCGCGACCCACTCCTGGAGTTCCGCCTCCGAGTAGAGGTAATCGTAGCGGTCGCTCGACGCGCCGGAGGGCCCCGGGGAGGGCGGCGCGGCGGCGGCGAAGAGGGGCCCGTACTCCGCGGCCGTCACCGGCTCGGCCGCTCGGCTCCCCACGCTCACCTTGCCGCGCGAACCCTCTCCCCGATCGGGCCGTCCGCGCTCCGGATTCCGCCACCAGTTCTCGCGGTTCCGACCGTGAAGGCGGACGTAGCCGATCCGCTCGGGGCCGGTGACGCGGGCGATCGGCGGCAGGAGGCCCGGGAGGTCGGGCTCGTCCACGCTCACGTAGCCTATCCCCGCCTCGTCGAGAAGCCGCCAGATCCCCTCGTCGCTCGCGTCTTCCTTTCGGGCCGCGCCGCCCGCGCCACTCTCCTCCACCCACGACCGATGGCGGAACTCCACGAAGAGCGGCGCGTCAGGGAGGCGGCGCTTCAACTCGAGCAGGAACGCCTCGTTTTCCGGCGTGCGGTGAAACGACTGGGGAAACTGCGCGATCAGGCCGTGGAGCTTCCCCGCCTGGAGGAGCGGATCGAGGGCTCTCGCGAAGGCGGTGTAGAGAGCCGGCTCCAGCGAGCGCTCGTGCGTCATGTCGTGGTGCGCCTTCACGACGAACTGGAATTCGGGCGGCGTTTTCGCCGCCATCGCGCGAAGCGTCGCGGGCGGCGGAACGCGGTAGTAGGTGGCGTTCACCTCCACCGCCGGAAATTCGCGCGCGTAGTAGTCGAGCATCTTGGAGCGTTCGATCCCCGGCGGATAGAAGGGGCCCACCCAATCGGGGAACGAATAGCCCGAGGTTCCGATGAGGATCGTCTTCGTCCCCGCCTCACTCATCGTTCCCCCACTGAAGCGCGCCCGCTCGAACGAGCGCGGCGTCGCCGAATTTGTCCCGGAGCGAATCGACCGCCTCGGTCATCTTCCTGCGATGCTCGTCGGCGTCGAACAGCTCCCGCTGCTTCCCGGCGCCGGAGACGAGCCCCGACATCGAAACGCCGATCAGCCGGATCGGCCTTCCGTCCCAGTTCTCGTCGAAGAGCGCGGCCGACACCTTGTGGATCTGCGTCTCGTCGTCGGTCAGTTCGGGGAGCGCGCGCTGGCGTATCGTCGTCTTGAACGACGGATCGCGAAACTTCACGGATACGATTCGCCCGAGGTAGCCGTCCTGCCTCATGCGCCGCCCCACCTGATCCGACAACCGGAGGAGATGCGCCCCGATGCGCACCCGATCCGACAAATCCCTCTCGAGCGTGAATTCGTGGCCCATCGACTTGACCGGCACGCCCTCGTAGAAGGGGATCACCGGCGAGTCGTCCTCGCCCCACGCGGCGTCGCGCATGCGATCGCCGTTCAGTCCGAAGTGATAGGTCAGGAACTCGCGCGGAAATTTCGCCAGCTGCCCCACCGTGCGGATGCCGAGCTTTCCGAGCGATTCCGCCGTCTTTTCCCCGATGCCCCAGAGATCCTGCACGGGGCGAGGCCAGAAGATCTCGCGGTACATCTCCTGGGTGAGGGCGGTGAGGCCCCGCGGTTTCTCGAGCCCGCTCCCCATCTTGGCGATGTACTTGTTCGGGGCGATCCCGATGGTCGCGGAGAGCCCGACGCGCCGCATCACGGTCCGCTGCATCGCGCGCGCCACGTCCCCCGCCGCGTTCAGCATCGCCGCGGGATCCCTCCGGTCCACGTCTCCCGCCCGGAGCGCGTCGACCAGCCGCGGCGACTCCGTGAGGTCGAGGAAGGCCTCGTCGATCGAGAAGGGCTCGATGATCGGGGTGAATTCCTTGAGGGAATCGAGCACCTGGAGCGAGACGTGGACGTACTTCTTGGGGTCGCCTTCGAGAAAGGCGGCGTCAGGGCAGAGGCGAACCGCCGTGGCGATCGACATCCCCGCGTGAATCCCGAATTCGCGCGCCGGATAATTCGCCGCCGAGACGACCCCCCGCCTGCTCCGGTCGCCCCCCACGACGAGCGGCTTCCCGGCCAGCTGTGGGTTCAGCTTCTCTTCGACCGACGCGAAGAACGCGTCCATGTCGAGATGGGCCACGATCCGCACCGCGCGTCATCCCTCCGTCCGCAACCGGGTTGATCCCTTCATGGTTGGGTACGATACTGCACATTTGTGCAGTTGTCAAGGGGCGGGGGTGGAGGCGTAGCATCGGGGGCTCATCCGATCCCGAATCGCCGATTCCAGGGGGGACCTCGATGCAGCCGGAGCCGCTACCGCCGCCCACCGCCGATCTCGCCGCCGCCGTGGTGGGACTCTGGCGCCTCGTCAGCCGCGAGGACTACGACCGCTCGGGCCGGCGCTTGATCGATCCCGTCCTGGGCGCCGACCCGCTCGGCCTCCTCGCCTTCTCCGCGACGCGATTCGCCGCGCAGTTTTCCCGGCGCGACCGCGGAGCGCCGGCGGCGGACGCGGCGAGGCAGGCAACCGCGGCGGGGCCTGCGGTCCCCGGCGCGAACAACAGCGCCGCCGCGGACGGCTACGACGCCTACTTCGGCTCCCACACCGTCGACGCGTGCGCGGGCCTCGTCACCGTCCATCTCGAGGGCTCCATCGTGCCCGCCAACGTCGGGCTGACTCTGACTCGCGAGCTTCGCGTCGCCGGAAATCGCCTCTACATCCGCCTCGAGACGAACACGCCCGACGGCGTTCCGATCACCCGGACGCTCACGTTCGAGCGGGGCTGACCGGCCCGATTCGGCGCGCCACCGCGGAGGGGAGCCATGTCACGACGCCCAGATTCGACGGACCACTCGGCGGCACCGTCCGAGGTCGCCGGCTACTACGCGCGATTCCCCGAAGAGTCGCGCCTCGAAGCGGGCCCCTCGCGCCTGGAGTTCGAGCGCTCGAAGGAGATCCTCCTCCGCGTCCTTCCGAAGCCGCCGGCGCGCGTGATCGACGTGGGCGGCGCCGCGGGCGCCTACTCCGCCTTTCTGGCCGACCGGGGCTACGAGGTTCACCTGGTCGACCTCTCGCCGCGGCTGGTGGAGGAGGCGAGGCGTCGGAACGCGGGGCGCGCGCGGCCGATCGAATCGCTCAGCGTGGCCGACGCGAGGCGGCTCCCGCAGGGCGACGCGTGGGCTTCCGCGGTGCTCCTCATGGGACCGCTCTACCACCTCCCCGAGCGTTCCGACCGTCTGGCGGCCCTCCGCGAGGCCCACCGGGTCCTCGCCGAGCCGGGCGTCGTCGTCGCGGCCGCGATCTCCCGTTATGCCTCCGCGCTCGATGGGATGGCCCGCAAGCTCTCGCTCGACCCGCGATTCGTCGCGATCCGCGACCGCGACCTCGTCGACGGGCAGCACCGAAACGAAACCGGGAACGAGGAATACTTCACGACCGCCTACTTTCACCGGCCCGAGGACTTGCGCGCGGAGCTGGAGGCGGCGGGATTTCACGACGTTTCGATCCTCGGCGTCGAGGGGCCCGGCTGGATGGTCTCGGACTTCGACGAACGCTGGGGCGATGAGCGCCTGCGAAGCGATCTCCTGAACGTGGCGCGGGCTCTGGAGGCGGAGCCTTCGATCGTCGGTGTCAGCTCGCACCTCCTGGGGATCGGGAGAAAGGGTCGATGAGTCCCCCGCGTCCGGCGAAACCGTCGGCCGGCGACGGCAAGACGCGCTGCCCCTTCCCGATCGAGAAGCCGTTCTGGCTCGACTATCACGATCGCGAGTGGGGAACGCCGGTGCACGACGACCGCGTCCTCTTCGAATTCCTGATTCTGGAAGGCGCGCAAGCCGGGCTTTCGTGGGACACGATCTTGAGAAAGCGGGAGGCGTATCGCGACGCCTTCGCCCGATTCGACCCCGCCAAGGTCGCCCGCTTCGACGCGCGGCGGCGCGCCGCGCTCATGAAGAACGAGGGGATCGTCCGCAATCGACTCAAGATCGAATCGACCGTCTCGAACGCGAAGGCGTTCCTCGCGGTGCGGAAGGAGTTCGGGAGCTTCGACCGCTATCTCTGGGGCTTCGTCGGCGGGGAGCCGATCCAGAACCGCCGGAAGACGATGCGCGACATCCCGGCGACCACGCCGGAGTCGGACGCGCTGAGCAAGGACCTCAAGAAGCGGGGCTTTCGCTTCGTGGGGAGCACGATCGTCTACGCCTACATGCAGGCGGTGGGGATGGTGAACGACCATCTCGTGACCTGCTGCCGCCACCGGGAGCTTTCCAAGCGCCGCTAGAGCCGGCGTCCCTCGCTCCCCGCGGGGAGATGCGCGTCCCACCACGCGCGGGCCCGTCCCTCGCTCCACACCTCGGCCCCATCGATCGCCGCGAGCGCGTCGGAGAGTTCCCGCGCCGATTGGGGCCGCGCGCCCGGGTCCTTCGCGAGACAGGCCAGGACGAGCCGCTCGAGCGCGGGCGGGATCGGGAGCTCGGTCCGCGAGGAGGGTGGGGCGGGCGGATCGTTCACGTGGCGGAGGAGGATCTGGAGCGGCGTCTCGCCCGAGAAGACGAGCGACCCGGTCAGGAGCCAGTAGGCGACGCATCCCGTGGCGTAGAGATCGACGCGGCCGTCGAGGCCGGAGCGGCCGAGCGCCTGCTCGGGGGCGATGAAGGCCGGCGTCCCCGGCACCACCGTCTCGGAGGTGAGCGTGGGCGTGACCCCGTCGGCGCCCGGCTCTCGGTCGTCGAGCGCCTTCACGAGTCCGAAGTCGAGCACCTTCACGAAGTCGTGCTCTTCGCCGTAGCGGCAGACGAAGACGTTCGCGGGTTTGATGTCGCGATGGACGAGGCCGCGCCCGTGCGCTTCCGAAAGCGAGTGGCAGATCTGGCGCAGGATGTGGATCACACGCTCCGCCGGAAGGGGGCCGAAGCGCCGAACCAGCGAGTCGGCGTCGTGGCCGTCGAGGAGTTCCATCACGTAGTAGAACGTGCCGTCCGCGGCCACGCCGAAGTCGAAGAGGTTCACGGTGTGAGGCGAGCGGAGGCTCGCGATCACCTGCGCCTCCCGCTCGAACCGCTCGGCCGCGGCGCCCGATCCGGCGGCGCCCGAGGCGCCGATGAGCTCCCGCCGGATGAGCTTGATCGCGGCGGGACGGGCGAGCATTCGGTGCTTCGCGCGCCAGACCTCGCCCATTCCGCCCTCGCCGAGGCGCTCTTCCAGCCGATAGCTCCCGAGTTCTCGAGCTTCGGCCACCTCACGGCCCAGCCGATAGATGATGCGCGAGCCCATGTACGCGAAGAAAATCGCGAACGAGGAGCTGATGCTCAGCCGGACGAAGTCCTCGGGGCTCGCCATGACGCGGCCCGTCGCGACGAGCGCGCCGAGGGCGAGGGGCGACATGGCCCCGGCGACGATGGCCGCGACGAGCATGCGGCGGGGAAGCCCGGGGAGAATGAGAGGGAAGAGGAGGACGATCGCCGGAACCCAGGTGATGTTCGGGATGAGCCGGTGCTCGAGGTAGTAGGACCAGATGGAGATGAAGGCGACCAGGAAGCAGATGGCGATCTCGTAGGCGAGCCCGATCGTGTGGAGCCGCTCGGGCGGGAGGCGCTTCCCTCGGGCCGCCACCCAGAGCCCGGCCGATGCGAGCGCGCCGAGGAGATTGAAGATCTGGAAGTCGCGATAGCGGGAGAAGGTGGCCGACACGGCGCCGCCGGAGAGGGTGGTGCCGATCCACTGGATCGAGAAGAGGACGAGGTCGAAGGAGAAGGCGATGAAGATGAGGAGCGCGAGGAGCCGCACCCGCGCGCGCACCTGGTCGAGAAGGTCGGCGGGGAGCCCGCGGGTGCCCCGCTTCGAGTCGGGGCCGCGGCCGTCGGGACGAAGGAGGGTGACGTGGCTCTGCATGGCGAGCATGGTACACTTCGGCCCGCGCGGAAGGCAGCGCTCTCGTTCGAGGGGACGCCACGGGGCTCGGGGGGACCCATGGAACTCTGGTTCAAGCTATTCCACGTCGCGTCGGTGATCGCCTTCCTCGGCAACATCACGACGGGACTCTTCTGGCACGCGCACGCGGTACGGACGCGCAACGCCGCGATCCTCGCTCACACGATGGACGGCATCATCCGGAGCGACCGGATCTTCACCATGCCCGGCGTGATCGGCATCATCGTCTTCGGATTCGCGGCCGCCGGGACGAAGGGGCTGCCGATCCTTCACACCGGATGGATTCTCTGGACGATCGTCCTCTTCTCGATCTCGGGTCTCGTCTTCATGGCGCGCGTCGCGCCGCTCCAGCGAAAGCTCCGAACGATCGCGGCGGCGGGCGCCGAATCGAGGACGTTCGACGCGGCGGCCTACCACGCGCTCGCGCGTCAGTGGGAGATCTGGGGCGCCGTCGCGCTCTTCACGCCCCTCGCGGGTCTCGCCCTGATGGTGCTGAAGCCGATCCCATGAGCGGCCGCTCGCCCGGCGCCGGCGACTCCGGCATTGTTCGCCTCTCCGGCGAGCGCGCGCCCGAGGCCGTGCGGGTCCTCTGCGACGCGTTCGGAAATTATCCGGTCATGCGATACATGATCGGAGCGCCGGGCGCCCGGTACGCCGACTTCCTGGAACGATTGATCGCCATCTTCGTCTCCGGACGCGTCCTGCGGGACGATCCGATCCTCGCGATCGAGGAGGCGGGGCGCGTCGTGGCGATCGCGACCACGACGCGGCCGGGCGGACCGCCGACTCATCCGGACGTGGAGGCGGCTCGGGACGCGCTCCTGAAGGAGCTCGATCCCGAGGCCAAGGCTCGCTCCGAGGCGCGCGTCGCGGTCTGGCGGCGGACGGCGCTCGACGTGCCGCAGTACCACGTGAACATGCTCGGCGTGCTCGGCACGCACGCGGGACGCGGCCTCGGCGGGCGACTCCTTCGCGAGGTGCACGAGATGTCGCGGCTCGATCCCGGCTCCACCGGCGTCTCGCTGACGACCGAGGACCCGAGGAACGTCCCGCTCTATCGGCATTGCGGCTACGAAATCGTCTCCCACGACCGGGTCCGCCACGACCTGGAGACGTGGGGCTTCTTCCGCCGTGACGACGTGACGGAAGCGTCGCGGTGAGTCCGATCCCGGAGGCGTGGCGGACCGAGCGGGCGCGGATCGCGAGCGTCCGCTCGGTCGAGGCCCCGGAGTTGGCCGCGGTCTTCCGGGCCTGCGCCGACGTCGCCTCGCTCGATCCCACGTTCGAGCCGGTGGAGACGGCGGAAATCCTCGCCCTGGTCGAGGAGAGCGAGCGCGATCGCGGCGCCGCGCGCGGCTTTCGAATGCAATCGATCCGCCTCCAGGGGGACGACGAGGTGATCGGCTACTACCACCTCCGCGAGGACGTCCCGCGCCCAGGGGTCGTCGCGCTCACGATCTTCCTCCTTCGACCCGAATTCCGTCGCGGCGGATACGGCCGCGAAGTGGCCGGCGCGCTCTTGGGCCATCTCCGCGCCGACACCGCGAATCGGGCCGCCTGGGCGCGGGTCTTCCTGGAGAATCGCCGCGCGCTCGCATTCTGGACGGCGCTCGGCTTCCGGAGCATCGTCGAGCACAAGGGCGCGACCGTGCACGAGACGGGCGAGGGGCGGGCGAGTATCATTCTCGAAGCCGATTTCGCGAAGGACCTGTCGCCGACGGAGGGCGCTCGGCTGCCATGACCATGAACGTGCTGGAGACCGAGCGGCTCTCGCTCCGCCGGCTCACGCCCGACGACGCCCCCTTCATGCTCGAGCTGGTGACCGACCCGTCGTGGATCGAGTTCATCGGCGACCGGGGACTTAAGACGGTCGACGACGCGCGCGCCTACATCGTGGACCGGTACGTCGCCGACTACGAGCGGCACGGCTTCGGGCTCTATCTGGTGGCGCTGCGGGAGACGGGCGAGTCGCTCGGGATCTGCGGCTTGATCAAGCGGGAGTCGCTCGAGGACGTCGACGTGGGGTTCGCGTTTCTCCCGCGCCACGTCGGGCGAGGCTACGCCACCGAGGCGGCCGCGGCCTCTCTGGAGCACGGATGGCGCGATCTGGGACTCCGCCGCATCGTGGCGATCACGGTGCCGAACAACCTGCGCTCGATCGGGGTGCTGGAGAAGGTGGGCCTCCGGTTCGAGAAGACGATCCGGATGCCGGGCGACGAGGAGGAATTAGCCCTCTACTCCGTGGACCGGGCCCGGGAGTAGACTCGGGGTCCTGAATCGCCGGCCGCTCGGGGGCACCCGGGCGCCGGGACCCCGGCGCGCTCGCGCCGACATTCGCGCCCTTCCTGTGGGGGGAACGGCCGATGAACCTCTCGTTTGCCTTCGACGAATCCGCGCGCCTCGTGACCGTTCACTATGCCGGGGAGCCGTCGCTCCAGGAATGGACCGAGGTGATGCTCGAGGTGATGGGCGATCCCCGCTTCGGCCCCGGCATCAAGCTTCTCCTCGACCGGCGGCTCGTCGGCACGCCCTCGTCCGATTTCGTTCACGGAGTCACGACCTTCATCGGCCTCCACCGAGCGCCCCTTTCCCAGTGCCGGATCGCGATCATGGTCGGCGGCATCGGGGCGTATGGGATGGCGAGGATGGGGCAGGCGCTGCTCGACTTCCACGGGGTCACGTTCGAGATCCTCGAGTCGACGGAAGCGCTGGAGGAGTGGCTGCAGAGGTAACCGCGGACGGCGGCCCTACCCCTCCATCCAGACCCGCGTCAGCTGCCAGGTCGTCTCGCGCGTGTCGTAGCGGACTTCGTAGTAGTCCTGGTTGTCGGCGAGGAGCGCGAAGTAGTGGATCTTGTTCTGCCCCTCGTGGCGGATCCAGTCGCCGGTCACCTTGGAGACCTTCACCGTCTTGTTCTTCCAGCGGAAGCGGACCGGCTTCATGACGCCGCCGGTGAAGACGGCGATGACTTCGATGGGGTCGTGGATGGACTCGATCATGAAATACCCGCTGTCTGCTGTAGGGAACGAATGCGCATGGATCATCCGTCGAGCCTCCGGAACACGTTCGCCGACTTACCCGTTCGATTTCTCTTCCCGACCAAGAGGAAGATACTGCACATTTGTGCAGTTGTCAAGGGGTGGCCCGGTTGGGCGATGATGAAGCCGTGAAGTCCATGAACGTCAGGGGGATCCTCCATGCGAGGCGGACGATGAAACGGGGTGCCGAAACGGGGCGAGGCGGAAGATCGGCGCGGGGCGCGCTCCTCGTGCTGGCCGCCGTCCTTCTCTTCCCGCCGGCGGCGCGCGCCGCGACCTTCGCGAACGTCTACGACGCCGCGTTGGGCGGCGACATGACCAAGGCGCTCGCGATCCTCGACTCGCTCGACGCCTCTCACTGGAGCGCCAAGGACTCCACCGCGGCCAATTGCCTGAGGCGCACGTTCGCCTCGCCACCCCAGGACGAGGACCTCCCCCCCGTTTCCCGGCGCGTCCTGACGGCGTATCGCCGCTACTGGCAAACGGCGATGCTCCAGCGCGCGCCGGCGAAGGAGGCCGAGGCGGGACTCCTCGCCGACTTGAACGCGATCCTCGGCGCAGCACCGCCGGGCGTGGGCGCCGCGGCCGATTCGGGCTCGGGCCCCGGTGACGACCTCGACGCGGCGAGCGAGCGCGCCAAGGCCGCGATCTCGCGCGAGGGCCTCTTCGCGCTGACCGGCGTCACCTCGCCCTATTACGAGCTCATGCTCTGGAAGAGCCAGACGCCCATGAGTTATCGCGTGAAGCTCCCCGAACGCTCGATCGACGTCCACGTCGTCTTTCTCGACGACTTCGTCTCCCTGGGATGGGCCGGCTACGCCACGTGCGGGCGCGCCCACTCGGGCGGCTGGGCGACCCAGGATTCGCTCTACGCGTTGAAATCGGCGTACGACATCGGCTCGGAGTCGTTCCGCGTGAGCTACCTCGCGCACGAAGGGCGGCACTTCTCCGACTACAAGGAGTTCCCGAAGCTGGAGCAGCCGGAGTTGGAATATCGCGCGAAGCTCACCGAGATCGCGATGTCGGACACGAGCACGCACGATCTGGTCGTCATGTTCGCGCGCCGAACGGGAACGGACCGATCCATTCCCCACTCCTTCGCCGATTACTGCGTGGCGAGAGATCTGAGCCGCGAGCTCTTCGAGTCGCGCGCGCTCGTTTCGGACGAGGCGCGGTGGCGAGCCGTTCCCGCGCGGCGCCTCCGCGACGCCGCCAAGCGGCTCCTCGAGCGGAGCTCCAAGCTCCTCGCTCGCGGAGGCGCCGCCACGACCGCGCGATTCTTGGACGCGCCGTAGCGCCCGCGAACCGCGCCGGAAGAATTCGATCATGAAAGACCTCGCGATCGCCCTCGAGAATCGCCCCGGCGCGCTGGCCGAGATGGGCGAGGCGCTCGGCCGCGCCGGCGTGAGCGTCGAAGGAGGCGGCGTCTTCGTCGTGGACGGGCTCGGCATCGCGCATTTCCTCTTCGAGGACGGCCCCGCCGCGCGGCGCGCGCTCGAGGGCGCCGGCATCCGCGTGCTGGCGATGCGCGACGTGGTGACGGTGCGCCTGCGGCAGGCGGTGCCGGGGCAACTCGGGAAGATCGCGCGCGCCATGGCCGACGCGGGCGTGAACATCGAGGTGCAGTACAGCGACCACGATCACCGGCTGATCTTGGTGGTGGACGACGTCGCGAAGGCGGAGGGGGTGGCGCGGGCTTGGACGGCGTGATGCCGCGCGCGGGGCGCGGCGGCGATCAGCTGTCGAGACGCCGGAAGACGCCGACCACCTTGCCCGCGACGCGCACGTCGGGGTCGCTCGGCTTCACTTCGATCGGTTCGTAGTCGTCGTTCTCCGGGAAGAGGAGGAGCTTCTCCTTGCGCGGGAAATAGCGCTTCACCGTCGCCTCCTCCCCGATCACGACCACCGCGATGTCGCCCGAGCGCACGGCGGCGTCATGCCGCACGATCACCACGTCCCCGTCGAAGATTCCCGCGTTCTTCATGCTGTCGCCGCGGACCCGGAGGGCGAAGTGCTTCCCGCCGCGGGCCATCGAGCTGTCGATGATGAACGTGTCCTCGACGTGCTGCTCCGCCAGGATCGGGGCCCCCGCGGCCACGCGGCCGATCAGGGGGATTTCCAGGAAGTCACCTTCGGTGGCGCGACCGGCGCCTCCGCGATGGAATTGGGGGCGAGGACCGGGCACATCCTCACGCCCTCGAACGGCCGCCGTGCGTGGCGCCGGCTCGGGCGTACGCCCCTCGATCGCCTGGAGCTCGATGCCGCGCGAGGTCCAACGGTCCCGGCGGATCTTCCCCGCCAGCTCCAGGCGATCGAGGTAGTAGCGCACGCCATTGGTCGAGGCGAGGCCGAACTCCGTCCCGATCTCGCGAAGCGTCGGCGGGCGGCCCTGCTCGCTCAGGCAGGAGGCGATGAACTCGAGCATCGCCTCTTCCGAGACCGTTCGACGCGGGGAGGGCCTCTTGCGGCGGGCCCCCGGGGCGCTCGGCTTCTTGCTCACGAGAGAGAAGATACTGCACATTTGTGCAGCTGTCAAGGGGGGCGGCGCCGGTCCGCGACGAATTCCGCGAACCTCTTGGTGGCGGCCGAGTTTCGTCCCATACTCGACCCTGCGCTCCTAGGGGGACCTCGATGGCTCACGCCCAACAAGCCGGCGGCCGGGCGCGTACGGCCGCCTACACGCTCCTCGCGCTCGTCGCGTTCGCGGCGAACTCGATTCTCTGCCGGCTCGCGCTCCGCCACGCCTCCATCGACGCCGCCACGTTCTCGGCGATTCGCCTGAGCGCGGGCGCCGCGACGCTCCTCCTGCTCGTGGCCTGGACGCGGCGCGACATGGACGGCGCGGCCACCGCCGCCGCGGGCGCCCGCGCGATCTCGGGCGCGAAGTCGAACGGCTCCTGGACCTCGGCGTCGATGCTCTTCCTCTACGCCATCCCCTTCTCCTTCGCGTACAACGGCCTCAGCGCGGGAACGGGCGCGCTCATCCTCTTCGGCTCGGTGCAGGCGACGATGATTCTCGGCGCGCTGCGCTCCGGCGAGCGGGCGAATCCGCTTCAGTGGCTCGGCCTGGCGGTCGCGGTCGCGGGCCTCGTCTACCTCCTCCTTCCCGGGCTCGCCGCGCCTCCGCTCCGGAGCGCGGCGCTCATGGCCGTCGCCGGCGTCGCGTGGGGGATCTATTCCCTCCGCGGCCGGGGCGCGGCGAATCCGCTGGCGCAGACGTCGGGCAACTTCGCGCGCTCGGTGCCGCTCGCGCTCGGCGTCCTCCTCGTGGCGCGGCCGCACGTCGCGATCCTTCCCTCGGGGGCGTGGCTCGCCGTCGCGTCGGGCGCGCTCGCGTCGGGGCTCGGCTACGTCCTCTGGTACGCGGCGCTCCGAGGGCTCACCGCGATGCGCGCCGCCGTGGTCCAGCTCTCGGTGCCCGTGCTGGCGGCGGCGGGAGGGGTTCTCTTCCTGGCGGAGTCGATCACGGCGAGGCTGGTCCTCGCCGCCGCGATGGTTCTCGGCGGCATCGCGCTGGCGCTCGCGGCGCGCGCCCCACGCTCCGAATGAGCGAGTTCGCGGAGTACGCGCCCGGCGCCCGATCGTCGGAGGAACCGCCCCTCACCGGGACCGACGGGCTTCGCCTTCGTCCCGCGAGCGCCGTGGATCTCCCGCGTCTCGCGCCGATCGCGGCCGCGCGCGAGGGGATCGCGCCGGAGCGGGCGCTCGAAGGGTTCGAGACATTCTTGGCCGAGGCGGACGCGGGGCGCGCGCTCCTTCTCCTCGCGGAACTCGGGGCGGAGGCGATCGGCTTCGCGAAGGCGTCCTACTTCACGCCGCCGCCCGGCTCTCCGGCGAACGTGGCGCCCGAGGGGTGGTATCTCTCCGGCGTCGTGGTGAGCCCGCGCCACCGGCGCCGCGGCGTCGGCGCGGCGCTCACCGCGGCCCGCCTCGAGTGGATCGACGCGCGGAGCCCGCGCGCCTACTACTTCGCCAACGCGCGGAACCGGGTCAGCATCGATCTCCACGAAGGGTTCGGCTTCGTGGAGGCGACGCGCGATTTCGTCCACCCGCGCGCGACGTTCGAAGGCGGGGTCGGGGTGCTCTTCGTGCGGGAGAGTGGTTTATGATGTCGGTCGGCCGCTCGAATCCGCGCGGCCGTCCAAGACCCGACCTGAACCCTACAAGCGAGGAATCATGTCCGCTCCGTCCCATGTCGACATCGATCGTTATCTCGCCGGCCTCCTGGCGCCCCACGACGACGCGCTGGCGGCGGCGCTCGCGTCGAGCACGGCCGCCGGGCTTCCCGAGATCCAGGTTTCGCCGACGCACGGGAAGCTCCTCCATCTCCTCGCGCGGCTTCGGAACGCGCGCGCGATTCTCGAGATCGGCACGCTCGGCGGCTACAGCGCCATCTGGCTCGCCCGGGCGCTGGCGCCGGGCGGCAAGCTGATCACGCTCGAGTTCGATCCGAAGCACGCCGAGGTGGCGCGCGCGAACATCGCCCGCGCCGGGCTCGCCGACCGCGTGGAGATCCGCGTCGGCGCGGCGCTCGAGGCGCTCCCGAAGCTCCAGGCCGAGAAGGCCGGCCCCTTCGATCTCGTCTTCATCGACGCCGACAAGGTGAACAACCCGAACTATTTCACCTGGGCGCTCCGACTGACGAAGCCCGGAAGCCTCATCATCGTCGACAACGTCGTGCGCGAGGGCTCCGTGCTCGACGCGACGAGCGCCGACACGGCCGTCCAGGGAACGCGGCGCGCGCTCGAGATGATGGCGGCCGAGCCGCGCGTGACCGCGACCGCGATCCAGACGATCGGCTTGAAGGGCCACGACGGTTTCGCCATCGCGCTGGTGACGGGGTAGGTCCGAGCGCATGCGCCCGAAGGAGGTTCGCACCCGACTCGAGCCCGCGTCCCTTCGTCGGGAGAAGGAATTCCTGGAAGCGGTGCGTCGAAGCCGGGAGCTCCATCGCCCCTGGACTTCGCCCCCGTCGACGCCGGCGCGGGCGCGCCGTTACCTGGCGCCCCGGAAGGACGGACGTTCGGAGCTCCATTTCATTCTCACGCCGGCGGGGGAGATCGCGGGGGTCGTCGAGATGTCCGAGATCGTCCGAGGTCCGTTCCGAAGCGCCTATCTCGGCTTCTACGCGCTGGAGCCGCACCAGGGGCGCGGCTACATGACGGCCGGACTCGCGGCCGCGGTGCGGCGAGCCTTCGGCGCGCTGCGCCTTCATCGCGTGGAAGCCAACATCCAGCCGGCGAACGGCGCATCCAAAGCCCTCGTGCGCCGGGTCGGCTTCCGGAAGGAGGGCTATTCGCCCCGGTATCTCAAGATCGGCGGCCGCTGGCGGGACCACGAACGCTGGGCGCTCACGCGGGAGGATTGGGGGCGGTGAGCACGATCCGCCCATTCGAGCGGGGCGACATCCCGGCGGTGCTCGATCTCTGGCGCGAGACCGAGGGACTCGGCGTCGGTCCGGGCGACACGATCGAAGGCGTGGCGCGGCTCCTGGAGCGGAATCCCGGCTGTTCGTGGGTGGCCTCCGACGGCGCCGCGATCGCGGGCGCGATTCTCTGCGGCCACGACGGACGCCGCGGCCATCTCTACCACCTCGCGATCGCCGCGGCGCACCGCCGGCAGGGGCTCGCGTCGGCTCTCGTCCAGAAGTCGCTTCTGGCGCTCCACGCCGCCGGAATCGAGCGCTGCCTCCTCAGCGTCCTGGCCGAGAACGAGGCGGCGACCCGCTTCTGGACCTCGATCGGCGCCCGCATGCGATCCGAGCTTCGAATGCTTTCGTTCGATATTCGTTAGCCACCTCAATTCGGGAGACGTCTCATGGCCGATTCCAAGATCATCGTCGTGATGGGCGCCACCGGCGCCCAGGGCGGCGGCCTCGCGCGCGCGATCCTCGCCGACAAGAGCGGCGCGTTCAAAGTCCGCGCGGTCACGCGCAATCCGCAGTCGGAGAAGGCGCGCGCCCTCGCGGCGCTCGGCGCCGAAGTCGTCGCCGGCGACTCGGAGAAGCCGGAGTCGCTCCTCGCGGCGTTCAAGGGCGCGTACGGCGCTTTCTGCGTCACGAACTACTGGGAGGTTTTCTCGGTGGAGCGGGAGCAGGCGCAGGCGAAGGCCCAGGCCGACGCCGCGAAGGCGGCGGGCGTCCGGCACGTGATCTGGTCCTCGCTCGAGGACACGCGCAAGTGGGTGCCCCTGTCGGACAACCGCATGCCGACGCTCCAAGGGAAGTACAAGTGTCCCCACTTCGACTCGAAGGGCGAGATGGAC
>DASTKG010000013.1:0-2124 GCA_035716005.1 Candidatus Eiseniibacteriota bacterium
GGAGGGAGGGATGCTCCTCGACACGCCGGGCATGCGGGAGCTCCTCATGTGGGACGGCGACGAGGGGCTGTCGCGGACGTTCCAGGACGTGGAGGCGGTGGCGGCGCGATGCCGGTTCAGCGACTGCGGCCACGAGAGCGAACCCGGCTGCGCGGTCCAGGAGGCGCTGGAGTCGGGCGCACTCGACGCGGGGCGCTGGCGGAGCTATCTCAAGCTGAAGCGGGAGGTGATCCACCAGGCCGCGAAGACCGACGCTCGGGTGCGGCGGGCGGAGCAGGAGCGATGGAAGAAGATCCATCGCGCGGCGCGGCAGCGGCCGGACAAGCGGGCGCTCTGACCGCTCGTCAGGGATTCTCGAGCGCTCCGCTCTCGAGGGTGACGTCGTCGATCCAGGCGGCGCCCTTCCCCACGAACGCGAGGCCGAAGGCGATGGTGCCGGCCTCGGGGGGGATGTCGCCCTCCACGACATACCGGCGCCACCCGCGCGCCCGGATCGGAGTCTCCTCCATCCCGGCGGAAAAGCCGGGCTTGCCGGGAGGGGACGAGGCGCGCAACTGGAGGAAGGCTTCGTCCCTCGGCGAGCCCGGCTCGACGCGCACCAGGGCGCTCAGGCGGACTCGCTTGCCGCGGTACGGCGCGGCGTCGAGCACTTGCTCGAGCGCGCCGTAGGTCTCTCCATAGGAGCGCGATCCGATCCGCCTGAGTGTTCCGCAAAGCGAGCCCGATCTCGCGTCGTCCCTCCGGGTCTCGGCGCGGTAGTTGTCGGCCGCGAGGCGCATGGGGCCCGTCCAGTCGGGCGGGGGCTGGCCCAGGGCGCCCCGCTCGAAATCCAAGTTGCCCGGCGCCGCCTTCGGGCCGGTGGAGACGCGTGCACCTCGCGCGTTGGCGCGCGCGGCGCTCGTCGAGTCGACGAAGAGGAGAGCGTCGAAGCTCTCGGTCGGCACGAGGCGGGCGTAGTACCGCTCCGCGAACGTGTCGGCATACACGGCGCCGATCGATCGGGTCCACTGCGGGCGCGAGAACCAGTCGGCCGCCTCCCCGGAGCCTGGAAGTCTCCGCAGGTCGAGGGCCGCGATCGGATTTCCGCCTCGCGACATGGCGTCGTCGAGGCTCCCGGACCGAGCGGGGCCGACATGGAAGGGCGCCAAGCCCCGGGCCCCTCCCGGAGCGGCATCGACCGCCTGGAAATCGCCGCGATCGAAGGCGAATCCGAAGACGACCAAATCGGGCCCCAACGCGGCGTGCAAGGCGTGGCCCATTCCCGCGGCCCCGGCGCCCGGCTCGGCCATCGACACGTGCCCGTTGTGAGCCCACACGACCAGTTTCGATCCCGGTTCGCCCGTGTCGAGGATCCACTGTACGTTCTCGGCCATGGCGCGATCCCTCGCCGCGGGTCCGCTCGCCGACGTCAGATCGAGCCATTGTTGGACGACGCGGACGTCTTGGCGGGCCCGCACGAACTCCCGGTCGCTTGCATGCATCCGGTCTCGACCGGCGGGCCGTTCGAGTCGCGCCGCGAGCCATCGGAGCGCCGAGTCCGCGGCGGCCGCCGTCGGAAGGCCCGATCCCTGCGCGCCGAAGCCCCGGCGCGTCCGGTAGGGATCGGCGAGCGGGCGAAGCGTTCGGTCGGCGCTGTCGGCGGCCGCCGGGTCGAGCCTTCGCAGGAACTCCAGCGCGTTGCCCGCCGCGCGCGTCGGGTACTGCATGTCGATGCCGTAGAATTTCACCTTCGTCCGGTGGGCCGGATCGTTGTTCCACCGCCGCATCCACCGGATCAGGTCGAGCACTTCTTGCGTATCCCAGGTCCAGAAGTAGAGGCCCGCGAGAGCCTTCTCCGGGTCGCCGCGCCCCGTGAGGACATAGTCGTTCACGTCGAACGCTTCGGGCATGTTCGCCTCGATCGCGAAGCCGTCGAACCCCATGCGCGCCACCAAGAACTCGAGCATGCGGTGCTTCAGCTGAAAGAACTCGCGTGTGCCGTGGGTGGCTTCGCCGAGAGCGACCACGCGCGCATCGCCGATCGTCTCTCGAAGCGGTTCGAGGTCGTCGAATCCGTGCCCCGCCTCGGCGGTTCGGATGGGCACGGCGTTCGCGCGAATCCAATCGACGACAGCGGGGGGCGGG
>DASTKG010000014.1:0-9895 GCA_035716005.1 Candidatus Eiseniibacteriota bacterium
GGCGTCTGGGTCGACCCGCATCGGAAGATCGCCCGCGCGCAGGCCGGCTGCCTCCTGGGCGACGTCGATCGCGAGACGCAGGTGCACGGCCTCGCGGCCGTCCTCGGCTTCGTCTCCGCGACCGGGGTCACGGGCCTCACGCTGGGCGGCGGCTTCGGCTACCTGACCCGGCGCTGGGGCTGGACGTCGGACAACGTGGTCGGAATGGACGTGGTCACCGCCGAGGGGAAACTCGTGCGGGCGAGCGTCGAGGAGAACGCCGATCTCTTCTGGGGACTTCGCGGGGGCGGCGGGAACTTCGGCGTCGTGACCGGCATCGACTACGCGCTCTACCCCGTCGGCCCGGAGATCGTCGGAGGCGTCGTCGCGTGGCCCGCCGCCGAGGCGCCCGCGGTGCTCGAATTCTATCGGTCGCTCGCCGAGAAGGCTCCTCCGGAGCTGACGCTGGTCGCGCTCCTCCGTCCGGCGCCTCCCTCGCCCTGGCTTCCGAAAGAGATGCACGCGAAGCCGATCGTGGCGATCCTCGCCTGCCACAGCGGACCGCCCGAGGAGGGCGAGAAGGCGGTCGCGCCGATCAAGGCGTTCGGGACGCCGATCGGCGACGTGCTCGTGCGCCGCCCGTACGCGCAGATCCAGTCGCTTCTCGACGCGACGCAGCCGAAGGGGCGGCGCTACTACTGGAAGAGCGAGTATCTCCCCGCGATCGAGCCGGCGCTCTGCGAGAAGGTCATGCATCACGCCGCGAAGATCGGGTCGCCCCACTCGGCCGTCGTGCTCTTCCAGCTCGGCGGAGCGCTGAACCGGCACGGGGAGGATCATTCTCCCGTCGGGAATCGCGACGCGCGCTACGTGTTCAACGTCACGGCGTCCTGGGAGCGGGCCGGCGACGACGCGGCGAACGTCGCGTGGGCGCGCGAGGCGTGGAACGACATGAAATCGTTCTCGACCGGCGGCACGTACCTCAACTTCCTGACGGAGGACGACGGCCGCGAGCGGACGGAGGCGGCGCTCGGCAAGGGGCTCGGGCGGCTGACCGAGATCAAGGCGAAGTGGGACCCGCAGAACGTGTTCCGCACGAACAAGAACATCGCGCCGCGCTGAGGATGCGCGTCATCGCGACGGACCGCCTGACGCTGGAGCCGCAGGTCGCCTCGCACGCCGAGGAGATGTTCCGCGTGCTGAGCGACCCGGCGATCTACGAGCACGAAAACGAGCCCCCGCCCTCGGCCGAGTGGCTCCGCGATCGCTTCACGAAGCTGGAGACCCGCCGCTCTCCCGACGGGCGGGAGGCGTGGCTGAATTGGGTCGTGCGCCTTCCCTCGTCCGAACTGATCGGATTCGTTCAGGCCACGGTCCACGCCGATGCGAGAGCGTCGATCGCGTACGTTCTCGGCAGCCGGTTCTGGGGTCGCGGGCTGGCGCGGGAGGCGGTCCGGGGCGTGATCTCCGAACTCGGCGGGCACTACCGGGTCCGGGACCTCTACGCGGAGCTCAAGGCGACGAATCTCCGCTCGCGGCGGCTGCTCGAGCACCTCGGCTTCTCGGCGATCGCCCCCGATCCCGCCGGCGGGCCGAAAGTCGCGGCGGACGAACTTCTGATGACGCGCCGGATCGAGGGAGAATGAGCTTTCGAGGGTTGCTGAAACGGGTCCTGGTCGGAGCCTCGGGAAACCGATTCGTCCAAGCCCTGCTCGAGCGGAACGTGCACGTCTCCCAAATCCTGATGGGAATCGGTTCCGGCGACGAGGTGTCGTCGAGCGGCGAAGCCGCGGCGTTCCGGGTCCTCCGGGCGAAGGCCGAGCCGCCCTATTGCATCTTCGACGTCGGCTCCAACAAGGGCCAATTCCTTCGGCTCGCTCTCGACCACGTCGGGACGAATGATCTGTCGATTCACGGCTTCGAGCCGGGGCGGGAGACGTTTCGGGTCCTCGCGGGGTCGTTCGAGGGCGATCCGCGCGTCCGCGTCAACAACGTCGCACTCGGCCGCGCGAAGGGCCGGGCGGTGCTGCACTACGACCGGGCCGGATCGGGACTCGCATCGCTCACGAAACGAAGGCTCGATCATCACCGGATCGATTTCAGCCAGTCGGAGACGGTGGAGGTCGACACGATCGACGACTACTGCTCCGCCCACGCGATCGACCGCATCCACCTGCTGAAACTCGATATCGAGGGGCACGAGCTGGATGCCCTCGTCGGCGCCGCCTCGATGTTCGCCGCCGGAGCGATCGACATCGTCACGTTCGAGTTCGGCGGATGCAACATCGATACGCGGTCGTTCTTTCGGGACTACTGGCACTTCTTCCACGATGCCCGATTCCGGCTCTTCCGGATCGCGCCCTCGGGATACCTCGCCCCGATCGGCGCCTACCGCGAAGTGCTGGAGCAGTTCCGGACGACCAACTTCATCGCGATCGCGGAGCGCTGACGAGGCGCCGCGGCCGCCGCGGCCGTCGGGCCGTCGCCGCTCGTTCCTACCGCCCGGCCACCTTCGGTCGAAGCGCCAACTGTCCCTTCCGCGACGCGTCGATCGACTGCCCGAGGATCCGTAGCGCCTCCTGCGGCGCGTGGAATCCCATCGAGTTCTCCGCCTCCACGAAATCGAGGTAGAACTGGGCGCGGCGCTGGAACGCCTTCGCCTCCTGGTACGCCGCGGCCGTGTCTCCCGCCGCGCGGGCGCGCTTCATGTCGCCGATGAGGTCGATCAGCGCGTCCATCGTCTCGTTCCGCATGCCGAAGACGCGCTCCTGCGTGGCCTCCACCCGCGACTTCAGCTCCTCCTCCGGCCATTTGTGGCACGTCTGGCAGGCGTGATTGATGTTGAGGAGCGGGCTTCGGACGTGATGGTCGCTGATCTTCTGCGCGCCGACGCGCTTGTACGGCATGTGGCAGTCGGCGCAGGCGACGCCGGAACGCGCGTGAATCCCCTGCGACCACATCTCGAATTCGGGATGCTGCGCCTTGAGGACGGGCGCGCCCGTGTCGGCGTGGATCCAGTCCTTCTGCCCCACGGAGTCGTAGTAGGCGTAGATCTGCTCCACCTTGATTCCGCGGAACCAGGGGTAGGTGAGCCGCTTCTCGGGCCCCTTGAAGTAGTACTCGACGTGGCACTGGCCGCAAACGTAGGAGCGCATCTCCTGCCGCGTCGCCATCGCGTTCACGTCGTAGTTCGGCACGCCCTGGCTCGCCTTGAGCGCCCGGATCCCCTCGAGGAAGCCGGGGCGCGTCACGCGGAGCGCCATCGTCTCCGGATCGTGGCAATCGATGCAGGCGACGGGGTGCGTGACCCACTTGCGGGCCTCGGCGTAGGAGAGATGATTCAGCGCTTCGAATCCCTTGATGAGATCGCCGCCGCCCGCGCGCTTGTAGGGGACGTAGACCGAGGCGTGGCAATGAAGGCAGGTTCCCGGCTGCTTCGCGGCGACCTGGCGTTCCGTGTAGGTCTGATCGTCGAGCATGTAGGCGTGCCCGCGCTCCTCGCGGAAATCGACCGCGAAGGCGTAGCCGGCCCACATCGTCTTCAGGCGAGGGTCCTCTTCCAGCCGCGACTCGGCCACCACCGAGCGGGGGTCGGCCTGCGTCGGCGTCCGGGGAACCGCCTCGCTCCCGCCGAACCGGGTCCGGACCTGGTCGACCGTGCGCTTGTAGTCGTCGTACTGGAGCGGGAAATCCTTCCCCCAGACCGCCGGGTCCTCGAGGGAATCGTTGAGCGCGACGACGCGATAGAACGGGTTTCGGGCCTCCCGCTTCTTTTCGACGATGTTCACGAGAAGTGCGGTGGCGCCGATCGCCAGCAGGGCGGCCACGACGGCGGTCGTCAGTACGGCTCGCTTCATGGTTCGGTCCTCGGTTGGAGTTCCGGGCCCCGCGTCCATCCCGGCGGCGGCGATCCCGTCGCGGTGAACTCGGCGTGCCCGACGGCCCCATGGCATCGAATGCACGAGACCGCCTGGGCGCCGCGATGGGCCGAATGCTCGGGCGCCGTCATCTGCTCGACGATGTCCTCGTGGCAGTGACGGCAGGCCCCTTCGGTGACCGCGCGGTTTCGCGGGGTGATTTGAATCGGCTCGTGAAACCGGCCGGTGGTGAACATGAGGGAATGGCGGAATCCGTTCTCCGCCTTGACGAGATACTTCGGGATGAGCGAGTGGGGCGCGTGGCAGTCGTTGCAGACCGCGACCGACCGATGGCTCGATTTCACCCAGCCGGCGAATTGCTCCGACATCACGTGGCAGTTGGCGCAGGCCGCGGCGTCGTGGCCGAGGTAGGAAGCGCCCTTCGCGTAGATGAAGGTGAAGGCGCCCACGCCGATGCCGACGCCGAAGAGCGCGGCCGCGCCGAATGCCGCGATTTGCCCCCGTGTCATGCCCTCGGTATAGCGTGGAGTCGGCTTGGGCGCAAGGCCGGGGGCCTGGGAGCCGCTCCCGCCGGAGGGGCCGGCATTCTCCTTTCGCACCGTTCCACCCGTGGGGTTCCCCTGGTAGCATCGCGGGAAACGAGCCCCCCCAACCACGACTCAGGGAGAACCGCATGTCCCGGAAGGCCCGAATCCCCGTGCTGCGCCCGTTCGTTCGCGCGTTCGCGCTCGTCGCGTCCGCAGCCTGCTGCGCCGCGATCGTGGCCCACGCCGCCGATCCGACCGCCCCCGCCGCCGCGCCCGCGAAGGCCCCCGACCCGGCGCTCCAGAAGGAGGCCGCCGCGTACCTCGAATCGGTGACGATCCTGGCGGACGACAAGATGGAAGGACGCGGCCTCGGCACGAAGGGAATCGGGCTCGCCGCGAACTACATCGAGAAGCAGCTGAAGAGCGCCGGTCTGAAGCCCGGCTTCGGAAAGAGCTACCGCCAGAAATTCCCCGTGAAGATCGGCGTCGAGAAGCTCGCGGGGAACGCGATCGACGGCTTGAAAGACGACGAATGGACGCCGCTCGGCTTCTCCTCGCCCGGCGCGTTCAGCGGCGAGCTGGCCTTCGTCGGCTACGGCATCGAGGCGGCCCCCCTCGGCTACCAGGAGCTCGACGGCATCGATCTCAAGGGGAAGGTGGCCCTCATCCTTCGCTACGAGCCGCAGGAGAAGGACGAGGGCTCCCCGTTCGACGGCAAGCGGCCGAGCCGCTGGTCGGCGCTTCGCTACAAGGCGATGCAGGCGCGGGAGCGCGGCGCCGTGGCGGTGGTCTTCACGACGGGCCCGCTCCAGGACGAGGGGAACGACAAGATTCCCGCGCTCAAGAACGACGGCCCCGAGAGTCCCGCGGGAATTCCGATCATCCAGGTGAAGACCTCCACCGCGCAGCGCTGGCTCTCGACCGCGGGGATCGATCTCGCCGACTTCCAGAAGCAGGTCGATCGCGACCTCACGCCCCGCTCCCGCGCCTCGACCGGCGTCACGGTGAAGGGGAACGTCGCGATCCGCGCGCTCTTCGCGGAGGGAGAGAACCTGGTCGGCCTGATTCCCGGCGCGGGCTCCCTCGCCGGCGAGTACGTCGTCATCGGCGCCCACTACGATCATCTCGGCTACGGCGGGCAGGGCTCGATGCGCCCCAACGAGAAGGCGATCCACAACGGCGCCGACGACAACGCGTCGGGGACCGCGGCCGTGCTTATGGCGGGCGCGGCGTTGAAGAAGTCGCTCGCGAAGGTGCACGACCGCCGCGCCGTGGCCGTCATGCTCTTCTCCGGCGAGGAGGTCGGGCTGGCCGGATCGGCCTACCTGGCCGAGAATCCTCCCTTCCCCATGACCGCCGTGCGGGCGATGGTGAACCTCGACATGGTCGGACGCCTCCGAGGCGACTCGCTCGTCGCGCTCGGCGCGGAGTCGGCGACGCAGTGGAAGGATTACGTGAAGCACGCGGCGACCGTCACGAATCTCACGGTCACGGCGAGCGGCGACGGATACGGCCCCTCCGACCAGACGAGCTTCTACGCGAAGGGGGTTCCGGTGCTCCATCTCTTCACGGGCACCCACGCGCAGTACCACTCGCCCGACGACGACGCGGCGCTCATCAACGCCGTGGGCGGGGCCGTGGTGACGCGCTTCGCGGAGACGCTGGTCGGCGACCTCGCGGGCGCGACGCCCGCCACCGCGCCGGTCTACGCGCGGTCGACCGCGGCTCCCACGATGTCGGGCGACAGCCGCGGCTACGGCGCCTACCTCGGCACGGTGCCCGATTTCCGCGCCATGGAGTCGACCGAGGGGGGCGTCCTCCTCGCCGACGTCCGCGCGGGCGGCCCGGGCGAGCGCGCGGGGATCAAGGGAGGCGATCGGATCATGATGATCGCCGGCACCAAGATCGCGAATCTCTACGACATGACCTACGCGCTCCAGGATCACAAGCCGGGGCAGACGGTCGACGTCGTCGTGATCCGCGACGGGAAGGAGCAGACGTTCCGCGCCACGCTCGGCGATCGGAGCGCGGTCAGCCGGGAGGGCGCTTCGCCGGCCCCGACGGCGGCTCCGGCCGCCGCTCCGGCGGCCGCCGCGGCGGCGACCCCGTCCGCGATGCCGCCCGCCGCGACCCCGGCGGCTCCGGAAAACCCGCACGCCATGCCGCCCTCGGGCGCGCCGGCCGCGGGCGACTCGGCGAAGTCGACGCTCGCCCCCTTCTTCGAGGGGCGCCCCGGCCCCGACTGGACCCCGGGCGCCGGCACCCCTTTCACCGCGACGTTCCCCGGCGAGAAACACTTCAAGGAGATCCGCCAATTGACGTTCGGCGGCGAGAACGCGGAGCCCTACTTCGCGCCCGACGGAAAGCACATCACCTTCCAGGCCACGCCTCGCGGCGCCAAGTGCGACCAGCAGTACGTGATGGATCTCACCACCGGCGAGACGAAGATGATCTCGAGCGGCAAGGGGCGGACCACCTGCGGCTACTACGACTACCCCGAGCAGGACCGGATCGTCTTCGGCTCCACCGAGGCCGGGAGCGACTCCTGCCCGCCGGCGCCCGACATGTCGCAGGGTTACGTCTGGGCCATCTATCCGTCGTACGACCTCTGGGAAGTGAAGCCCGACGGCACGGGGCTGCGGCGCATCATGGACTCGCCGGGCTACGACGCCGAGGTGACGTGGAACGCGCACGGCGGCAAAGCGATCTTCACCTCGATGCGCGACGGAGATCTCGATCTCTACGAGATGGACGAGGCGGGCGGGGTGAAGCGGATCACGAGCACGCCCGGCTACGACGGAGGCGCCTTCTTCTCGCCGGACGGATCGGAGATCGTCTGGCGCGCGAGCCGGCCCGAAGGCAAGGCGCTCGACGACTACCGGGCGCTCCTGGCGAAGGGACTCATCCGCCCGAGCGCGCTCGAGATCTTCGTCATGAAATCGGACGGCACGAACGTGCGCCAGTTGACGAAGAACGGCGCGGCCAACTTCTGCCCCACCTTCCTCGCCGACGGCAATCGGATCATCTGGTCGTCAAATCAGGGCGGGGACATTCGAGAGTTCGATCTCTGGATGATCGACAAGCGCGGCGGCGAGCAGGAGCGGATCACGACGGGCCCCGGCTTCGACGGCTTCCCCCACTTCAGCCCCGACGGCCGCTGGATCGTCTGGTCGTCGAATCGGGCCGATCCGGCGTCGCACGAGACGAACCTCTTCATCGCGCGCTGGGTCGACGAGTAGGGAACCGGGCGCCGCGGCATGAACTGGAGCCGGTTCGCCGTCCTGATCGTGCTGGTGGCGTTGCTCGGATTCAGCGTCTGGCTCATCGCGCGACACGATGGTGACACGGCGCGGCGTGAGAAGGCGGCGACGGAGGGGGCCCGGCCGCCGGCGGGCGGGACGGCGGGCGTTCCCGGCGCGGTGGAACAGGTCGCCGGCGAGAAGCGCGATCTCCTCGAGTCGGTGGAGCGCGATTGGCTTCGCCGCGCGGGGTTCACGGCGCCGGCCGAGTCGCTTCGGGCCGATCTCCTACGCCATCCCGAGCTGATTCCGACGAAAGGCGTCGTGGGCGGGACGATGGCCTTCCGTCCCGAGGCCATCTACCTTCTGCCGGGCGGGCACGTCTGGGCGATCGCCGACGACGGGCACATCGAGACGGCGCTCCTCCTCCGCTACGAGATGAGGCGCGACACGACCGTGGAGTGGTCGGTCGTCTATCACCGCGACGAGCCCTGAGCCCGACCCCGCGCGATCAGAACGCCAGGTACCTGAGTTCCCGCGCCAAGGTCCAGTTCGCGGGAAGTCCCGTCAATCGCACCATCCAATCCCTCACCGCGGCGATCGTCTCGCCGGATGGGTTCCCGTTGCACGCCCTCCGGACTTCCTTCGCGACCCAGTCCCCGCGCTCCAAGGCGATCATCAGAGTGCACCGCTCGGGGGCGAGCACTCGGTAGAAGTAGATGTCCTGCTCTTCCGCCACCTGCTCGACGTAGGAGGCCGCGCAATGCCTCTGCGTCCAGCTCTCCTCGAGCAACTCCCGGGCCGTGGTGATCGGCACGATCGTCTTCGTTCCCGGCACCGGCGGGCGGGAGAACCGGATCGCCAGCCGATCGCCCCCGAATCGCTCTCCGAACGCCGCGAGTCCCTTGTAGGTCTCCTTCACGTCGACGATCGAGCCCGGGGAGAGGTCTTGCCTCGACGCGGGAAGGAGCCGGCGGGCCAGCTCGAGCGAGCGTCGCAGGAGGATTCCCGTGACCGCCCGACGATCTTCCGCGGGTGCGCGGCTTACCTCGAGCAGCAGGCGATGGCCCGCGCGCTCGCGAAGCTCGGGATCGGTGAGGATCCGGAGCGCGCCCACGTTCAGGCGGGGGAGGCGCGCCATCGCGTCGGCCGACTCCGGATCGTGAAGCGCGCGGCGAAGGCGGAGCAGAAACGCGACGCTGGTCGCGGCGGGGACGACCTTCGTCATCAGCCGCCTCGCCGCCTCGGTCTCCGGAAAGCCGAGCCAGCCGAGAATCTCCTTCTGCTTTCTCCCCGGCCCCAGGAGTGCCCCGGCCGCTTCCGGGATCTCGCCGGTGCGGACGTCTCGAAATCGACCGCCGTGGGCGAGCGCGAAGGCCAAGGCGGGATTCGCCTTCGCGAGATCGATCGCGGGACGCCCGCAGCGGGCGAGGAAGACGAGGAGCTCCCAGTGACGTCCCGGGAATCTCGCGACGAGGCCGCGAACATCCGTCGGGATGAGTCGACACCAGCGAAACCACGCGATCTTCGCCCGATTTCGAAACCGTTCACCGGGGGAGATCATGAATGGAATCAGGATCTGTCCACGACGTGTCCCCGGCGATTCCAGGGCCTTGATCCTGAACTCGAGATCGCCCGCCGGGAGCCGGAAGCGCGGCAAGGACGCGACGACGGTCTCGCCGCTCGGCGTCGTTTGGAGCGCCGAGATATCGGGCCACCCGCGGAAGAGCGTCGTGCCGCTCGGCCTGACGTTCGAAAACGTTCCCGTCTTCGGATCGAATGAAATTCCGATCTTCATGGCACGATCCTTGGATGTGTCCGAGGTTGGATTGCGTCGGGGGGAACGAACGAGAATTGAGTCTTTACGTTCGGAACTCGGGGCGTGCAACAGCGAATTTCGGGGCGCTACTTCGTGATGGAACCTCGTCGACCACCGACCGCCGCGCGAAGCCGCGCCACGTCCGCCTCGACGTCGCGCGAGACCGTGACGCCGAGTCCCTTCGCGCCCGCGCGGACCGCGCACAGGTAGCGCGCGCCGGGCCAGCCCTCCGGCCCGCGCACGCGCTGCCGGTAGCAGTAGGCCCAGACGCGGCGCCCTCGCGCCGTCACCACCATCACGCGCGTTCGAGGCAGATGCGAACTCTCCTGCTCGTCGAGCTTGGCCCAGGTCTCCTCGCTCAGTCCCAGGACGAGCCCGCCCCAGAGGTGGCCCTTCGGATCGCGCGCGAGATTCAGGACGGCGCCTCCCAAATCGGGCCGCACCCCGTTCCAG
>DASTKG010000015.1:0-26310 GCA_035716005.1 Candidatus Eiseniibacteriota bacterium
GGCCCAGGGTCGTCTGGTTCGAGATCTGGAAGAAGTTTCCCATGATCTGCGACCCCTCGCCGTAGAACCCGCGAACGGCGAGCCCCACCTGCGTGATCCCCTGGAGCACGCGCCCGATCTGGCGCGTCAGGACGAGCGACGGCAAGTGAATGAGGATCGAGGCTCGCATCCCCGTGCCCGCGTTCGTCGGGCAGGCCGTCAAGTAGCCCAGCTCGTCGCTGAAAGCATAGTCGAGGTCCTGCCCCAATTCATCATCGATGGCGTTCACCGACTCCCACGCCGAGCGCAGCTGGAACCCCGACGCGAGAGCCTGGAGGCGCAGATGATCCTCTTCGTTCACCATGACCGAGACCGTCTCGTCGGGGAGGAGCAGCAGCCCCCGCAGGCGGCCGTTGTCGGCGAGGTCGTTCGAAATGAGATGCCGCTCGACCAGGAACTGGCGGTCGATCGGCGAGAGCTCGCGCATCGAGAGCGACGACGACGTCGAGAGGACGGGCGTCTTCCGCACGGCGGAGACGACGCTCGAGTAGACCATCGAGAGCTGCTCCTCGCGCGCGCGATGCGTGAAGGGAACGTCCTTGAGATTCCGCGCCAGGCGGACGCGCGTGCTGAGGACGACGTCCGACGAGGGGCCGGTGCCGTCGAGCCAGCGTCCGAGGAGCCGGGCCTGATCGGTCAGCTTCACGCCGCGCCTCCCGCGGCGGGGGCGCCGCCCTGCGTCTCGATGGCTCGGATCCGGTCGCGAAGCGACGCGGCCGTCTCGAACTCCTCCCGCTCGATGGCGCGCTGAAGATCCTCGTGGAGCCGCTGGATCTCGCGGCGCAAGGCGACCCGTTCGGAGTCGCGCGCGGGCGCCTTGCCGACGTGCTTCGTGCTTCCGTGAATCCGGCGCAGGAGGGGCCGGAGCTGCGCCCGGAACGTCGTGTAGCACTCCGAGCAGCCGAGTCGCCCCGACTCCTTGAACTCCGAATAGACGAGGTTGCAGCGGGGACACTGGACGCGCCCCAGCTTCGTCTCCTCGCCCTGTCCGGTCTGGTCGGCCATGCCCGCGAGGAGATCGCCGACCGAGAACTTCGATTTCAGGAGCGGCACGTGGTAGCCGCGTTCCTCGGCGCACTTCTCGCAGACGTGGTAGTCGGACTTCTTGTTGTTCACGATCTCGGTGAAATGCACCACCGCCGGTCGTTTACCGCAGAGCTGGCATTGCATGTGGCGACGGTTTCCTCTCTCGCCCCGGGCGAACGGAAATGAAGGGTTCGGGGAACAGCGTACGTCCCTGCCTCCCTTTTAGATGCGCCAATCTTATAGTTTCATCGGCCGGAGACGGCCCTCCTCAAGTGCTACCACACGACTGGCCGCCCGCGCGACATCCGGGTTATGTGTCGCTATTACAATGGCTTGCGACTCTTCCGCCCGATACCGGGTCAGAATTTCGAGAAGCGCCTCCGTGGCCGGCCGGTCGAGATTGCCGGTCGGCTCGTCCGCCAGGAGCACGGCGGGCCGGTGGTGGAGCGCCCTGGCGACCGCCACCCGCTGCTGTTCCCCGCCCGAGAGCTCGGACGGCTTGTGCTCCAGGCGCTCCCCGAGGCCGAGATCGCGAAGCAGCGATTCCGCCCGCGCGCGGACGGCGGACGCGGCGTCTCCCGCGATCCATCCCGGCATCATGGCGTTCTCCAGCGCCGTGAACTCGGGGAGGAGCTGATGGAACTGGAAGACGAAGCCGACGCCCCGCGCCCGCAGGCGCGACCGCGCCTCCTCGTCGAGCCCCGTCATCGCGGCGCCCCGGATGAGGACGCGCCCCGACGTCGGGATGTCGAGGCCCCCGAGAAGGTGGAGGAGCGTCGACTTTCCGGAGCCCGACGCGCCCACCACCGCCACCATCTCCCCCGGCGCCACCGCCATCGTGACCTCGCGCAGCACCTCGACGGGGGCCACGCCCCCGGTGTAGGTCATGGAAAGGCGCTCGGCCTCGATCGCGGGAACGGCGGCGACGGCGCCCTCCGCGCCCCGCGTCCCCTCACTCATAGCGAATCGCCTGAACCGGTGGGAGGCGGGCCGCCTGCCACGCCGGATAGAGACTCGCCAGGAAGCAGATGGCGATCGCGGCGAGACCGACGACCAGGAAATCGAGCGCCTCCATCTTCACCGGCAGCGTATCGAGGAAGTAGATCTCCCCCGGGAGTTGAAGGAGCTTCCAGCGCCCCAGCGCGAACGACACCACCGCCCCGGCCGCGAGGCCGAGGCTCGTTCCCGCCGCCCCGATCATCGTGCCCTGCAGGAGGAAGATGCGCATGATCCCGTTCGGCGTGGCCCCCATGGTGCGAAGAACCCCGATGTCCCGCCGCTTCTCCAGGACGAGCATCACCAGGCTGGAGACGATGTTCACGGCCGCCACGAGGACGATGAGGACCAGGATCGTGAACATGACCGCCTTCTCGATCTTCATCCAGGCGAAGAGATTCCGATTCAGGTCGATCCAGTTGGTGATGCGATAGGACGGCCCGAGCGCCTGGCCGAGCCGGTCGGCGCGTTCGCGGGCGTGGAAGAGATCGGCGATGCGCAGCTGATAGCCGGTCACCTCGTCGTGAAGGCCGAAGAACTCCTGCGCCGTCTCGAGCCGGACGATCCCGAAGGAGGAGTCGTACTCGTACAGGCCGGACTCGAAGATGGCGCTCACGCGAAGCCGCCGCGTGTTCGGCGCCGCGTCGAGGATTCCGCCCGGCTCCGCGCGCGGGACGCTCACCACGATCAGGTCGCCGCGCCGGACCCGGAGCCGAAGCGCCAGCTCCTGCCCGAGCGCGATTCCGGGAAGGTCGCCGCCGTCGAACGCGCCCTCCGCGGGGGCGAGGTGCGCCAGGATGTCGGTGACGCGCGTCTCCAGCTCCGGTTCGACCCCCTTCAGCACCATCCCGTCGACGCTCGACTTCGAGGCCACCATCACCTTCCCGTAAACGAAGGGGGCGACGTCCGCGCCGGGGAGCGCGCGCCGGATCGCCTCGGGAATCGCCGAGCCGTTCGGGAGCGGCGTGTCGTCCGCGCCGAGCACGGCGATGTGGGCGTTCGTGCCCGCGATGCGCCGCTGAACCTGGTCCTCGAAACCGTTCATCACGGAGAGGACGATGGTCAGCGCCGCGACGCCGAGGAAGACGCCTCCCGACGCCAGCATGCTGACGAGCGTGATGAAATTGAGCCTGCGCTTGGAGCGCAGATAGCGGAAGGCGACGGCGCGGACGTAACCCATCGGTCGGTTTGGGAGCGGCCGTGACGGCTCCGGTGCGGGAGCCGGCGGCCGCGGGCGCTCAGGCGCCCGCTTCCTCCTCGGGACGCATGTGGGGGAAGAGAATCACGTCGCGAATGGAGCGCTGATTCGTGAGAAGCATCACGATGCGGTCGACTCCCACGCCGACGCCGCCGGTCGGAGGCATCCCCATCTCGAGCGCCCGCAGATAGTCGGCGTCGAGCATCTGCGCCTCGTCGTCGCCGCGCTTGCGCTGCTCCATCTGGTCCTCGAACGCGCGCCGCTGGGCGTCGGGATCGTTCTGCTCGGAGAACGCGTTCGCGATCTCCATCCCCGCCGCGATGACCTCGAAGCGCTCCACGACCTCCGGATTCCCGCGCTTCGCCTTGGCGAGCGGCGAGATGTCGCGCGGATGATCGGTGAGGAACGTGGGCGACACGAGGCCGGGCTGCACCTTTTCCGAGACGATCTCGTCGAGGAGGCGGCCGTAGCCGAGGGCCGGATCGACGGCCATGCCCGCGCGGCGCGCGGCCGCCCGGAGATCGTCGAGCGCGCCGGGGAGCGACGGCAGTCCGAGCCCCTGCGCCGCCGCCTCGAGGAACGGGAGCCGCCGCCACGGCGGCGAGAAGTCGACGGTGCGCTCGCCGTACGGGATCGCCGTGGCCCCGTGGACGGCGCGGACGACGTGGACCACCAGGTCCTGCGTGACCTCCATCATCGTCTCGTAGTCCGCGAACGCCTGATAGAACTCGAGCATTGTGAACTCGGGGTTGTGGCTCCGGTCGATCCCCTCGTTCCGGAAATCCTTGGAGATCTCGTAGACCCGCTCCAGCCCTCCGACGATGAGCCGCTTGAGGTAGAGCTCGTCGGCGATGCGGAGGTAGAGCGGCATGTCGAGGGCGTTGTGGTGCGTGATGAACGGGCGCGCCGTGGCGCCGCCGTAGAGCGCCTGGAGGACCGGCGTCTCGACCTCCAGGAAATCCCGGCCGTCGAGGAACGCCCGCATCGCGCGGACGATCGCCGTGCGGGCGCGGAAGACCGCCCGAACCTCGTCGTTCACGATGAGATCGGTGTATCGCTGGCGGTAGCGGATCTCCACGTCGGTGAGGCCGTGCCACTTCTCGGGCAGCGGGCGGAGCGCCTTCGAGAGGAATTCGGCCCGCGCCACCTTCACCGTCACCTCGCCCGTGCGCGTCTTGAACACCGGCCCCTCGACGCCGATCCAGTCGCCGAGGTCCCACTCCATCGCCGCGGCGTACGCCTCGGCGCCGAGCGCGTCCTCGCGCAGGTAGATCTGGAGGAGTCCGTCGCGATCCTTGAGGTGGGCGAACGAGGCCTTGCCGTGCCCCCGCTTGGTCATCAGGCGGCCGGCGAAACGGACGACGGTCCCCGCCGTCTCCAGGCCTTCCGCTTCCTCGAGAATGCCGGAGGAGCGGTGCGTGACGTCGAATCGGTACGCGAACGGCTCCACGCCGGCGGCGCGGAGCGCGTCGAGCTTGGTGCGGCGTATCTCGTGTACGGACATGGGCCCCGTGACGGAACTCCCTGCGGGGTCCCGCGTTTCGGCGTCATGCCGTCGCGGTCGTAGGGTCGGGGGATTCTAGGGAGGGCCGACGGGCCGGTCAAGCCTTGCGCGTCGTCTCCGCGTTCGCGCCGGGGCGTGCCGCCCGGCTCGAAGGCCGCGGGCGGACGGACAAGCCCGGCTCGCCCTCCGAATCCTCCCCGGGCGTCGCGGGATCGCCCACGAGTTCCACCGAAGCGGGCGCGGGAACCCCGGCCGGAGCGCGGCGGGCGCCGCAGGCCGGGCAGAAGCTCCACTCGGGATCGGCGCGTTTGCCGCACGCGACGCAGGCGTTGGCGCTCGGCGTGCCGCAGTTCGGGCAGTAGAGGTGATCCGACGCGACGGTGTGATGGCAGGCGCCGCAGACGTGCCCCAGCTCTTCCTCGTAGTAGACGACGCGCTGCACTTCCTCGAGCGACGTCTCCCCCGCGAGGACCTTCGAGAGCCCGTCCTGCCCGATGGTCACCATGCCGTCCTCCATGGCGGCCCGCCGGATGAGCGACTCCACGGCGTGGCCCGCCACGAGGCGGCGGACGTTCTCAGTCATGTCGAGGATTTCGAAGACCCCGGTCCGGCCGCGGTATCCCGTCTCGTTGCAGTGCTCGCATCCCTGCGGACGGTAGAGAACCAGGTCGCGCGCGTCGCGCGCCGGGATGCCGAGGAGGCGCAGCTCGTCGCCCGTCGGAACGTAGGCGTCCTTGCACTTGGGGCAGAGGAGCCTCACGAGGCGCATCGAGATGGCGGCCATGAGGCTCGAGGCGACCATGAAGGGCTGGAGACCGAGATCGACGAGGCGCGTCACGGCGGCCGCCGCGTCGTTCGTGTGGACCGTGGAGAGGACGAGGTGCCCCGTGATGGCGGCGCGGAAGGCGATCTGCGCCGTCTCGGCGTCGCGGATCTCGCCGATCATCATGACGTCGGGATCCTGGCGGAGCATGGCGCGAAGGATGGCGCCGAAGGTCTTCTTGCTCTTCTCGTCCACCTGCACCTGGTTCACGCCGGCCACCTGGTACTCGATCGGATCCTCGACCGTGACGATGTTCTTCGTGACGGAATGGATGTTCTGGAGGAGCGAGTAGAGGAGCGTGGTTTTCCCGCTTCCCGTCGGGCCCGTCACCACCACGATTCCCTGCGGCCGCTGGCCGTAGGCCCGGATCTTCTCCCAGCTCGCCGGCGAGAGGCCGAGGGAGTCGAGGCGGAACGCCGAGCGCTCCTGATCGACGATGCGGATCACGATCTTCTCGCCGTGCGCCGTCGGAAGCGTCGAGACGCGCAGGTCGATCCGGCGCCCCTCCATCTCCACGCGGAACCGGCCGTCCTGAGGAAGGCGCTTCTCGGCGATGTCGAGCGAGGCGAGGATCTTCACGCGCGAGGTGAGCGCGCCCTGCGTCCACTTGGGAAGCCGCTCCAAGTCCTGCAGCAGCCCGTCGACGCGCACGCGCACGCCGACGCCCGTCTCGTGCGGCTCGACGTGGATGTCGCTCGCCCGCATCTCGACGGCGCGCGTGATGACCCAGTTGGCCAGGCGGACGATCGGCGGCCCGGCCGAGATCTTCATCAGCTCCTCGATCGAGGCGTCGGGCTGCGTTTCGACGATCTCGCGCACTTCGCTCACCGGATCGTCCTTGATGATGTTCTCGAGGATTTCGACCACCGAGGCGTCGATGTGGTAGTACTTCGAGATCGCCTCGACGATCGCCGAGGGAGGGGCGAGCGCCGGCTTCACGAAGTAGCCGCTCTGGAAGCGGATGTCGTCGATGGCGCTCTGGTTCAGCGGATCGGCCATCGCGACGCGGATGGTGCTCCGCCCTTCCAGCTCGATCGGGATCGCGGTGTATTTCTTGGCCAGGTCCTCGCGGATGAGCGCGATGACGCTCTCCTCGATGGCGACGGCGGCGAAGTCGATCAGGGGGAGGCCGAGTTGCTGGTGGAGGACCCGGCAGATATCGCCCTCGGTGACCATGCCGCTGCGGGCCAGGATCTGGCCCAGCGGCTCCTTCGTCTGCCTCTGCCGGCGCAGGGCCTCCTTCAGCTGGTGCTCGGTGATGAGCCCCGCCTCGGTCAGGTACTCCCCTAGCCTTTTTCGCCCCCCGGCTTCTTCAGTCGTCACGCGATGGACCCGCCGTAAGTAATTGTGCCACGAATGGTTGCGTCACGGGATGCGACGCGCTCCGGCACGGCGCGGCGCGAGGCGCGCCGATCCGCTCACTGGTCTATCGGCAGGCGGGAGGGGTTCTTGACGCGAAGTGGGCGGGGCGCTAGGTCTGCCCGATGGGCCGGGCGGCGCCGCGCTCGAAGGCGAGCTTGTTCATCTCGGCCCCGAAGCGGACCGAATAGTCCCCGCTGAAGCAGGCGTAGCAGTGGTCGTCGGGCCGCTCGACGCAGGCGCGGAGCCCCTCCATGGAGAGGTACCCGAGGGAGTCGACGTTCAGGTATTTCCGGATCTCCTCCACCGTGTGGGAGGAGGCGATGAGCTCGCGGCGGTTGGGCGTGTCGATGCCGTAGTAGCACGACCATCCGATCGGCGGGCTCGAGACGCGGAAGTGGATCTCCTTCGCGCCGGCGTCGCGGAGCATGGCGACGAGGCTTCGGCTCGTCGTGCCCCGGACGATCGAATCGTCCACGACGACGACGCGCTTCCCCTCGAGAATCCGCCGGACCGGGTTGAACTTGAGGTTCACGCCGAAGTCCCGGGAGATCTGCTCCGGGGCGATGAAGGTCCTTCCGACGTAGTGGTTGCGGATGAGCCCCAGCTCGAAGGGGAGCGACGAGCGCTCCGCGAAGCCGAGCGCGGCCGAATTGCTGGAATCGGGCACCGAGATGACGATGTCCGCGCCGGCCGGGTGCTCCTCCGCGAGACGGCGGCCGAGGCGGCGGCGGACCGAATCGACGCTCATCCCGAAGACGACGCTGTCCGGCCTCGAGAAGTAGATCAGCTCGAAGACGCACGCCCGGGCGGGCTCGGCGTTCAGGATTCGATGGGAGCGGACGCCGTCGCGGTCGATGACGACCATCTCGCCCGGCTCCACCTCGCGCACGAAGGTCGCCCCGACGATGTCGAGCGCGCACGTCTCGCTCGCGAGGACGTGGGCCTCGCCGCGCCGGCCGAGGCAAAGCGGGCGGAAACCGCGCGGGTCGCGCACGCCGATCAGCTTCTCCCCCGCCAGGAGGACGAGCGAGTAGGCCCCCTGGCAGCGGGCCAGCGCCTCGGGAATCATCCGCTCGATCTCGGACGACTTGGAGCGCGCGATGAGGTGGAGGATCACTTCGGTGTCGCTGGTCGTCTGGAAGATCGAGCCCTGCTCCTCCATCTCCCGCCGCAGCTCGAGCGCGTTGACGAGGTTTCCGTTGTGGCCGATCGCGATCTCCCCCTCGCGGAAGTTCACGACGAGGGGCTGCGCGTTATGGAGGTGGCTTCCGCCCGTCGTGGAGTATCGGTTGTGCCCGATGGCGACGTGGCCCTGAAGGCGGTCGAGCGCGCCGCCCGAGAAGACGTCCGAGACCAGGCCGACGCCGCGATGGAGCCGATACTCGCCGCCGTCGGTCGTCACGATCCCGGCGCTCTCCTGCCCGCGATGCTGGAGCGAGTAGAGCCCCGCGTAGGCGAGCCGCGCCGCGTTGGGCGCGCCCCAGATCCCGAACACGCCGCACTCCTCGCGCAGGTGATCGCCGTGCGCCCCGCCTCGCCGATCCGTCATTCCAGTCACCCTTTCGGTCCCCTTTCTAGACGATCGCCAGCGCGGGCGCCGGTTCCGCCAGGAATCGTTCCACGTCGGTCCACGCGACCGGAGCCGCGATCGTGAGCGAGGCCTCCGCGTGCGGATTCAGCAGGAGTCCCCGAGACGGCCCGACGAGCGGCCCGAGGCGCTCGTACGCCGCGGCCGCCGCCGCGTCCCCCTTCGGTCCCTTGGTCCAGAGCCACCAGACCCGGGCCCTCCGGATCGCGGCCAGGCCCGGAAGCGGATGCTCCCGCGAGAGCCGGGCCATCAGCCCCTCGTCGCGCGTGTCGCCGCGCGGCCGGGCCAGGAGCCCCCACGCCCCCTCCGGCGGACTCCAGCGCTCGCCGCGCTCGCCCGAGGCGAGGAACCGGAAGCGCTCCTTGTTTGGATTCACGAAGAAGTTGCTCGTTTCAATCGCTTCGTGGAGTTTCGTCTCGAAGTCGGCCGGATCGGCGCCCGGGGCCGGCTCGAAGAGGAAGAGCTCCTCGCGGACGAGCCTCTCGAGCGAGAGGCCCTCCGAAAGCATTCGCCGGCCGGCCTCGAGGGCCGTCAGCGCCGTGAGGTCGGTGATCTTCAGTCGGGTGAGAAGCACGGCGCTCACGCGGCGGCTCCTTCCGGGGCGAGAACGCCGAGGCGCTTCGCGAGCGACCTGAAGAGAAATCGTCCCGGCCCCGCCCCCTCGAGCGCGGCGACGTCGCCGATCGCCGAACGGCGGCGCGCGCCCCACGCGCCGGGCCAGTCCTGGGGCATCATGCGGAGCCACGCCGCGCGCTCCGGATGCGGCATGACGGCGAGGACGTTACCGGCGCGATTGGTGATTCCGGCCGCCTGGAACATCGCTCCGTTCGGATCGTCGGGGTAGCGCGCCGCGGGACGGCCGGACGCGTCGACATAGCGGAGGAGAACGAGCGACTCCGCCTCGATCCGCTCGCGCACGGCGGGATCCGCGGTGACGAAGCGGCCCTCCCCGTGCGCCAGAGGAAGGGGCGCGATCTCCTCGAGCGGCAGCTCGGAGGTGAAGACCGCGCGGCCCGGCCCCTCGAATCCCCTCACGTGGATCCAGCGGCATTGATACCCGGGACGCCGGGGCGCCTCGTTCGGCGCCAGCGCGAGTTCGACGCGGCCCGGATGGATGCCCGGCACGATCCCCGTCTCCACCAGCACCTGCGCGCCGTTGCAGATGCCGAGCACCGGCTTTCCGCTCTCCGATTCGCGCGCGATCCGCTCCACCGCGGGGAGCTTCGCGGCCACCGCGCCGGCGCGGATCCGGTCCTGGAAGGCGAAGCCGCCCGGCAGCACGTAGGCGTCGAACTCGGAGAGGACCGACGAGGGTTCGTTGAAGCGGACGATTCGCGCCTCGATGCCGACCGCCTCGAGGGCGCGCGCCGTCTCGTATTCGCAGTTGACGCCTGGGATCTGGAGGACCGCCGCGCGAGCCATGCTCACTCCACGTAGGATCGGATGCCGTCGAGGTGGAGGCGCGAGGCCTCCGCCAGGTCGATGTCGAGAAGGGTCGCGCCGCCGTCGAGGATCCGCAGGCGGGGCTCCTCGATCACGCGGCCCGTGATCGTCGCGTCCACGCCCGCGCTCTCGAAGGTCGCGAGAAGACGAGGCAGGAGCTCCTTCCGGACTTCCATCAGGAACCCCGGCGCCTCGGAGTAGAGCCGCGTCTCGGCGGGCGTGCCGCCGAGCGAGGAGATCGGAACCTGGAGCCCGAGGCCCTGCGAGGCGAAGCCGCCGAGGGCCATCTCGAACGCCGTGATCGCGAGCCCTCCTTCGGCGATGTCGTGACAGGCGAGGACGAGCTTCTGGCGGACGGCCTCGAGCACGGCGTAGAGCCGCCGGCGCTCCAGGTCGAAATCGAGCGCCGGCAGGATGCCGCCGGTCTCGCCCGTCAGAGCGTGCCGCAGCTGCGACGCGCCGAGCCTCGCCTGGCGGGCGCCCGTCAGCACGACGACGCTCCCGGCGCGCTTCAGCCCGCTGCTCGCCGCCACGCTGTAGTCGTCGAGGACGCCGAGCGCCGCCACGATCGGGGAGGGCTCGATGGCCCGGCCCGTCGAGGACTCGTTGTAGAAGGATACGTTTCCCGAGACGATGGCGACCGGCGGGCCATCGAGGCCCCTCGGCCCGAACGCGCGCGCGGCGTCGCCGAGCCCGTGCACGCTCCGCTCGAATTCGTCGAAGACCTCGGGGTCCTCGGGATTTCCGAAGTTGAGGCAATCGGTCAGCGCGATCGGCCGCGCGCCCACGGCGACGAGATTCCGGAGCGACTCGGCCACGACGTGCGCCGTCCCCCAGTAGGGCTCCGCCGCGACGTACCACGGATTGCCGTCCACCGTGATGGCGGCGCCGAGGCTCGAGCCGGGAATTGGCGCGAGCACGCCCGCGTCCGCCTCCCCCGCGCGGATCACGATCCGGCCCTGCACCTCGGTGTCGTAGTAGCGGACGATCGGCTCGCGCGACGCGAGGTTCGGCGACGCGATCAGCTTCCGGAAGAGCGCCTCGTGCTCGTCCACCCGAACCGGCGGAAGCGGCGACTCGGCGGGGGCCGCCGGACGAGGCCGCCGGGGGCGGTCGTGCTGGATGCCGGCCGTGATGACCTCGACCGGCGTGTCGCAGACCGTCTGCCCGCCGCGAAGGATGCGGTAGCGGCCGTCGGTGCGCACGCGCCCCACCACGGCCGCGCGGGCGCGGTGGTAGACGAGCGGGAGCGCGAAGTCGTCGTTGTAGATCGAGAGGAGCCGCGGCGCGAGGCGCTCCGGCACGACGAAGGCGAAGCGCTCCTGCGTCTCGGAGCAGGCCAGCACTTCGGACGGGAACTCCCCTTCCGGCGTCGGCACCTGATCGAGGTCGAGGTCCATCCCGAAGCCGCCGGCCGCGGCGAGCTCCGAGGAGACGCAGGCGATGCCTCCGGCCCCGAGATCCTTGAAGCCGAAGGGAGCGCCCTGGGCGTGGAGCCAGGCGAGCGCGGCGCGGTTCGCCTCGAAGAGAACCCGCTTCAGAAAGGGATCGGGCACCTGCACGTGGCCGCGCTGCCCTTCGGCGTCCTCCTCGAGAATGGCGGAGGCGAACGAGGCGCCGCCGAATCCCGTCTCGTCGGTCGGCTTCCCCACGAGCACCGTGACGTAGGGCTCCTTGTAGGCGGCTTCGGGGACGCGGCTCCGGACGACCTGATCGGCCCGCACGAGCCCGAGCGCGACCACGTTCACGAGGCAGTTCTCGTCGTAACGTCCGCTGAAGAAGACGTCCCCGCCGAGGTTCGGAACGCCCAGCGGGTCGCCGTACTGCCAGATGCCGTCGACCACGCCGCGCACGATCTCGCGGACCTGCGTCGCCTTCGGCCCCTCGGGATCGCCGAAGCGGAGCGCGTCGAGCACCCCGATGACTTCCGCCCCCATGCAATTCACGTCGCGAACGATTCCGCCGACCCCCGTCGCCGCGCCCTCCACCGGCACGACCTGCGACGGATGATTGTGGCTCTCGTGCGCGATGACCAGCGCGTACTCGACGCCCTCGTGCGTCCCGAATCTCACGACGCCGGAATCCTCGCCGGGGCCCAGGATGACGTCCGGGCTCTCGGTCGGCAGGTAGGCCTTGAGCACGCGACGGCTGCTCTTGTACGAGCAGTGCTCGCTCCACATCGTGTCGAAGATCGTCGCTTCGACGCGCGTCGGGTTGCGTCCGAGGAGCTCCAGCATGCGGACGACCTCGCCCGGCGCCAGGCGCAGCCCCTCGCGCGCGAGGAGCCCTTTCAATTCCGAGGCGTCGGCCTCGGCGAACGGCAGGAGGGTGGAATCAACGGTGGGGGGCAAGGGTCGCTCCTAGAACGCGATCGAAGATATGGTCCACGTGGCGGAGGAAGTAGCCCGGCTCGAAGCAGCGTTCGACGGCGGCGCGGTCGAGGACCGCCGTGACCTCGGAATCGCCGAGGAGACGCGCGCCCAGATCGGGCTCCCCTTTCCACGCGGCCATGGCGTGCATCTGGACGATGGCGTACGCGCGCTCGCGGGATAGCCCGGCCGTGGTGAGCGCCAGGAGCACCCGCTGCGAGTAGACGAGGCCGCGCGTGCGGTCGAGGTTCGCGCGCATGCGCTCGGGATAGACGAGAAGTCCCGACAGGATCTCGCGCATCTGGCTCGCCATGAAGTCGGCGAGGAGGAAGGAGTCGGGGAAGATCACCCGCTCCACGCTCGAGTGGCTGATGTCGCGCTCGTGCCAGAGCGCCACGTTCTCGGCGCCCGCGTGGGCGTTCGCGCGAAGGATGCGTGCGAGCCCGCAGATCCGCTCGCAGTTGACCGGATTCCGCTTGTGAGGCATGGCCGACGAGCCCTTCTGTCCTTCCCGGAACGGCTCCTCGGCCTCCAGCACCTCGGTCCGCTGGAGGTGGCGGATCTCCAGGGCGATCGTTTCGATCGAGGCGCCGAGGATGGCGAGGGCGGAGAGGAGCGCGGCGTGCCGGTCGCGCTGAACGACCTGGGTGGCCGCCGGTTCCACGCCGAGACCGAGGGAACGAAGCGTCGTCTCCTCCACCTCGGGCGACATGTGCGCGAGCGTGCCGACCGCGCCGGAGAGTTTTCCCACCGCGATCTCGGCGCGCGCGCTCCGCAGCCGCGCGATGGCGCGCCCCAGCGACTCGTACCAGACCAGGACTTTCAGCCCGAACGTGATCGGCTCGGCGTGGATGCCGTGGGTCCGGCCGACCATGACCGTCTCCTTGTGCTTCAGCGCCAGCGTCCGGGCCGCCTCGCGCAGCCCCGACACCTCTTCCAGGAGGAGATCGGTCGCGCGGACGAGCTGGATCGCCATCGACGTGTCGACCAGGTCGGAGGAGGTCATGCCGAGATGGAGGTAGCGGGCGTCGGGTCCCACCGTCTCGCCGATCTGCGTGAGGAAGGCGATGACGTCGTGGCGGAGCGTCGCTTCGAGCTCGTCGATGCGCGCGACGTCGACGCGCGCCGACGCCCTCATCCGATCGGCCGCGCCCGAGGGCGCCTCGCCCCGCTTCTCGAGAGCCGCGGTGACGGCCAGCTCCACCTCGAGCCAGATCCGATACCGCGTCTCGTCGTCGAAGAGGGCCGCCATGGCGGGACGGCTGTAGCGGGCGATCATTCGGCCTCCGAGTCCTTCGTCGCTCTCATCCCGGCTCCTCCTCGAGCAGGAGCCGGAAGGTGATCTGCTTCGTGTCGCGGTCCACCGTCAGCGTGATCGTATCGCCGACGCTGGCGCCGAAGATGGCGCGGTACGCCTCGCGGACGTCGCGGATCGAGATGCCGTTCACCTTGCGGATGATGTCGCCCACCTTCATGCCGGCCTTGTCGGCGGGGCTTCCCTTCTCCACGACGGAGACGTAGAGGCCGTTTCGGTCGGTCGTGCCGAGCCGCTCGGAGACGTAGGGCGTCAGCTCCCAGGTCCTCACGCCGATCCAGACGTTTCGCACCTTGCCGTATTTCAGGATTTCGTCGACGACCCGCTTCGCCGCGTCGATGGGAATGGCGAAACCGATGCCGATCGAGCCGCCGCCCCCCTTCGAGAAGATGAAGGTGTTCACGCCGATCACCTCGCCCCGTCCGTTCAGGAGCGGTCCGCCCGAGTTCCCCGGGTTGATGGCGGCGTCGGTCTGGATCATGTTCTTGTAGATGCCGTTCTCGTCGCTCTGCGACTTGATGTCGCGATGCGTGGCGCTGATGACGCCGGCGGTGACCGAAGGCTGCGCGTCGTTCAGGAGGAAGCCGAAGGGATTCCCGATCGCGATCGCCCACTCCCCGACCATGAGATCGTTGGCCGTGCCGAGCGGAGCCACCGGGAGGTTCTTCCCCTCGATCTTCACGACCGCGAGGTCGTACTGCGAGTGGGCCCCGACGACGCGCCCGGCGAAGGAGCGACCGTCGGGAAGAATGGCCTTGATCTGGTCCGCGCCCCGGATGACGTGCTCGTTCGTGAGGACGTACCCGTCCGGCGAGATGATGAAGCCCGATCCCATGCTGGGAATCTGCTCCTGATATCGGTACTGCGGCACCATGTCGCGAAAGAAGGGCTCGAAGAACTGGTCCCCGACGCCGAGCGGCGAAGTCTGGACGACCCGCGTCTGCACGACGCTCAACGTGACGACCGACGGACCGACCCGCTCGGCCGCGCGCACGATGGCGGTGCGGCGCGACTCGTCGATCGAGGCCGGCCGGGCGCTGGTGTCGGCGGGCGCCGGCACTCCGGCCGGCGCCGCGGCGAAGAGCGGCGTGCCGGAGTCGGGGTCGGGACCGGGACCTGGTTTGGTCGCGCGAGTGCCGAGCAGCAGCGCCGCGAGAAGAAGCAGTCCGAACACGACGCCCGCCACGAGCGTTCCGGCGGACCACTGTCCTCCGGCGCGCGCGGCGCGCGGTACGGGATTAGCCGACGACATTCATCCTCCCACGTGGGATCCAACCGACTCGGGGGTAACGCACGCGCATCAGGTAGAGCCCGTGCGCCGGCGCCGGAGGCGCCGCCGCCCTTCGATCGCGCGCGTCGAGGACGGCGCGAACCGCCGCGCCGCCGCGCCCGGCTTCCGCCTCGCGAATCACCGTCGCGACGATCCGGCGAACCATAGTGTACAGGAAGCGGTCCGCCTCGATGTCGAAACGTAGCCGGCCGCCTCGTCCGCTCCAGCGCGCCCGCGTCACCCGGCAGCGCGTCGACTCGGTGTCGGGGCTGGCCTTGGAGAAGGAGACGAAGTCGTGCTCGCCCGGAAGCGCCTGGGACGCGCGCTGGAGATCCGCCGCGTCGCAGCGGAGAGAGCGCACCCACGCCCGCTCGCGGTGGATCGCCGACGGCCCTTCGACGACGAGATAGCGATAGGAGCGGCGCATCGCGTCGAACCGGGCGTGAAAGGAGGCCGCCGTCTCCGCCGCCTCCACGATCCGAACGTCGCGCGGCAGGTGGGCGTTGAGCGCCGCGCGTAGCCGCTCGGCTTCGAGCCTCGTCTCCACCGTGGCGCTCGCCACCTGCCCCGCCGCGTGGCACCCCGCGTCGGTCCGCCCGGCTCCGGTCACCCGCGCCGGCGCGCCGGTCAGACGGGACAGCGCGGCTTCGAGCTCGCCCTGGACCGAACGGGCGCGGCTCTGGCGCTGCCATCCATGGAAGGCGGTTCCGTCGTACTCGACCGCCAGACGGAAGGTGGCCACTCGGCGCTCAGATCCCACGGATCAAGCCTCCCGCGAGGAGCGCGCCGGCGAGGATCAGGAGCGTGTCGGCCGCGATCCACGGCTCGCGCGGCAGCCCGGCGCGCCGCGCACCCGCGACGTACCCGCGGGCGTGCAGCGCGTCGGCGAGGGCGTCGCCCAGCCGGAGCATCGTGCCGAGGAATGGAAGGAGCCACGCCGCCGTGAAGCGGGAACGCCCTCCGAATCCGCGGCCCGGCGCGATGCCGCGCGCGCGAAGCGCCGACGTCTGCGACTCGGCCTCGCGCGCCGCCAGGGGAAGCATGGCGGTGGCGATCCGGGCGCTCTCGAACGCAAGGAGAAGCGGCCGCGGGCGGGACGGAATCGGAAGCGCGAGGAGCCACTGCGCCGCGCCGGGGAGAAACGCGCGCACCGACCAGCGCGTCAAGTAGACGAGCGCCAGGAGCCTGAGCGCGAGGAGGAGAGCGCCGCGCGTGGCGCCCGGCTCGAAGCGCGCGAGGAGCGCGTGCGCGAGAAAGAGGATCGCCGCGAGGCCGAGCAGGGGGATTTCGTGGCGGAGGCGCTTCCCTTCCGCTCGAAGCGCCAGCGCCGCGAAGAGGAGCGCGACGGCGGCCAGCACGATCGGCCCCCGCGCGAAGGAGATTCCCGCGCCGGCGGCCAGGGCGAACGTCAGGTAGGCCGCGGGGTGTCGCGGACGCGGCAAGAGTCGTGTCGTGGTTGAATGGTTCAGAGAGGGAGAGCCGGGCACCGCGTCGAACTTCCTCCGCGCCGTCGGAGGCGGGCTTTCGGCGCCTCGACAGGCGCCGCCACCCACCTAAGATCGACACTTTACACGTCCGGCCCGACGACTGTCAACGGGGTCGGGCGCGGCCGCGGCGAGCGAGGGCTTTCAGACGCCCGGAAACGTGGGAGGCGTCTTGAGAATGGCGAGGGGTTCGGAGCGCCGGCCCACCGGACGGAACCAGGCCGCGGCGAGAAGGAGGAGGACGACCGCGACCGAGAGGTACGCGACCCAGTCGCCCCATCGCGCGTAGAGAGTCGGCGGAAGCGGCGCGGGAATCGAGCCGGTCACCCCGGCGGTTTCGAAGAGCGGCGTTCGATCGAGGACCCGTCCGTAGGGATCGACGATCATCGAGATCCCCGTGTTGGCCGCGCGCACGAGGCCCATGCCGAGTTCCGCGGAGCGGAGGACGGCGAGGTCGGCGTGCTGGACCGGTCCGGCCGATCGGCCGAACCATTCGTCGTTGGTGATGTTGACGAGGTACGCCGCGCCGTCGTTCCGGTAGCGCCGCGCGTGATCCGCGAAGATCGACTCGAAGCAGATGAGAACGCCGAACGGAGGCCCGGCGCCCGCGAAGACGACGCGCTCGGTGCCGGGAGTCCACTCGGCCTGGCCGAGATCGAAGTGCCCGAGGAACGGGAAGAGCCCCTGGAACGGGATCCGTTCCCCGAACGGCACGAGATGGATCTTCTCGTACTGCCCGGCGATCGCGCCCTTCGCCAGGACGAGACCCGCCGCGTTGTGGGTCGAGATGTCGCCGGACGAGTTCAGCCGGGCGTCCGGATACCCCGCGAGGATCGGGGTCCCGAGCTCCCGCGCCGTCTCGAGGAGCCGGCGGAGCTTGAGCGGCTCGAGGCGGACGTAGAACGGAAGCGCGGTCTCGGGCCAGACGACGAGATCGAGCCGGAGCGTGTCGGCTTCGACCGTCCGCCGCGTCAGGGCGTAGAGCGACTCCACGACCGAGTCCTGGAACGCGGGGTTCCACTTCTGGTCGCTCGCGATGTTCGGCTGGATCAGCGCGACCCGTCCGATGGAGGGCGCCGCCGCGCCGATCGGCGCGCCTCGGAGCCGCTTGGCGCCCCAGATCGGCGGGAGAGCCACCAGGGCGAGCCCCAGCGCGAGCCTGAGCCCGGCCTCGACGAATCGCCGCGACACGAACTTCGCGATCGCGGCGGCGACGAGCGCGTTCACGCAGACGATCCACGTGGAGAGGCCCGAGGCTCCCACGACCGAGGCGCCCTGGATCCAGACCGGCTGCTGCGCGAGCGCGTAGCCGAGATCGCCCCACGGGCAGCCGAGCTCCCCGGACGATTTGAGCCATTCGGTGGCGGTCCAGGCGAGGGGCGCGACGAAGAAGACGGAGAGACCGAGCCGGCGACGGACGACCCGAACGATCCAACCGAAGAGCGCGACGTAGAGGCCGATGTAGAGCGCGAGGAGGAGGAGTCCGGGCCAGATCAGCCACGGATGCGTCATCGCGTGGGACGGAAGCCGCGTGATCCAGATGAAGGTGATGAAGGCGGCGACGATCCCGGTGAGCCACGGCGCCCACCGCGTGGCGCGGCCCGCCGGCCCCGGTTCGCCGGGACCGGGCGCCCCGGAGCGAAGAACGAGGAGGAGCGGGACGAGGCCCACGAAGACGAGCGGCCAGGCGCCCGCCGACGGGAACGAGAGACTGAGGAGTACGCCCGAGGCGGCCGCGAGGAGGAGCCCGCGGAGCGGGCTAATAGAGACGAACCTCCCGGCGCGCTTCGGCCGATTGGTAGATGGCGTCGATCACCTTCATGAGCGCCACCCCCTCGTCCGCCGTGACGATCGGCTTCTCCCCGAGCGTGACGCAGCGGATGAAGTGGTCGAGTTCGGCCTCGTACGACTGCTTGTAGATGTTCTTGGTCGAATCGAGCGCCGGCGTCACGTTGAGCAGATTGCCGTTCAGCTCCTTGTGGATCCGGAACGGATTCAGGAGCGCGGCGCCGTGCGTGCCGAAGATGTTCAGGTACGGGAAGTTCTTCTCGAGGAGAAGCGCCCAGGAGACCTCGAGGGAGAGCGACGCGCCGTTCTCGAAGACGAGAAGCGCGGCGAGCGTGTCCTCCACCTCCTGGCGCGGATCGTTCGCGTACTTCGTGGCCGTGACGGAGGCGACCGTCGGGTTCCCCAGGAGCCAGAACGCGAGATCGAGCATCTGCGTGCCGAGGTCCATCAGGACGCCGCCGCCGGCGCTTCGCTTGTTCTGGTACCACGAGGGTCCGCGCCGGTCGGTGCGGCGGCGGAGCCAGCCCGTCTTCGCGTAGAAGATCTGCCCGAATTCCCGGCGCTCCATGTAGCGCTTCAGCACCTGGACGTCGCTGCGGAACCGGTTGTTCATGGCGTAGAAGAGCGTCTTCCCGGCGCGCCGGGCGGCGTCCGCCATCTGGACCGCCTCGGCCGCGTTCCGAGCGGGCGGCTTCTCGCAGAGGACGTGCTTCCCGTAGCCGAGCGCCGCCATCGTCATGGGGGCGTGGAGATGATTCGGCGTCGCGATGATGACGGCGTCGACGTCGTCGGCTCGGAGCAGCGCCTCCCAGTCGGACACGACGCGCCCCATGCCGAACTTCTGCGACACGCCGCGCGCCTTCTCCGAATCGTCGTCGCAGATCGCCACGACTTCGGCGTCACGGCGCTTCTTCAGGGCGGGAAGATGGTTGATCTGTGAGACGAGTCCGACGCCTATGATGCCGAGGCGAAGGGGGCTTTTTTCCACGGCGGATTCTCCGGAATTCGGTTCAGGTCGACGAGGAGAACGCGGGGCGAGTATCGGCCGCGCCCCGCATCGAAATCAAGGCCAATCCCCCGTCGCGGGCGTCGCGGAGCTCGCGGGCGCCATGGACGCCGCCGACGCGTCGGCCTCCGCCGGCTCGGCCGGCGTTTCCTCGGCGCTCGCTCCCGGGCGAAGGCGGCGGATCTTCTTCCAGAGGCCCTGCCGCGTCATGCCGAGCTCGCGCGCCGCGCGCGTGCGGTTCCCGCCGTGACGTTTCAGCGCGTGCTCGATGACGCCGGCCTCGAAGGCCCTCGTCTTCTCGCGAAGCGCCTCCGGCCGATCCCGCACCCACCCCGTTCCCTTCGCCACGACGTCGCCGAGCGACGCTTCCCGGATCGATTCCCCCGGCGCCACGACGTGCGCCGCGCGAGTCAGGACGGCTTCCAGTTCCCGCACGTTCCCCGGCCAGTCGTGCGCCACCAGCCGCCGAACGGCGCCGCGCGAGATTCCCGCCACGTCGAGCGCCTCGCGATCGCGGAGCCGCTTCAGCACGTGCGCCGCGAGGAGCGGCACGTCGTCGCGGCGATCCCGGAGCGCCGGAGCGCTCACTTCGAGGACGTGGAGCCGGTAGTAGAGATCCTCCCGAAACCGTCCCGCGCGGACGGTCGCCACCAGATCGCGGTGCGTCGCCGCCACGATCCGCACGTCGACCCGGCGCGCGCGGTGATCCCCCACGCGCCGGATCTCCCCCTCCTGCAGCACGCGGAGGAGGCGGCTCTGGACGCCGGGGCTCGCGTCGCCGATCTCGTCGAGGAAGAGCGTTCCGCCGCTCGCCTGCTCGAAGAGTCCGGCCCGGTCGGCGTGGGCGCCGGTGAACGATCCCCGCGCATGACCGAAGAGTTCGCTCTCGACGAGCGTGTCGGGGATGGAGGCGAAGTTGTGAGGGAGGAAGGGGCGGTCGGCCCGAGGGCTCAGCCTGTGGAGCGCGCGGGCGATGAGCTCCTTGCCGGTGCCGGTCTCGCCCCGCACGAGGACCGTGGCGTGGCTCTTCCCCAGAAGCCTGAGACGCTCCCCCAGGGCGAGGAGGGCGGGACTCCGCCCCACCAGCCCGAGCGTGTCGGCGTGCGGCCCGAATCCCTCCGGCGCGAGATCCTCGGTCGTAAGCTCGTCCCGGTCGTCGCCGCGCGTCCAGCGCGCGAGCGCGGTCGTCTCCATCCGCCCCTCCCTTTCCCCTCACGACCGGGCCCCGGCCCGGCCGACGATCCCGCGGCCGAGATCAGCCGCCGACGATTCGGACTTCGCGCGGCCCCGCCGCGATCGAGCCGATGCGATGCACTCCATGCCCCGCCGACGCGATGGACCGCTCCACGGCGTCCGCGTCGCTCTTCGCCACGACGAGAACCATTCCGATGCCCATGTTCCAGACTTCCAGCGATTCGTCCTCGGAAACCTTTCCCGCCTCCCGCAGCGCGCGGAAGAGAGCGGGAACGGGCCACGACCCGCGCGCCACCTCGGCGCGGACTCCTTCCGGAAGCACGCGGACGAGATTTCCCGGGATGCCGCCGCCGGTGATGTGCGCCATGCCGCGCACGTCGCCGGCCGCGCGGGCCGCGGCGACCGGGCCCCCGTAGTACGGGTGCGGGCGAAGGAGCGCGTCCCCGACCGATTCCGAGAGTCCGGGATAGGGGTCGTGCACGCCGAGCCCGAGCGTGTCGAAGAGGATCTTTCGCGCGAGGGAGTATCCGTTGGTGTGAAGCCCCACGCTGGGAAGACCGAGCAGGATGTCCCCCGCCTCGATGCCGCGGCCGTCGATCACGGCGCTCTCGTCGGCGATCCCGACGATGGCGCCGGCGAGATCGTAGTCGCCCGGCGCGTAGAGCCCCGGCATCTCGGCCGTCTCGCCTCCGATGAGGGCGCAGCCGACCTCCCGGCATCCGCGGGCGATCCCCTCGACGAGCTGCGCCACGCGCTCGGTGGAGAGCGCTCCCATGGCGATGTAGTCGAGGAAGAAGAGCGGCGTGGCGCCGTGCACCAGGATGTCGTTTCCCGAATGGCAGACGAGGTCGTACCCGACCGTGTCGTGACGGTCGCAGAGGATGGCGACCTTCAGCTTCGTGCCGACGCCGTCGATGCTCGAGAGGAGCACCTTCCCGGGGGCGCCCGGGACGCGAAAACCCCCGGCGAACCCGCCGACGTCGCCGACGACGCCGGGAATGAACGTGGAGCGGCAATACTCCTTGATGCGGGCGACCGCCTCTTCGCCCTTCCGGATGTTGACGCCGGCGTCCTCGTAACGGTTCATCGGACCTCCTCGACGATCGGCTCCGACTCGGCTGGATCCGTCCCGAGGAGTCCGACCTCGTGCAGTTCGGCGAGCGCGACGACGAGTTCGAGATCGAACTGGGTCCCCGCGTGCTTCCGCAATTCGTTCAGGGCCTTGGCCGGCGCGAGTCCGCGCCGATAGGGCCGGTCCGACGTCATCGCGTCGAACGCGTCGCAGACGTTGATGATCCGCGCTCCGAGCGGCACGTCCGCCGCGCTGAGGCCCGGCGGGTAGCCCTTGCCGTCGGGGCGCCAGTGATGCGTGCGGACCATGACGGCGGCCGCGCGAAGCGAGCGGATCTCCCCCACGATGCGCGCCCCCGCCTCGGGGTGGCGCATCATGAGACGGCGCTCCTCGTCGTCGAGCGACGTCGGCTTCCGGATCACGTCGGGACGCTGGGCGATCTTTCCGATGTCGTGGACGAGCGCGGCGTAGTGGATCGTCTCCACCTCCGACTCCGGGAGCCCGAGATGCCGGGCGAGGCGAACCGAGTACTCCGCCACGCGGACGGAGTGCTCGTGCGTGTAGGGATCGACCGCGTCGAGCGCGACGCTCAGCGCGCGCACGAAGGAGACGAGGTCCTCGCGAAGATCGGCGTAGAGCCTGAGCGCGTGCCGCGCCAGGACGAGCGGCACCACGAGCAGAAGAACGCCCCCGATTCCTCCCACCACGCGCACCTGGGCGAAGAGGAGCCCGAAACCGATGGCGAGGGCCGCCTGCGGCACGCCGTCGCGGAACTGCTGGCGCCAGATGGTGAGGGCCGACTCGTGGGTCCTGGCGCCGAGGACGAGGCTCACCCACCCCGTGTTGAGCGCGAAGTAGAGCGAGCCGCCGAGGAGCGCGGGCCAGAGATCGCGCGTCAGGTCGGGCGCCCCGAGCGAGCCTCCGGCGGCGAGATAGGCGGCGCCGGCGAGAATCGTGGTCGACGCGTAGAGCCCCGCGTTCAGGGCCGCCGCGCTTCCCCGCTGGCGCAGGAGGATCATCTGCGCGGGGATCGTGGTGGCCAGGTCGAGCGCGCCCGCGATCCAGGGCCCGAAGAGGAGAATGGCCCCGACGTCGAGAATCGAAGCGACCGTCACCGTGCCGCCTCTCGGCAGCGGGATCGGCAGCGCTTCGGCCGCGAGGAGGAGCACGAACCAGACGCCGATCCCCCAGAGATCCCACCGCACCTGCTTGATCTCCGGTCCGCCGAAGAGCGCGAGCAGGAACGGCAGCGCGGCCAGGAAGGAGGGAACGACGTACCAGGCCGCCCGATGCAGGAATCCGGGCGATCGCGGATAGGCCGGGCGTTTCTGGGCCGCGGTCATGGCCGGCACCGAGTTCCTCCGAGAGAGAGTCCTGGCGACCGATGGAGCCGGGGTTCATCGCAATCGCCATGCCACGCGCCGCCGGCGGAGCGTCCCGCGCGCGGCACGGACTTGCGGCGATCGGGCGTCGGCCCCGGCGAATCGAACGCGTCAATCATCCGACGACGTCGAATCCCGCGATGGCCGCGTCAACGCAGCAGCCGCGACGTGTCGTCGAGGCTGAAGCGCGTCATCTCCATGATCGCCTCCGCGCGGCGCAGGATCTCGTCCCGCTCCACGCGCAGGAGCCCCGTGACGCCGAACCCCTCGACGGTGAACGAGGCCATGACCGCGCCGTAGACGACGGCGCGCCGCAGATTGAGTTCCGTCAGCCGCCCCATTCGCGCCAGCGCGCCGAAGAATCCGCCGGCGAACGTGTCGCCCGCCCCGGTCGGATCGACCAGACTGTCGACCGGGAAGGCGGGACAGGCGAAGTACATGTCGGCGTTCTGGAGGAAGGCGCCATGCTCGCCCTGCTTGATGACCACCGTCTCCGGACCCAGCTCCATGATGGCGCGGGCCGCCTGGTGCGTCAGCGGCTCTCCCGTCAACTCCCGAGCCTCCTCCTCGTTGATGAGGAGCATCCGCACCCGGCGGAGCGTCTTCAGCAGCTCCTCGCGCTTGTTCTGGATCCAGAAGTTCATGGTGTCGGCGAGGATCAGCCGGGGCCGGTCGAGCTGCTCCAGGACCTCGAGCTGCAGAATGGGGTCGATGTTGGCGAGGAAGACGTTCCGAAGCGCCCGGACGCGATCCGAAAGCTCGGGGCGAAACTGCTCGAAGACGTTCAGCTCGGTGCGGAGGGTCCTCCGCGAGTTCATGTCCTGCGTGTAGACCCCCTCCCAGCGGAAGGTCTTCCCCTCCACCCTCGCCACGCCGGCGAGGTCGAGCTCGGGATGGTTGAGCATCGTCTGCGCCGATTGGGGGAAGTCGTGCCCCACGACCGCCACGAGGGAGACCGGGAGAAAGTGACGCGCCGCGAGCGCGAAGTAGGCGGCCGAACCGCCCAGCACTTCCTCGACCCGCCCGGCCGGGGTCTCGATGGTGTCGAGTCCGAGGGAACCTACGACGACGATCGCCATTCGATTACATCGCCTCCGGCGCGCTCACGCCGAGGAGCCCGAGCGCGCGACGTATGACCGCTCCCGTCGCCTGGGTCAGAAGGAGACGCGCCTCGGTGAGCGGGGCGTCCGCGGTGACGACGCGGTGATGGTGATAGAACACGTGAAATGTAGCCGCCAACTCCTTGAGATAGCTCGTGATGCGATGGGGCTCGTGGGCCTTCGCCGAGGCGGCCACGAGCGACGGGAAACCGGCCAGGGCGCGCATGACGGCCTGCGCCTCCGGCTCCGAGAGGAGCGAGAGGTCCGCGCTCTCCGCGTTCGGCTCCGGAGCGCCCTGCCCCCGCGCGTAGTCGAGGACATGGACGATCCGCGCGTGGGCGTACTGGACGTAGTAGACGGGGTTCTCCTCCGTCCGCTTGGCCGCGAGCTCCATGTCGAAGTCGAGAGGGCTCTCGGCCCGGCGCATGAGGAAGAAAAAGCGGGCCGCGTCGACGCCGACCTCCTCCACCAACTCGTCCATGGAGATGAACTCCCCGGCGCGCTTCGACATCTTCACCACCTCGCCGCCGCGGAGGAGCTTCACCCACTGGAGGACGATGACCTCGAAGCGGGCGGGATCGTGGCCGAGCGCCTGGAGGATCCCCTTCATCCGGATGACGTGCCCGTGGTGGTCGGGGCCCCAGAGATCGATGAGGCGATCGTAGCCGCGCTCGAACTTGTTCTCGTGGTAGGCCGTGTCGGCCAGGAAGTAGGTGGGAATTCCGTTCGAGCGGACCAGGACGCGGTCCTCCTGATCGCCGAACGCGGTGGCGCGGAACCAGCGTGCGCCGTCGCGCTCGTCGAGGTAGCCGGCCTTCGCCAGCTTCTCGAGCGCGATGTCGAGCGCCCGCGCCCGGTGAAGATCGCCCTCCGAGAACCACCGGTCCATGCGGACTCCGAACGTCTCGAGCGCCGACCGCTGCGAGGCCACCATCCGATCGATGGCCCAGGTTCCGAAGCGGAGCCGCTGCTCCCGCTCCTCGAGCCCGAGCCACGCCGTTCCCTCCTTCGGATCGAGCGTCGCGGCGAGTTCCCCGACGTAGCTCCCCGCGTATCCCTCTTCGGGGATCGGAGGCGCCGGGAGCCCGCGCGCCTCCGCGAACCGGGAGCGGACGCTCGCGCCGAAGAGCTCCGCCTGGAGGCCCCAGTCGTTCACGTAGAACTCGCCGTCCGCGGCGTAGCCGGCGGCGCGAAGCAGCCGGACCAGCGCGTCGCCGAACGAGGCGGCGCGAGCGCTCACCACGTTCAGAGGCCCCGTGGGATTGGCGCTGACGTATTCCACGAGGACGCGCTCGCCCCGCCCGGCCTCGGTGGCGCCATAGGTGTCGGGCGACGCCGCGATCTCGCGAATCATCCGGTGGAGCCACGCGGCGGAGAGGTGGAAATTGAGGAAGCCGGGGCCGGCGATTTCGATCCGGTCGAGGACGCCCGGATCGGGCTCGAACGCGGCGACGATCGCGTCGGCCACCTGGCGCGGGGGACGCTTGGCCGACTTCGCGAGCACGAGCGCGACGGCGCTCGCCCAGTCGCCTCGCCCTTCCTCGCGCGGGACCTCGATCTCGATTCGCGCGCCGTCGGGAAGCGCGAGGCCCGCCCGGCCGACCGCCTCGGTCAGCCGATCGGCGAGATAGACCTCAATCGGTAATGTTTTCGCGGCGGGCATCGCCCCAGAGCTTGTCCAGGAGGTAGTACTCGCGGGCCTTGGCGTGGAAGACGTGGACGACGACGTCGACGTAGTCGAGGAGGATCCAGCGGCGCGCCTCGTATCCCTCCGAGTGCCACGGCTTCAAGCCCATGGCGTCCATTCCCTCGTCCACCGCGTCGGCGATGGCGCGAACCTGGACCTCGGAGTTGCCGGTCGCCAGGACGAAGAAGTCGGCCACGCCGTCGAGCTCGCGGAGGTCGAGAATGGCGACGTCCTCGGCGCGCTTCGTCAGCGTGAGCCGGGCCGCGGCCCGGGCGAGATCGTGGGCCGAGAGCTGCGCCTTCGCGGGGTGGCTCACCGGCGGCGGGTCACGGCGTAGTGGACGGCGTCCTGCAGCGCGGCGCGGGCCGTCTTGTCGGCGACGAATCGAAGCTCCGCTTCGGCCTCGCGCGCGAGCGCCGCCGAGCGCTCCTCGCTCAGCGCGACGCCCCCGTTCTCCGTGACGAAGCGAACGACGTCGGGCCAGTGCCCGTTCCTGAATTCCCGGTTCCGGATCAGCTCCACCATCTCGTCGCGGTCCTTTTCGGAGGCGTTCCGGAGCGCGGTGAGGAGAGGCAACGTGACCTTCCCCCCCTCCAGGTCGCTCCCCCCGGCCTTCCCCATGACGTTCTGGGAGCCGAGATAGTCGAAGGTATCGTCCGTGATC
>DASTKG010000016.1:0-12027 GCA_035716005.1 Candidatus Eiseniibacteriota bacterium
GGTGTTGGTCGCCCTGCTCGCGTACGACGCCGAGAACACGCTCGCCGTGGCGCGGAGCGAACCGGTGGCGTCGCGCTATCCCGCGCTGACGCCGCGCCGGGCGCAGGCCCACCTCTTCGAGCGGGAGGTCTGGGAGCAGCACGGATTGCTGCCGGAGGGGCATCCCTGGCTAAAGCCGGTCCGCCTCGATCACGGCCGAGGGCCCGCGGTGCGCGACTTCTTCCGCGTCGAGGGGCACGAGGTGCACGAGGTCGCGGTCGGCCCCGTCCACGCCGGGATCATCGAGCCGGGCCACTTCCGCTTCCAGTGCGCGGGCGAGGAGGTGATGCATCTCGAGATCGCGCTCGGATATCAGCATCGCGGCGTGGAGGAGGCGCTGATCGGCGGTCCCCATCGCGCGACGGCGATCCAGATGGAGACGGTCGCGGGCGACACGACCATCGCGCACGCCACGGCCTACGCGTCGGTCCTCGAGGCGCTGGCGGATTCGGGCGAAGGCGATGAGTCGGGCGTCGGCGCCGAGCCGCCCCTTCGAGCGCAGTGGCTCCGCGCCATCGCGCTCGAGCTGGAGCGGCTCGCGAATCACACCGGCGATCTCGGAGCGCTGGCCGGGGACGTGGCCTATCTCCCGACCTCCGCGGCCTGCGGCAAGATCCGCGGCGACTTCCTCAACCTCACGGCTCTCATCGCCGGGAATCGATTCGGCCGCGGGCTCGTGCGGCCGGGCGGCGTGCGGCGCGATGGGGAGCTCGACCCCGACCGTGCGGCGATCCTCCGCGATCGGCTTCGCGTCGCCATGGCCGACGTGAGCGAAGCGGCCGCGTGGCTCTGGAGCGACTCCTCCGTTCGCGCGCGCTTCGAGGGAACCGGTGTCCTCTCGCGCGAAATGGCCGACGAGATCGGCCTCGTCGGTCCCGCGGTCCGCGCCTGCGGCCTGGTGCGCGACGTTCGCTTCGATCACCCCGCTGGGTGGTATCGCTTCGCGCAGGTCCCGGTCTCGGTCTGGCCCGGCGGCGACGTGCTGGCCCGGGCGCAGGTGCGGTGGCTCGAGATCCAGCGCTCCGGCGCCTACATCGAGGAGCAGCTCGCGGCGCCCCCCGAGGACGACCTCGCGATCCCGGTCGGGGCGCCGGCGCCCGACTCGATCGCCGTCTCGCTCGTGGAAGGGTGGCGCGGCGAGGTCTGCCACGTCGCCGTGACCGACGACGCCGGGCGGTTCCGCCGCTACAAGATCGTCGATCCCTCGTTCCACAACTGGACCGGCCTCGCCCTCGCGCTTCGCGGGCAGGCGATCTCCGACTTCCCGCTCTGCAACAAGAGCTTCAATCTCTCCTACTGCGGGTTCGATCTATGAGCCGAGGTCGCGGTCGGGCTCGAATCGTGGAGGCGCGGCGTGGCTGAGATCATCCGCATCCTGAGCCACCGCGTCCGTCGCGGTTGCGAGACGATGGCCTATCCCGACGGCCCGGCGCCGACGCTCCCCGACCGCCACGGCGGCGCGCTTCGCGCCGACGCGTCGAAGTGCGCCGACGGCTGCCGCGAATGCGTCGAGGTCTGCCCCACCGAGGCGATCTCGCGTCCGGCGGGCGCGGCCGTGCGACTCGATCTCGGCCGCTGCGTCTTCTGCTCGGCGTGCGTCGATGTCTGCCCGGCGGGAGCGATCGTGAAGTACGGCGACTATCGCATGGCCGCGCGGGCGCGGGGCGATCTCGTGCTGGGAGCCTCGGGCGAGGAGGAGGTGCGTCTCGCCGGCGAGCTCGGGGACAAGCTGCGCTCGCTCCTCGGCCGATCGCTTCGCCTGCGCCAGGTGAGCGCCGGCGGATGCAACGGCTGCGAGGCCGACACGAACGTCCTCGGCACGATCGGCTGGGATCTCGGCCGCTTCGGAATCCAGTTCGTGGCGTCGCCGCGACACGCCGACGGACTTCTCATCACCGGCCCCGTGACGCGGAACATGCACTCGGCGCTGCAGGAAACCTACGCCGCCGTCCCCGATCCCAGGATCGTGATCGCGGTCGGCGCCTGCGCCATCGCCGGAGGACCGTTCGTCGGACTTCCCGAGGTGGCGAACGGCGCGGCCTCGACGGTGCCGGTGGATCTCTTCATCCCGGGATGCCCGCCGCATCCGCTGACGATCCTGGACGGATTGCTGCGGCTCGTGGGGCGGGTGAAGTAACGCCTAAACGAGCGCCGGGCCACGTTCGTGGCGCCGGGCCCTACCGAATCTCGTAGTTCGGGGCTTCCTTGGTGATGGTGAGGTCGTGCGGGTGGCTTTCGCGCAGGCCGGCCTGCGTGATCCGCACGAAGCGCGTCTTGGTGCGCAGATCCTCGATGGTGGTGACGCCGCAGTAGCCCATGCCGGCGCGAAGGCCGCCCATGAGCTGGTAGATCACGTTCGAAACGGGGCCCTTGTACGGGACGCGCGCCTCGATCCCCTCCGCGACGAGTTTCTTCAAGTCCTTCACGCCTTCCTGGAAGTAGCGGTCGCCGCGCCCGCTCGACATCGCGGAGAGCGATCCCATGCCGCGGTAGACCTTGTAGGTCCGCCCTTCGAGCAACAGCGTCTCGCCCGGGCTCTCTTCCGTGCCGGCGAGGAGATTGCCGAGCATGAAGGAGTGGGCGCCCGCGGCGAGCGCCTTCACGGCGTCGCCCGAGTACTTGATGCCGCCGTCGGCGATGATCGGAATCCCCGCCTTCGCGGCTTCGGCGGCGCAATCCATGACCGCGGTGATCTGCGGCACGCCCACGCCGGCGACGACGCGTGTGGTACAGGCCGAGCCGGGGCCCATGCCGACCTTCACGCAATCGGCGCCTGCGCGAATCAGGTCCCGCGTTCCCTCGGTGGTCGCCACGTTGCCGACGATCAGGCCGAGGTTCGGGTGCCGTTGTTTGACAGCCTTCGTCGTGTCGAGCACCGCCTTCGAGTGGCCGTGCGCGCTGTCGATGACCACGACGTCGACGCCCGCCTTCATCAGCTCGTCCACGCGCCCCATGGCGTCCGCGCCCACGCCGACCGCCGCGCCGACGCGAAGGCGGCCCAGATGGTCCTTGCAGGAGCGGGGGAAGCTGATCCTCTTCTGGATGTCCTTCACGGTGATGAGGCCGCGGAGCTGGAACTGGTCGTCGACGATGAGGAGCTTTTCGATGCGGTGCTGATGGAGGATCTTCTCGGCTTCCTCGAGCGTGGTGCCGACCGGCGCCGTGACGAGGTTCTCCTTCGTCATCACGTCGCTGACCTTCAGGTCGGTGCTCTTGGCGAAGCGGAGATCCCGGTTCGTGAGGATGCCGACGAGGCGCTTCCCCTCCGTGATCGGCACGCCCGAGATGCGGAACTTCTCCATCATCTCGAGGGCGCGGGCGATCGGGACGTCGGGCGGGAGCGTGATCGGGTTGACGATCATGCCGCTCTCGGAGCGCTTCACCTTGTCCACTTCCTCCACCTGCTCCATGACCGGGAGGTTCTTGTGGACGATGCCGATGCCGCCCTCGCGCGCGATGGCGATGGCCAGGCCGCTCTCGGTGACGGTGTCCATGGCCGCGCTCACCACGGGAATGTTCAGCGCGATGTCGCGCGTGAGGAGCGTGGTGGTGTCGACGTCGCGGGGATGGACTTCGGAGTAGGCCGGGACGAGGAGGACGTCGTCGAACGTGAGCGCCGGCTCCGCCACGACGCGCGGGCCGCCGGTCGGCCGGTCGTCGGCCTCGATGCGGTTTCGCGGCGTCGCGAAGGTGTCCATCGTCACTCCGGCAGGCCCTGGTCGAGCCGCTCGCTCAGCGAGAAGTAGAACTTCAGGCCGAGACGGAATTGGACGTACGCCTTGTTGCCGTTGAAGCCCGACGGAAAGTCGTGCGTGTCCTCGGACATGATGTAGTGATAGGCGGCGTCCGCGCTGCCCGTGAGCGTATTCGACAACCGGCGCTCCAGGCCCGCGGTGCCGTAGAACCCGAAGTCCGCGCGCCGATAGCGCTCGAAGGTGATGTCATCCTTCGCCGCGCCGAGATCCTTGGTCTGGATCGCCCAGATGTACGCGCCGGCGCCGGCGCCGACGTAGGGGCGGTTCCGGCTCTGCCGCTTCATGACGTACCGGGCGCCGAGCGTGATCGGAACCGTCTGGATCATCCAGCGCTCGGGATCGTCGCCGAGGCGGTTCCAGGCGTATCCGATGTTGAGGTCGCCGACCAGATTGTCGTCCCAGACGTAGGAGAAGCTCAGGTCGCCGGAGAGGCGCGGCGTCGCGTTGGCCGAGACGTCCGAGTCGGCCACGAAGATGGGGACGCCGCCCTGGAAACCGACGGCGCCATACCCGACGAGGCTCTCGTAGACGATGCGGGGCTTGGCGACGGGAGTGGCGGGAGCCGTGGCGTCCGTCGGCGTCGGCGTCTGGGCGCGCGCAAGGGACGGGGATGCGAGCATCAGAAGGGCGATCAATCCCTTCGCGAGCGTGCGAGCCATGTGGATCGGAGATCTCCTTCGTAGTGTCGGCCGGAGGGCCGGCCGACCGGCAAGTGAAGATGTAGCTGGGGATTCTACCCAGGGGACGGGCGGGTGTCAATCGGGGTCGGCTTGACACTGCCGACCCCGGAACCGTAGAGTCTTTGCCTCGCGTGGCGGTGTAGCTCAGCGGTAGAGCAGGGGAATCATAATCCCTTGGTCCGGGGTTCGAATCCCTGCGCCGCCACCATCCTCATTTCGCCCCCACCGGCTCGGTTTCGGGCGCCCCCACCGCCTCGGCGACCGGTGCCGCCGGCTCGGCCGCCGGCGCCGTCTCCTCCTTCGGCACGGCCCGCGCGAATCCGCCGAACTTGAGCCTCTCCTCGAGGCGGCACGACCAGACCAGCTCCCCTTCGTGCACCGTGATGTCGGGGCAGGCGTCGCACATGTTCATCCGGCCGTCCGCCAGGATGTCGGCGGGCTGGATGATCATCGTCGACTGGAGATGGAGCCGCGGGAGCCCTCGGAGCGGATTCGAGAGCCCTTCGCTCAGGTAGCGGCGCCACGCGCCTCCCAGCCCGGGATCGATCATGGAAGCGAGCGCCGCGATGCGCCTCCCACGGCGGAGCATCCGGGGATGGGCGTACGCGACGAAGCGCCCGTAGCGCCAATGCTCGTACGACTGGACGAGCTCCATGAAGCGCGGCCCGGCGTAGCCGTAGACCTTCTCCGGCGTTCCGATGGCGGTCGTCAGGAGCCACTTGAGCGAGTCGGCCTTCTCCGTGCCGTTCAGATACGCGCAGGGAGAGAAGTCGGGAAAGCGCGTCCGGATTTCGGCCACGATGTCGCGCGAGGAGATGTCGAGCCGCTGTTCCCCGGTGGGCCGGCTATAGACGAGCGACGACATCGGAATCGGCTTCCCGCCGACGTAGAAGTCCATCGTCTCGGCGTACTCGCCCGCGGCCTGGCGATAGGCGATGAAGACGACCACGTTCACCTTGTCGATCTGGCTCCGGGCCCACGCCAGGACGTCGGGCACGTAGCGGAGCGTGTCGTCGTAGACCGTGGCGTTGAAGGCGCAGGAGATGTCGCCCAGCGCGGCGACGCGATTCGCGAAGTCCTGCCGGAGTTCGTTCAGCTCGATCTCGCTCTTCTTCTTCCAGCCGGGCCGCGTCTGCTTGCTGTCGATGTGGAAGGTGAAGCCGCCGACGCCGGCTTCCTTGAGACGCAGGAGGAGCGCGTCGTCGAGCGCGAGTCCGTTCGTGTTGACGATCGGCTTGTAGCCGAGGCGGGCGACCATGCGGACGATCTCCACGACCTCCGGATGCGTCAAGGGATCGCCGCCGGCGATGGAGACGCCGTCGAACGACCGGAAGCGCGCGAACGTCCGCAGCTCCTCCTCGATCGTCGCGAGCGACTTGTGCCCTCCCGGAACGTGCGCGCGGTAGCAGCCCTCGCAATAGAGATTGCAGGCCTCCGTCGCCTCCAGCCACACGATCGGATTGTCGGGAAGGCTCCACGGGAGCCGGTAGAGGGTCCGATGATCCGGATACGACGACATTACGAAATCTCCTTCCATTGAGTGTCCGCCCACCGAAAGACGCATGGGCCCCTACGGACCCGAAGCCATGAAGCTACGGAGAGAAACGCAATCCATGTGCCATCGAGGGGAGGGATGCGAACAGATAGTAATTTAAAGCGCTACAATCAATTAGCCGACCGTCGGGAGGCGCGGGGGCGGGAGTCGAATCCGATTCGCTGCCAATCTGGCACCCGGCCACCTGCCACCCTGGCACCTTCACCGGCGCGAGCAGGGCATAAGGAAGGTCGCGTGATACCATGGAAGGTCCTATGACGACTCGTCCGAACCCACGCGACGCCACGCTCGAACGGATGGCCGCCCACGCCATTTCCGACGGCGGACTCCTGCGCGGGGGCGCCGAAACGGGCGCTCCGATCGTGGTGGCCGTTTCGGGCGGGCCCGACTCGATGGCGCTCCTCCATTTCATGCTGGAGTGGGCGAAAGGCGCCGGTCGCCTCGGGCGGCCCGACGTGGACGACGCGGCCGCCCCTCGCATCGTCGCGGCGCACGTGAATCACGGCCTTCGCGGCGCCGAGTCCGATGAAGACGCCGAGTTCGTTCGGACCGAGGCCACGTCGTGGGGCGCGGAGGCGGTGGTTCGCGCCGCGGCGCTCCCCGCCGGCGCGCGGGCCCGCGCCGCCGGCGGGGCCGCCGTGGAAGCGGAGGCGCGCCGCGCCCGCTACGCCGCGCTCCGGGAGATCGCGGCGAGCCGCGGGGCCGATCGCGTCCTCACCGCGCACACCGCCGACGATCAGGCGGAAACGCTCCTCCTCCGTCTCGTCCGCGGCGCGGGACTCCGAGGTCTCGCCGGCATGGCGGCGAAATCCCGCGTGCAGGGCGTGAAGGTCGTCCGACCGCTCCTCGGCGTGTCGCGCGAGCAGGTGCTCGCCTACGTGGAGCGCCACGCGATCCCCTATCGTCGCGACGCCACGAACGACGAGACCGCCGCCGCCCGGAACTACGTCCGCCACGAGATCGTGCCGAGGCTCGAGGCGCGGCTCAATCCGGCCGTGCGGGAGTCGCTCCTCCGTGCCGCCGCCACGTTTCGCGAGGCGAACGACGACCTGGAACGGCGCGCCTCCCGCGCCTTTCGCAAGCTTCTCCTCCACCAGGAGGACGCGAAGATCAGCCTTGATGCGGAGGGACTCCTCCTCTACCCTAAGCTCTTGCAGACATACGTGTTCCGCCGTGCGGTGCGCGAACTGAACGGAAACCTCCGCGACGTCTCCTCGGTGCACCTCCGCGCGCTCCACGAACTTGCCAAGTCTCATCGCGGCCACACCGCGCTCCTTCCCGGGCGCGTGCGGGTTCAGCGCGAGCGAGACCGCGTGACCCTGAGCCTCGATCGGGGCCCCAAAAGCGCCCCCGAGCCGGAACCGAAGCCCCGACGCGCGCCATCCAAGGCTTGAGGCTTGAGACCTGGCGCCCGATTGCCGATAGGAAAGGACCGAAACTTCGTGAACTTCTCCCATGACCGAGGAAACGACGTGAGCCCACGCCCCGAGCGTGACAGCCGGCCGGTCGCCCGTAAGCAGTCGAAGGACGAGCGCCCAACCCGCCGTCGCCCCACTCCGCCTCCGAACAACAAGACGCCGCAGCGGAAGCCCTCCCCCTTCGGGCCGGCCAAGCCGCTTCGCACCGCGCTTCTCTGGCTGATCCTCGTCCTGACCGTGCTCGTCTTCGTGCAGGTCTACGGCGAAATCAAGGCGAAGACGCACGAGATCCCCTACAGCGAGTTCCTCACGCAGATCGACGGAGCGAATCTCAAATCCGTGACGATCATCCAGCGCGAGGTGGTGGGCGAGCTGAAGCAGAGCGCCCTCACGCACGTGGAGGGGCGTCCCGTCTCCTACGTCTTCTTCAAGGTCTACCTCCCCGCGGAGGACAAAGACCTCGGCCGCGCCATTCTCGCGAAGGATCCGGCCACGGTCGTGACGTCGAAGCCGGAGTCGATGAACTGGTGGGGCATCGTCCTCTCCTACCTCCCCTTCATCGCGCTCCTCGTCCTCTGGATGGTGATGATCCGCCAGCTCCAGTCGGGCGGCGCGAACGCCATGAAGTTCGGGAAGAGCCGCCCCAAGGTGGCGCTCGAGTCGTCGCCCAAGGTCACCTTCAAGGACGTGGCGGGCGCCGACGAGGCGAAGCAGGAGCTGGAGGAGATCATCGAGTTCCTCCGCGAGCCGAAGAAGTTCCAGCGGCTCGGCGGCCGCATTCCGAAGGGCGTGCTGCTGCTCGGCCCTCCGGGCACGGGCAAGACGCTTCTCGCCAAGGCCGTGGCCGGCGAGGCGGGCGTTCCCTTCTTCTCGCTCTCGGGCTCCGACTTCGTCGAGATGTTCGTCGGCGTCGGCGCCTCGCGCGTGCGCGACCTCTTCGATCAGGGGAAGAGGAACGCGCCGTGCATCATCTTCATCGACGAAATCGACGCCGTCGGCCGCCAACGCGGCGCCGGCCTGGGCGGCGGCCACGACGAGCGGGAGCAGACGCTGAACCAGCTCCTCGTCGAGATGGACGGCTTCGAGACGAACGACGGCGTGATCCTGATCGCCGCCACGAACCGCCCCGACGTTCTCGACCCCGCGCTCATGCGCCCGGGCCGCTTCGACCGCCAGGTGGTGGTGGACGTGCCGGACGTGCGCGGCCGCGAAGGGATCCTCCGCGTCCATTCGCGGAACATTCCGCTCGCCGACAACGTCGATCTCTCGGTCCTCGCGCGCGGCACCCCCGGCATGGTGGGCGCCGATCTCGCGAACCTCGTGAACGAAGGCGCGCTCCTCGCGGCCCGGCGCAACCACAAGAAGGTGACGCCGGAGGATCTGGAGGACGCCAAGGACAAGGTGATGATGGGCGGCGAGCGCCGCAGCCTCGTCATCTCGGACACCGAGAAGAAGATGACCTCCTATCACGAGGCGGGGCACGCGCTCGTGGCGCACCTGCAGCCCGGGAGCGACCGCGTGCACAAGGTGACGATCATCCCGCGCGGCCGCGCCCTCGGCGTGACGTCGTACCTGCCGATCGAGGAGCGCCACTCCTTCTCGCGCGACTACTGGCTCCGCGTCCTCACCCACATGATGGGCGGCCGCGCCGCCGAGGAGATCGTGCTGAAGGAAGTCACCACCGGAGCGCAGGACGACATCCGCCGCGCCACGGCCATCGCGCGCCGCATGGTCTGCGAGTGGGGCATGAGCGAGAAGCTCGGCCCGCTCTCCTTCGGCCACAAGGACGAGTACGTCTTCCTGGGACGCGAGCTCACGCAGAGCCGCGACTACAGCGAGAAGACCGCCATCCTCATCGACGAGGAAGTCCGCGCCCTCATCGAGGGCGCGTACACGAAGGCGACGCGGCTCCTCTCCGAGAACGTCGACAAGCTCCACACCATCGCGCTCGCGCTGCTGGAGCGGGAAGTGCTGGACGGCGACGAGATCGAGAAGTTGCTGCGGGGCGAGAAGCTCGATCCGGTGCCGCCGCGCCAGCCGACCGGCGAGGCCGGCGCGAAGCCCGCCGCCGAGACGCCCGCCGAGGGCGCCGAGCGCGTGGCGCCGCCTCGCGGCGCGACGCCCGCCGCGGAGAGCCCGGGCCTCGCATGATGGAGCGCCGGCGCCGGCGCTCCAGGCCGTGCCGGCGTATCCGATGAAATTCGTCTTCCGAGGCGGCGCGTGGGACTTCGGCGACTCCTCGCCCCACGCGCGCGTCGTCGGAATCGTGAACGTCACCCCCGACTCCTTCTTCGACGGCGGACGCTACGCCGACCCGGCCAGGGCCATCGACCGTGCTCTGGAATTGGTCGCGGAAGGGGCCGACTCGATCGACGTCGGCGCCCAGAGCACGCGGCCCGGTCGGGTCGGCGGCGCCTCGGCCCCGACGGCCCACGTCGGCGCCGAGGAGGAGTGGCGGCGTCTCGAGCCGGTCCTCGCCCCGCTCGCCGAGCGTCTTGCCTCCCGCCCGACCCCCATTCCCATCTCCGTCGACACCTATCACGCCTCGGTCGCCCGCCGCGCGCTCGACGCCGGCGCCTCGATCGTGAACGACGTGAGCGGGCTGACCGCCGATCCCGACATGGCCCGGGTGGCGGCGGAAACGGGCGCGGGGCTCGTGATCATGCACGCCCTCGGGGCGCCCGCGGGGATGCACGCGCCGCGGGAGTACGGCGACGTCGGCCGCGAGGTGAGGGACTTCCTGGCGGCGCGCCTCGCGGAGGCGGTGGCCGCCGGCGTGGAGCCCGACCGGATCGCCCTCGACCCCGGGATCGGCTTCTCGAAGCGCGCCGAACAGAGCGTCGAGGCGCTTCGCGCGCTTCCGCTCTTGACCGGACTCGGCCGCCCGCTTTACATCGGGGTGTCGCGGAAGTCGTTCCTGGGGCAGCTGACCGGCCGCCCCGTGGAGGAGCGGCTCGCCGCGGGCCTCGGCGCGACGATCGCCGCGGTCGCCCTGGGGGCCCGTATCGTGCGGACGCACGACGTGGCCGCCACGCGCGACGCGCTCCTCGCCGCCGAGGCGGTCCTCCACCCCGAGCCCCGGGCCGGATCGAGATCCGAACCCGAGACGAGCCGCGCATGATCGACGTCCGCCCTCAGCTGCTTCTCGACATCATCGACGTCCTGATCGTCGCGTTCCTCTTCTACCGCCTCTTCGCGATGATCAAGGGAACGCGCGCGTCGCAGATGTTCGTGGGGCTCATCGTCATCGTCTTCGCCTCCATCGTGGCGCAGTGGTTCCGCCTGAGCGCCCTCAACTGGCTGATCGGGAGCCTCAAGACCGTCTGGGTGATCCTCTTCGTCATCCTCTTCCAGCCCGAGCTGCGCGCGCTCCTCACCCATATCGGGCAGAACCGCCTGGTGCGCGCTCTCATCCGCGTGGAGGAGTACGGCGTGGTGAGCGAGGCGATCAAGGCGGTTGAGGAGATGAGCAAGGACCGCCGCGGCGCGCTCATCGTCTTCGAGCGGGACATGGGGCTCCGGAACTACGTGGAGACGGGGACGAAGCTCGAGGCGAAGGTCTCGGCGGAACTCTTGGAGACGATTTTCACCCCTCACTCACCGCTCCACGACGGCGCCTGCATCATCCGGGGCGATGAGATCGTGGCGGCCGGCTGCATTTTGCCCCTGAGCCAGACGGAGGGGCTCTCGCCGCTGCTCGGAACGCGCCACCGCGCGGCCCTCGGCCTCGCGGAAGAGACCGACGCGGCGGTGCTCGTGGTCTCGGAGGAGACCGGCGCCATCTCCGTCGCCTACAAGAGCGACTTGAAGTGGAATCTCGACGAGGGGCAGTTGCGAAGCGAACTCGCGGCCATCTTCAACCCACGGCCCGAGGAGTCGCGAGAGTCGGAAGAGGGAACGCAGCCGGCGTAGTGCCGCACGGGTCGCTGCCCTAGTTCCGAGTCTCCCGCCGTCCCGACGCAAGCCGAGCCTCGGCGTCTCGTCTACTCCTCATGACCATGCACTCCGGCCTCGGCTTCGGCCTCCGCCTGGTGACCGTGCGCCGAGGTCGTCGCGGATTGGTAGAGCCTCTCGACGTAGTGGACGAATGGCACGTATTTCTCGATGTACTCTCGGCCCGCCTCGACGTTTCCCGCCGGATAGCTCCGAGCCGCGCGCGCCTCCGCGAAGCGTTCGCGCACGCCCTTCTCGGCCGCGCCCAGCAGCAGCTTGACCAGCGGTTCCACGTCGCCGCTCTCCAGCGCCCGGTCGGCCCCGGGAATCGCCGGTCCGAGATCGCGCCCGGCCGGCTTGAGTCCCGTGTAGGGGGCGCCTTCCCCCGCCCGGTGAACCCGCACGAGCGTCTCGAAGAAATACAGGTCCGCCAGCTCGCGCGCCGGCGTGCTCAGCTTGCGCACCGTCAGCGTCCGCTCGAACGCCTTACGAATCTCGGCCTCGTCCTTCGCTTGAACCCAAATGAGCACCCGCGTCACGTCGCTCTTCTCGAGCGCCAGCCGCGCCGCCATGACGACGGGCCCGTCCAGCCCGTCACAGTGCGCGAGAGCCGGCCGGGGCGCGAGAGCCGAACTCCCCAGAATCAG
>DASTKG010000017.1:0-41307 GCA_035716005.1 Candidatus Eiseniibacteriota bacterium
GATCGACCAGCAGGCCCACTACCTCCAGAGCATCGTGCCGCAGCTCCGCTACGCGGTGGCCCACGGGCAGATGAAGGACGCGCAGCTCGAGAAGGTCATGCTCGACTTCCTGGAGCGCCGCGTCGACGTGCTCGTCTCCACTCTCATCATCGAATCGGGGCTCGACATCCCGACCGTGAACACGATGCTGATCCATCGCGCCGACGCGCTGGGCCTGGCCCAGATCTACCAGCTCCGGGGCCGGATCGGCCGCTCGCACCACCAGGCCTTCTGCTACCTCCTGGTGCCGCCGGGGAAGGTGCTGGCGGAGGACTCCGAGAAGCGGCTCCGCGTCATCGCCGAGCACGAGGAGCTTGGGGCGGGCCTTCAGATCGCCATGCGCGACCTGGAAATCCGCGGCGCCGGCAATCTCCTCGGCCCCGAGCAGCACGGCTTCATGACGAGCGTCGGCTTCGATCTCTACTGCCGCATGGTGGACGAGGTGGTGCAGGAGCTGAAGGGAACGGCCGTCGACCGCCGGCCGGAGCCCGAGGTGGCGAGCGACCTGCCGGCGTTCGTCCCCGAGGAGTACGTCGCCGACCGCGACGAGAAGCTCGACGTCTACCGGCGGCTCGCGGCGACGACCGAAGGGGCCGCGCTCGACGCGCTGGCGGGCGAGCTGCGCGACCGCTTCGGCCCGCCGCCCGCCGAGGTGGAGCAGCTCCTCTCGCTGAAGCGGCTTCGAATCCTGGGCCGGGACGCCGGGGCGACGCGCCTTCGGGTCCGCCGAGACCGGCTGGAGCTCGAATTCGCCGAGCCCCTCGCCCGCCCTCGGGCGCTGGCGCTGGTGGCGGCCGTGCCGGGCCGGATCGAGTTCGCCGAGAGCGCCCGGGTCCTCCGCGTGGCCAAGCCGGGCGACCCGGTCTCGTTGGCGACAAACATCTTGCGGCAATTGGGGCCCCTTGCTAGCGTGGCTCCTCCCCGCCCCGCCGGCAACGTATGAACCGCCCAGCCCTTTCGGGGTTTAAGTGCCAAGTGGAAATTGAGTTGCGGGTTTACCCTACTGGAGGCGAATGGGAGGGCGTTGACCCTCTCCCGCGAACCGTGACCGCCAAGCATCCAAAACGAACCAGCATCCCCGCCATCGCACCGAAAGTCTCCGCGCTCATCGTTTCGGCCCTTCTCGCCGCCGTGGCCCTCGCGCCCTTGGGCGGCGCCGCGCCCGTATCGTGGGCCAAGGCCCCTCCCGCGCTCGCCGGCCCGATCGCGACCGTGGGGAATCGGAGCGTCGAGGCGGTCGACATCCAACGGGCCGCCGGGGCGCTCGGCTACGATCCGCCCCGCGGCATGACGGCGAAAGCGTGGCGCCGGACGCTCCTCGACCGCTGCGTCGACCGGGAGCTCCTGGGCGCCGAAGCGGAGCGTCGCGGACTTCCCGACGATCCCGACGTGAAGCGGGAGAGGATCGAGCGCGAGTACGGGATCTTCATGCAGGTCCTCTACGAGAAAGATCTCTTTCCGGGGATCGTGCCGAAGCCCGCCGAATTCGACTCGATCAAAGCGAGCGGCCACTATCGTTGGCTCGACCTCTATTACATTCTGCTCCGCGACGACGCGACCGGGTCACGGCGTCCGGTGGCCGAAAAGATCACCGAGCGGGCGCGGCTGGGAGCCCGGTGGGATTCGCTGGCGAAGATCTACAGCGGGCATCCGCCCTCGGCCGCGGCCGGGGGGCACTTCGGCCCCATCCTCGTGAAGGAGCTGGAGCCGGTCTCCCAGGATTCCATCGCGCACGCGTCGCCCGGCTCGGTCTTCGGACCCTATTCGGGCCCCTACGGCCACGAGGTCTACAAGGTCGGCGGATGGTTCGACATGGACGACGACTCGCTCATGCGGCTCCTCGTCGACGAGCGGACCCGCCAGATCTACCAGTACTACTGGGACCGCGTGCTGAAGAAGTACCACTTCGCCGTCGATTCGCTGAACGCGGCCCGCGCGATGACGATTCTCCGGAGCGAAACGCCGGACTCGATTCTCGCGTCGCTCTCGCCCGACGGAACGCGGAAGGGGCTCGGCGTCCGCACCGAGGTCGGCATCGTCGCGCGCGCCGACGGCGAGACCGTCACGATCGCCGACATCATCCGGCGCTCGGGCGCGTCGACGAACCAGCGCGGCCTGATTCGGGTCCGCGACCGCCGCGAATTCGACACGTTGGCGGGTCGGGTCCTCCTGCACGGATTGGTCGTGCGCGACGCCCGGGATCGCGGCTTCGACAAGGACCCGGCCGTGGCGCGGCGGCTTCGCCTGGTGCGCGACGAGACGGCGACGAAGACGATGGTCGCGCGGGCGCGGCCGGCCGACCCGAGCCCGGCGGTCCTCGCCGACTACATCCAGAAGAACGCGTCGCGATATCAGAAACCCGCCATGCGAATCGCGCGCGTCGCGATGTTCGCGGACGCCGACAGCGCGCGGGCGGCGCTGCGGGCCTGGAACGGGATCGGCTTTCCGCCCGATTCGACGCTAAACGCGATGGGGCTTCGCGTTCGCGCCACGGGTCCGGTCGAGCCGCAGACCCTCTTTCCGGGTCAGACGGCCATCGTGGCCGTGCCCGAGGCGAGTTCCCATCCGCTGAGCCTCTCGCTCCGGGCGCTCGCACCCGGGCAGTTCGCTCCGGCGACCCGGCTCGTGAGCGGCTGGGCCGTCGCCATGATGACCGGCCGTGAGGAGTCGGCACCGCTTTCCGAGAAAGACGCTGCGCCGCGCGCCCTGCGCGATTGGCGAGAGGAGATGGAGAACCGATGGGTGACCGAATTGTTGGAGCGGCTTCGGGCGGAGACGCCAGTGAAGGTGGTTCCGGCCCGTCTCGACGCGGTGCGAATCACGCCGACGGTCGCCGCGACGAAGGGGAAGCAGGCGGTGCGATGAGGATCGTTCCGCGTGTCGGGGGCCGCGGGGCCTGGACCCGCGTGGCCACGATCTTCCTCCTCGCCGCCGCGCTCGCGGCCGTGGGCCGCCTCCCGGCCGGCGCGGCCGAGCGGATCGCCGCCATCGTGAACAACAACGTCATCCTGGCTTCGGACGTCGACGAGCGGTTCCAGCAGGCGGCGATGCGCTTCAACGTCGATCCGCGCGACACCGCCGCCGCCGCGAAGCTCCGAAAGAGCGTCCTCGACCAGCTGATCGAGAACCAGGTGGTCATCGCGGAAGGGACGAAGCTCGGCATCACGGTTTCGCCGGCGGAAGTGCAGCAGGCGGTGGACCGGGAAATCGGCGCGCTTCGCGACCGCCTCGGCGGCGTCGAGGCGTACCAGAAGGCCCTGAAGCAGGAAGGGATGACGGAGGCCGACCTTCGCAAGAGGTACGAGCCGGATATCCGCGACCAGCTGATCATCTCGCGCACGGTCAGCCGGGAGGTCCAGAGCAAGACGACCGTCACGGACGCCGAGGTGCGAACCTTCTTCGACACGAATCAGGACTCCATCGGCAAGCGGCCGGAGGAGCTGAAGCTGGCGCACATCCTGATCGCGTTCGAGCCGGACTCGAGCGCGGCGAAGCGAGCGCGCGTGCGGGCCGACAGTCTTCGGGCCCTGATCGTGAAGGGACGCTCCTTCGAGGAGCTGGCGAAGCAGTTCTCGGACGATCCGAGCGGCCAGCGGGGCGGCGACCTCGGCGAGTTCGGCCACGGCGACATGGTCCCCGAGTTCGAGGCGGTGGCGTTCTCGCTCAAGCCGAACGAGGTGAGCCAGCCCGTGCGGACGCGCTTCGGCTACCACCTTATCAAGGTGGCGTCCCACCAGGCGAAGACCGACTCCACCGAGGAGACGGTGCGGGCGAGCCACATTATGATCGGCGTGAAGTCCTCTCCGGCCGACGAGGAGCGCGCCCGAAAGCGCGCGCTCGCCATCCGGGATTCGCTCATGCAGGGGGCCGACTTCGCCAAGATGGCGCGCCTCTACTCCAAGGACTCCGCGACGAAGGATTCGGGCGGCGTCCTGGGAGGCGTTCCGGTCTCGAGCCTTCCCGACAATCTGCGGGAAGTCCTGACGGGCCTCAGCCTGAACGAGATCAGCGTTCCCGTGAAGCGGGACGCCGGGTACCACATCTTCAAGCTCCTCGGCCGCGTTCCCGAGCAGGACTACAAGTTCGAGGACATCAAGGACGAGCTGCGGCAGATGGTGCTGAACAAGAAGCTCGAGGAGTCGTATCGCCGCTGGTACGACCGGATCAAGAAGAACGTCACGATCGAGATCAAGGGTTAGCGCCGGGAGGCCCTCGACGGTGTCGCCGCGCCGCCCCACGCTCCTCGTCACCTGTGGCGATCCCGCCGGGATCGGCCCCGAGATCGTCGCGCGCGCCGCCGTGTCACCCTCTCTCAGGCGCGTCGCCCGCCTCGCCGTCGTCGGCGATCCGGAAATCTTCGCGCGCGCGCTCCATCACGTGGGCTCCCGCGCGCGCCTCCGCCTCGTCTCGCCCGACGCGTTCGATTCGACCGAGGAGGGTCCCGGGATCCCGTTCCTCGTCTCGAGCGACGAAGGCTGGGTCTCGGTCAGCCCCGGACACGCGAGCGGCGGCTCCGGCCGCGCGGCCGCGCGCGCCATCGAGGTCGCGGCCCGCCTGGCGCTCGAACGTCGCGCCGACGGAATCGTGACCGCCCCGATCTCCAAGCACGCCCTCCACATCGCCGGCTATCCGCATCCCGGCCACACGGAGTTCCTGGGCGCCCTCGCCGGAACGCCCGAGACGCGGATGCTCTTCGTGACGCCGCGCTTCCGGCTCCTTCTCGCCACCGTGCATATGGCGCTCCGGGACGTTCCGGGCGCCGTCTCCATGCCGAGCGTCCTTCGGACGATCGAGTTCGCCGCGGCCGCGCTTCGGAATTTCCGCTGGGGGACGCGCCGCGCCGTCGCGGTGCTCGCGCTCAATCCGCACGCGGGCGAGGAGGGGCTCTTCGGCGACGAAGAGGAACGCTTCATCGCCCCCGCCATCCGCGAGGCGCGCGAGCGCGGAATCAACGCGGAGGGGCCCTATCCGGCCGACACCTTCTTCGCGCGCCACGCCGACCGGGCCGACCTGGGCGCCGTGGTGGCGATGTATCACGATCAGGGGCTCATTCCCGCGAAGGCCGAGGGGATCGGCGGCGCGACGAACGTGACCCTGGGGCTTCCCTTCGTCCGCTCCTCGGTGGATCATGGGACCGCGTTCGACCGAGCCTGGAAGGCGAGTCGCAGCGCCGCGAAGCGGCCCGACCCGGCCGGACTCGCGACCGCCATTCGCGTCGGAGCCGACCTCGCGCTCCGCGCGGGGCGAAAGCCCATGGAGTGGGCATGGCCCTGATCCGTCTCGAGCACGTCAGCAAGGCCTATCGCGACCGCATCGCGCTGAGCGACGTCACGCTCTCCTTCGAGTCGGGGGAGTGGGTCCTGATCGCGGGGCCGAGCGGCGCCGGCAAGAGCACTCTCCTCCGCGTCCTCGCGCTGGCCGAGAAGCCGTCGAGCGGACGCGTGGAAGTCGATCCGATCGCGGTGACGGAGGCGCCGTCCGCCGCGCCCGCGCCCGCCCCGACGCCCGCCTCCGCGGAGGAGGGCGGCGTGGCGACCGAGGCGCCCCCCGCGCCGCCACCGGCGCCGCCGCGCCGGCGCGTCGCCGCGAGCATGGTCCGCCGGCACATCGGAATCCTCGGGCAGGAGTTCCGGCTCCTTCCGGACCGGAACATCTTCGAGAACGTCGCCATCGCCTGCAACATCGGCGGAATGTGGGATCGCATGCACATTCGCGACCGCGTGAACCCGCTCCTCGACCAGATGGGAATCCGCGGCGTCGAGGCGCTCTTCCCGAACGACCTCTCCTCGGGGCAGAAGCAGCGCGTGGCGCTCGCCCGCGCCATGGCGCGCCAGCCGAGGATCCTCCTGGCCGACGAGCCGACCGGAAATCTCGATCCCGGCGCCGCCGCGCAGATCTTCGCCCTCCTCCATGAGATTCGGGAGCGCGGCACGCTCGTCTTGATCGCGACGCACGCCGAGGAGTGGATCCGGCGCTATCCCGGCCGCGTGATCCGCATGGAGCGGGGCATGGTCCGCTCCGACGGACCGGAAGGAGTCGCGTCATGATGGGACCGCTCCGCTACATCGGCCGGGAACTCTGGCGGGGGATCGTGCAGCATCGCGCGCTCACCCTCACCAGCGTTCTCTCCATGTCGGCGATCCTCCTCATCTTCCTCTTCTTCATGATGGTGCTGCAGACCGTCGACCACTACACCGGCGAGCTGGAGGCGCGCGAGGAGGTCTCCGTCTTCCTGAACGAGGGGCTATCGAAGAGCGACGTGGCGTCGGTGGCCGCCGCCCTTCGCGCGATCGGCGGCGTCGACAGCGTCCGCTACGTGAGCAAGGACGAGGCGTGGGAATCGTTCCGCGCCGACATCGGCGACGAGGCGCTCGTTCAGGCCGTGGGAATGAACCCGCTCCCAGCCTCGTTCATCGTCCGTCCCGAGCCGGGATCGCGAAACGCCGAGGGCGTGCGGACCATCGCGCGCGCGGCGGAAACGGTCCCTCACGTGGAGGACGTCCGCTACGCCGGCGAATGGGTCCTTCGGGCCGAGCAGGTGGTGGGAACCCTCGAGCGGATCGGCGCGGCCGTCGGACTCATCGTCCTGGTCGGCGTGCTCTTCGTCGTCGGCGCCACGACGCGGCTCGCGGTGCAGACGCGGCTCGACTCGGTCCACCTGGTTCGCTCCCTCGGCGGCGGATTCCTCTTCACCGAGGCGCCCTACCTGGCCGAGGGATTCGTCCTCGCGTCCTGCTCGTCTCTCCTGACGATCGCCGTGGCCCGGCTCATCCACGACGCCCTGGCCGACGGGCTCTTCCGCCTCTTCTTCCTTCCGACGCCGACGCTCGTCGCGTTCGTGGCCGTGAGCGGGCTCCTGGGCCTCCTCGGGAGCTGGATCGCCGTGGCGACGCTTCCGAGGAAATGGCTCCTCTGACGGCGCGCCGCTCCGGCGTCGCGCTCCTTCTCGCCGCGCTTCTCGGATTCACGGCCGCGCCGCCTTTCGCCGCGCGGCCCGCCCGGGCGCAGGGCGCGGCCGATTCCTCCGGGGTCGCCACCGAGCGCGCCAAGACCGACGCCGAGATCGAATCGCAGAAGCAGGAGCTGGAATCGCTCCGGCAGGAGCTCGACCAGCGGCGCGAACGGTCGAAGGAGTTGAAGGGGAAGGAGAAGAATCTCCTCGGACAGCTGCGCGAGACGGAGAAGAACCTCCAGCTGACCGTCCGCTATCTCAAGGCGCTCGAACGACGCGAGCGGGCGGTGCAGAACGATCTGGGCGACGCCACGTCGGAGTTGGCGCGGACGGCCGTGCAGCTCGACAGCGAGCGGAAGCGCCTCGCCTGGCGGCTCCGCGAGATCTACAAGCGGGGCCGTTCCTACGAGCTGGAGCATCTCCTCTCGGCCAAGTCGTTCGGCGAGCTGGTGGCCCGCAGCTACTACCTCGCCCAGATCGCGAAGGAGGATCGCTCGCGCATGCTCCTCACGCAGGCGCGCCGCACGGAAGTGCAGGACACGAAGACGCGGCTCGAAGCGAGAAAGCGCGAGTTGGATCGCCTGCAGGCCGAGACGAATCGCGAAAAGAAGTCGCTGGCCTCCCTCACCGCCGAGCGGAGGCGCCTCCTCCAGCGCATCCGGTCCGATTCGAAGTCGAACGAGCAGGCCGCCGCGGAGCTGGAGCGGGCCCGGAAGCGAATCCTCGGCCTCATCGAGACGCTGGAGAAGCGGCGCCTCGCGCGCGAGCGCGGCGCTCCGAGCGGAGAGTTGCCCCTGCTCGGCGACTTCGGGAAGAACCGGGGCCGCCTCCCCTGGCCCGCCAGCGGGCGCGTCGCGCGCGGATTCGGCCAGCAGACGAACCCCCGCTTCGGAACGAGCACCTATAACAGCGGCATCGACATCGCCGCGGCCTTCGGGACTCCCATCCAGGCGGTTTCGCGCGGCCGGGTGGAGTACGTCAACTGGCTCGAGGGCTACGGGAAGTGTGTTATCCTCAATCATGGCAGTGGTTACTACACGCTCTACGCCCACGCGTCCGAGATCACCGTCCAGGTCGGCAAGGATGTCGCCGCGGGTGAAGTCATCGGCCGTGTGGGGGACACCGGTTCCACCTCCGGCACCGTGCTCCACTTCGAAATCCGACGGGGGAAGGACGCCCTGAACCCCCTCGAGTGGTTCCGGTGAGCCGCGACCGATGCCGACGACCAACGTCCAACATCAAGATGAAGCCCTCGCCCATCTGACCGCCTCGCTGACCGGCGGCCACGTGGGACACGCGTATCTCTTCCACGGCCCCGCCGGAGTCGGCAAGACGCGCGCGGCGCTCTGGTTCGCGCGCGCGCTTCTCTGCGAGACGCCTCCGGCCGGCGGCGGGCCGTGCGACCGCTGCTCATCCTGCGAGGCGAGCGCGGCGCTCCGCCACCCGGACCTCGAACTCCTCCTCCCGCTCCCGTCGTTCCGGACCGAGGGCCGGACGGAGAAGCAGGCCGACGAGGCGCGCTCGGAGGCGCGGGCGCGGGTGCTGGCGCGCTACGCGCGGGAGCCCTTCTTCGCTCCCTCGTTCGCCAAGCAGCCGGTTCACTCCGTGGAGGATCTCGCGCGCGCGAAGCAATTCCTCTCGCTCACGCCGCAGCGCGAGGGGGGCGCCAAGGTCCTCATCGTGAAGGGGGCGGAGGCGATGACCGGCCCGGCCGCGCACGCTTTCTTGAAGATTCTCGAGGAGCCGCAGCCGAACCGAGTGCTCATCCTGGGAGCCCGCCAGATTCGCGCGCTCCTGCCGACCATCGCCTCGCGTTGTCTCCACGTCCGCTTCCGCCCGCTTCCGGAGGCGTTCCTGGCGCAGGCGCTCGAGGCGCGCGGCATCTCGAAGGCGACGTCGCGGCTCGCGGCCGCTCTCTCGCAGGGGAGCCTGGGGCGCGCGCTCCAGCCCTTCGAGGCGCCGATCGACGCGACCGGCGCGGCGCCCGAGGAGGCCGACTTCGCGAAGCTTCGCGGCGCGGCCCGGGAGCTCTTCGTGCGGCCGGGATCGCCGGCCATTCTCGGCCCGCTCCGCAAGGCGCGGATGGAGCGCGATCGGGGGCGTTTTCTCGCCGCGGTCTCGCTGGCCATCCACTATTACCGAGACGTGCTCCGGCTCAAGGTGCTGGGGGACGGCACGGCGCTGGCGAACGAGGACTGGAAGCGGGAGATCGTGGCCGACGCCGCGGCGCTCTCCCTTCCGGCGCTCTCGCGCCGCATTCGCATTCTCGAGGAGATCGGCGCGGCCGTGCAGTCGAACGTGACCGCCGCCTACGCCGTCGCCTCCGCCCAGCATCGCATGGGGCTGGGCGCCGCCTGATCCACCACCGACCGAATCGAGGCCCCGCCGCGGCGGGGAGAGACCGATGAACGATCCCAACGCCACGGCCGGCGCCGTGGCCGAACCGAGACCCGCGCCGGCCGAATCGCACGAAGTCCTGGAGGTCGCCTTCAAGGCGCGCCGCCGCGAGTACTACGCCAACCCGAAGGAGATTCCCCTTCGCGCCGGAGACTGGATCGTCGTCCAGGCCGAGCGCGGAGAAGACCTCGGCAAGGTCCACCACACTCACGAGTGGGTGAAGCGCTCGCACCTCGGGGAGAATCTCCGAAGCGTCCTGCGCATGGCGCGTCCGGAGGATCTGGAGCGCCTCGAGCAGAACCGCGCCAAGGAGGCGCGCGCGCTCCAGAGCTGCAAGGAGCGCGTGGTCCACCGCGAAATCGAGATGAAGCTGGTCGACGCCGAATATCAGTTCGACGGCAATCGGATCACCTTCTTCTTCACCGCGGAGAAGCGGGTCGACTTCCGCGACCTGGTGAAGGACCTCGCCTCGATCTTCCGGACGCGAATCGAGCTTCGGCAGATCGGCGTACGCGACGAGTCGGGGCGGATCGGAGGCGTCGGGACGTGCGGGCGCGAGCTCTGCTGCGCCACGTGGCTCCGCGACTTCGAGCCGATCACGCTCAAGATGGCGAAGGACCAGGGCCTCTCGCCCAGCCCGTCGAAGATCTCCGGCGCCTGCGGGCGCCTGAAGTGCTGCCTCCGCTACGAGCTCGACTTCTACAAGGAGGCGGCGCGGGAATTCCCGAAGATCGGGAGCCGGCTCGAGATGGGCGGCGTCGACTACGAAGTCGGCCGCGTCGACATCTTCCATCGGACGCTGACGCTCCACGACCAGGCGGGAACCGAGAACGTCGTCACGCTCGACGAGCTGCCGGGCGGGACGAAGATCGTCGGCCCGTCGCGCGACCGGCGGAAGGGGTGCGACAAGCAGGGCTGCGGCTCGCGCGGCGCGAAGCCGGGCGACGGCGGCGCCCACGCCGATCACGGAGCCGGCCCGAGCGCGGGATCGGAGCCGCAGGGCGAGCCCAGGGAGAAGCGGGACGAACGCCGCGATGCCCGCCGTCCCGAGGGGCGGCCGGGCCCGCGCCGCGACTCGCGCCCGGGCCAAGCGGCGCCCGATTCGAGGACTCCGGCGCCGCGGCGGGAATTGCCGCGATCCGGCGAGCCTCGGCCCCCGCGCACGGAGACGCCGCCGAACGGCGCCCCGCGCGACAACGCGCCGCGCAACGAGGCCCCGCGCAACGGCGCCCCGCGCCCCGAAGGCGGGGGAGGACGCGATCGGGATCGGCGCCGCGATCGCCGGCGTCGCGGCGGCGGGTCGAGAGGCGGGCAAGGCGGCGGAGCTCAGGGCGGCGGAGCGCAAGGCGGCGGAGCGACCGGCGGAGGAGAGTCGGGCGGCGGCACGCCGGGCGGCGGTCCCGGAGCGGGAACGCCCCAATGAGCAAGTTCTACATCACGACGGCGATCGACTACGTCAACAGCATCCCCCACATCGGGACCGCGTACGAGAAGATCGCGGCCGACGCCATCGCGCGCTACAAGCGCCTCGCGGGCTTCGACACGCGTTTCCTCATGGGGAACGACGAGCACTCGACGAACGTCGAGAAGGCGGCGCGCGAGAAGGGGCTCGACCCGAAGGTCTACTGCGACCAGATGGCCGAGATCTTCCAGGCCGTCTGGAAGCGCCTCGACATCTCCTACGACGATTTCATCCGGACCACCGAGCCGAGGCACATCCGCGGCGTCCAGGAGCTCTTCCGCCGCATCGCGGCGAACGGCGACATCTACAAGGGGAAGTACGAAGGCTTCTACTGCGTCGGCTGCGAGCGCTTTTATCCCGAGAAGGAGCTGGTCGACGGCCTCTGTCCCAACCACAAGACGAAACCGGAATGGGTGACCGAGGAGAACTGGTTCTTCCGTCTCTCCGCGTATCGCGACCGGCTCCTGGAGCTGTACGCCAAGCACCCGCGCTTCCTCGTTCCCGACATTCGCCGCAACGAGATCCTGAACGTGATCGAGGGAGGCCTACAAGACACCTCGGTCTCGCGCGCCTCGACATGGGGGATCCCGCTTCCCGACGACCCGAGCCAGCGGGTCTACGTTTGGTTCGACGCCCTCATCAATTACATCACCGGGGTCGGTTTTCCCGACACCGACGGACTCTGGCGCTACTGGCCGGCCGATCTCCACGTGATCGGCAAGGACATCACGCGCTTCCACTGCATCACCTGGCCGGCGATGCTCATGAGCGCCGGCGTGCCGCTCCCCCAGTCGATCCTCGGGCACGGATTCGTGCTCTTCCAGGGGGAGAAGCTCTCGAAGTCGCTCGGGAACATCGTGAACCCGCTCGACGTCGTCGAGAAGTTCGGCGCCGACTCGCTTCGCTATTACCTCCTGAAGGAAGTTCCCCTCTCGCGGGACGGCGATTTCACGTGGGAGCTCTTCATCCAGCGTTACAACTCCGACCTGGCCAACGACTGGGGAAACCTCTTCACGCGCACCGTCTCGATGATCCATCGCTACCGCGAAGGCCGTCTCGCGCGCGCCGAGGCGGGGCCGGAGCTCCTCGCCCTGCTCCGGACGTCGCTCCACGACTACCACGAGGCGATGGAGCGCTACGCCCTGGAGGAGGGGATCGAGGCGGCCTGGAGCCTCATCCGCCGCGCGAACCAGATGGTGGAGGAGGGAGCGCCCTGGAAGCTGGCGAAGGATCCCGCGAAAGCGGGAGAGCTCGACGCGCTTCTCGGCGAGCTGGCCGTCGCGCTCCAGCACACGGCCATCCTCCTCTTCCCGATCATGCCCTCGACGGCGCGGAAGGTGTGGGAGACGCTGAGGCTCTCTCCCGCGATCGAGGCCGCGCGCCATCCCGCCGCCGGCTCGCTCCTTCCGCCTCCGCCGCTCGGCGTCGCGCTCGGGGAGTCGCGGCCGCTCTTCCCCCGCATCGAGACGTGACGAGCGGAGACGTCGCGCCGTGATCGACTCGCACGCCCACGTCGGGAAAGAGGAGTTCGACGCCGATCGCGACGAGGTGCTCGCCCGCGCCCGCGCGGCGGGCGTGCGATGGATCGTGGAGGCGGCCACCGACGCCGAATCGGCTCGGGCCACGCTCGCGTTCGCGCGCCGGGCGCCGGGCGTGCGCGCCGCGGTCGGAATGCATCCCTGCGACGTGCGCGAAGGCCGCGAAGCCGAATTGGAGGAGATCGAGACGCTGGCGGCCGAGCCCGAGGTCGTGGCGATCGGAGAGACGGGGCTCGACGGCCACTGGCCCGAGAACGCGCCGATGCCGGTGCAGGAGGCGTTTCTCCGCCGCCACATCGCCATCGCCAAGAAGGTGGGGAAGCCGCTCATCCTTCATCACCGCGCGGCCGGGAAGCGGGTGGCGGAAATCCTGCAGGAAGAAGGGCCGCCCGAGGCGGGAGGCTCGTTCCACTGCTTCGCGGGCGATCTGGCCCTCGCCCGCCGCGTCGTGGCGATCGGCTTCAAGCTCGGCGTCGGAGGCTCCTCCACGTTCAAGAGGAGCCACATCCCCGAGCTGGTGAAGGCGATCGGGCTCCAGAACGTCGTCCTCGAGACCGATAGTCCTTACCTGGCGCCCGTGCCCCATCGCGGGAAGCGAAACGAGCCCGCCTATCTCGCGCTCGTGCGCGACTATCTGGCCGGCGCTCTCGGCGTCACGCCGGCGGCGGTGGAGGAGGGGACGGATGAATCATCCCGCGCCCTCTTTCGGATCCCGTAGATCCGGGAGGTCCGGAAGATCCGGCGAAGCGCGCGCCCGCGAAGCGCGCGCGACGTCGGGCGTGGCCGCGTCGCTTCGCGCCCTCGACGTCCGCCCGAGCCGGCGGCTCGGCCAGAACTTCCTCACCGACCCTCGCGTCGCGGAGCGGATCGCCGCGGCCGCGAGCGGCGAGGACGCCATCCTCGAGATCGGCCCCGGTCTCGGCGCCCTCACGGAGCGGATCGCCGCGAGCGGCCGCCCCTTCGTCGCGGTCGAACTCGATCTCCGCCTGGCCGAGCACGTCGAATCGCTCCTCCGTCCCTACCCGAACGCGCGCGTCGTCCGCGGCGACATCCTGGAGCAGCGGCTCGAGTCGCTCCTCCCCGGGAGCGGCCCGGTCACGGTGGTGGCGAATCTCCCCTACGCGATCACGAGTCCCGCCATCGAGTGGATCGTGAATCAGGGTCCCCGGGTGACGCGCGCGATCCTCATGACGCAGCGCGAGGTGGCGCAGCGGCTGGCGGCGAAGCCGGGGACGAAGGAGTACGGCGGCTTCAGCGTCTTCGTCGCCCTCCACGCGGAGACGCGCGTCGAGTTTCGCGTCTCGCCGGGAGCGTTTCATCCCCGCCCCGACGTCGACTCGATCGTCTTCACCCTGACGCCGCGCCCCTATCCGGGCTCGAGCGCCGAGGAGCGCGCGGCGGTGGAGCGGCTCTCGCGCGCCGCGACGGGCGGCCGCCGGAAGACGCTCGCCAATTCCCTGGGTCACGGTCTCGGCATGGGCGCCGACGCCGCGCGCGCCCTGCTCGAGCGCGCGGGGATCGATCCCGGACGGCGGGCCGAGACGCTCTCCGTCGACGACTGGCTCCGCGTGGCGCGCGCGGAGGGAGCGGCCCGGTGAAGGCGTTTCGCCTCGTCGCGAGCCTCGCGGCGCTTCTCGCGATCGGGCTGGCCGCGATCCCGGGGGCGCGCGCCCAGGAAGAGGACGAGAGCGCGATGGTCATCCCCGACAGCGTCTTCCAGCTGACGCCGCGCTCCCCCATCAGCTACATCACCCAGTACACGCAGGACCAGTCGCGGAACGGATGGACCCAATCGCTCAACTACGGGCGGAACTTCCGATCGCTCGCCATCAACGTCTCGGGCTCCTCGGGCACGTCGGAGGACATCCTCACGTACGGGTCGCGGAACACGAACGGCGACCTCTTCGGGCGGGTCGACTGGCGCGCGGCGAAGGGCTGGATCGTCTCCATGAACGGGCGATACTCCATGAGCTCGATCGCGGACGGCGTCCGGGCGTCGAATTCGGAGCAGCGCCGCAACACGCTCTCGTTCCTCACCCAGTACCGTCTCCCGCTCTACCAGGGGGCGAGCGTCACGCTTGCGGGGAACAGCGACTTCCAGCGGAACTTCGACGTGCGGAACGGGGAGACCACCCTGGGGGGGACTCCCGAGGTCACCAGGGCGCAGCGGGATTCCTTCTACACGGCGGGCCGGTCCGACGGCTACAGGGTCCAGGCGCTCCTTCCGGCGATGCGAGGGCTCTCGTTCGACGGAAAGCTGTTCGGAAACCGCTCGCGGCCGATGTTCACGATCCTCCAGCGCGTCACGACCTCCGATCCCTCGGGAGCCGGCGCCTACGACTCGCTCTCGAACGTGGAGAAGGTCGCCAGCACTTTCTCGCTGGACGGAGCCCTGAACTTCGACCGGATCCGGGCGACGAAGATGTCGCTTCGCGCCAAACGGAGCACCCTGGAGCAGCCCTATGCCGATCTGAGCCGGCTCGCGATCGAGGAATATTCGAACACGAACGACGCCTATAACCTGAACCTGACCGCCGCGCCCATCCCCGGACTCTCGTTCACGGGGGCCGCGAGCATGAATCGGACGCTCCGCGAGTACGCGGAGAAGACGAATCTCAACTCCTTGATCACGTCGCGCGAGGCCTCCACCGGCGCGGCCTATTCGAAGCCCGGGACGATGGCGTTCGTGAATCTGACCATGAACCGCACGCGGGCGGAGCGGCAAGCGTCGGCGAACGGACTCACGCTCACCCACCTCCTGACGGCGAACTTCCAGCAGCACGTGAAAGGGGGGCTCTGGCTCGTCGGCTTGGGGAGCGCGAGCCTGAACTCGTACCGCTACGACATCGAGATCGAGGTTCCGGCCGATACCGCGCGAACCTTCTCGAAGATCGACCGTGACGTGGTGAGCGCGTTCGGCAACGTCGGGATGCGCTTCGGGATCACCCCGCGCTGCAGCACCGCGGTCGGCTTCTCGGTCAGCAAGGTTCACAACATCTCGCTCGACTCGCTGACCTCGAAGGGAAACCTGGCGACGACGATCTACCAGCTGAACGGAGCGCTCCGGCTCCCGCTCCATCGCAATCTGACGATCGGCCAGGACTACATCTTCACCGCGACCTATCGCTTCTTCGATTTCGACGAAGTGAAGAACGATCTCTCCCGCGTCTTCCGCATCGACACGTCGATGGCCGACACGCTCTTCCCGTTCGCCTTCCTTCGCCTCGACCATCACTTCTACTTCTTCGACCGCGGCGACTTCCGCCCCCAGGAGCCGGGAGGGCCGGAGGCGTACGGCGTGGCGCAGGATCAGGCGCAGCAGACGCTCGAGGGAACGGTTGGCATCCGGCCCCGGGCGGGGGTTACCCTCATGGTGAAGCAGAGCATGACGGACACCCAGAACCACGATCTCGTGAACCAAACGAGCCAGGGCGGCGAGCAGTGGAACCTGAGCATCGGGCTCGAGGTGAACCGCTCCTTCTGGAACGGGGCCGGAATCACGGGAGCGGTCCGGCGTGAGGAGCGCTACCAGACCCGCTCCCAGCTCGAGGGCGTGCAATTCAAGGAGAGCCACTGGCTCGCCGGCGTCACCTTCCAGAAGGAGTTCTGATGCGAACGAAGCTCGCCCTGCCCGTCGCCCTCGTCCTCTTGACGGGCTCCCTTTCGTGCGGGCTCTTCGAGACTCGGGATCCCGTGGAGCCGGGCGTTCCGTCGTCCTTTCCCTGTCTCACGCTCAGCTCCCCGGACAACATCGTGGCCAACATCCTCCAGGCCTACGGCAAGCCCGTCGGGCTCGGCTGCTATGTGTCGACCCTGGCCAACTACAACTCCGAAACCGACCCGGGATTCCTGTTCCACCCCGACCCCGCCGACTCCACGGACGGTTCCCTCGATTTCACCTCGTGGACCAAGACCATCGAGGAACGCGTGGCCGAGAACATCGCGAACGCCGCCCGGCAGGACTCGTTTCGGCTCACCTTCAAGCTTCCCTACGAACTGATCACCTCTCAGCCCGACCTCGTCATCCGCCGTTATACCTACGAGATGCGCTTCAACGGCAGCGCCATCAGCGACTCGCTCTTCCAGGGTCTCGCCGAGATCTCCATGCGGAGAGTCGGGGGGGAGTGGCAGATCACGGACTGGGTCGACCGGCGCGATCCGGGGGGAACCACCACCCGGACCTGGGGGTACTTACGGGGGTCGTATCGAGTCGGTTTCTGAGCCAGGGAGGGCGCGTTTGACTTGCGGCCGCGCCGGAGGTATAATCAGTTATGCAGTTTCGACTTAACCGAGTTCTCCCGCTCCTCCTGGTCTCCTCCCTCGCGCTCACTTCGGGCTGCATTTTCAGCCCCGACAAGAAGCCGCCGACGGTGAAGCCCCCGATCGAGTACCTGGCCCCGGTGTCGCCTGGGAACGTCCTGCTGAATCTCATCAAGTCGTACGAGGCACGCGACTCCATCCAGACCGGCCTCGTCTACGACGCTGACTACCAAGGAAGCTCGACCGACCCCAGCCTCCCCCAGCCGACCGTCAATTTCCTCAGAGAGGACGAGATCCATCACGTTCATCGCCTGCACGACGACCCCAACATCGTAGGCGTGACCCTCGATCTCGGCCCGACGGCCACCTGGGTGGTTCTCCCTCCCAACGCCGGCGATCCGGCCGACTGGGTGGTCATCAACACCAACATCCAGACGGTCCAAATCACGGACAATGCGCAGGGAACGAACTACGCATCGAGCAACCGGCTGATCGAGTGGACGTTCAAGCCGACGACGAACGGCTCGACGACCACCTGGACCGTCATCCGGTGGACCGAGAGGATCAACTGACCTAGACTCCGCTCCGTCGTCTCCCGCGCGCCCCGGCGCGCCCTCGTCCCCCGGACCACGGCAGCGAATTGGCGAAACCCCGCAAGTCGTCGCGGCGAGGCCGGGCCCCTTCCAAGGGGCTCATCATCGGCCTGGCCGCCGTTCTCATCGGCGTCGTCGTCGTCTTCGCGCAGAACCGCCCGCGTCTGCACGAGCCGCCTCGCGGCCCGCGCGGGAGCGACCGCGCCATCTCGAGCGCCGCCTCCGACACGCTCGACGGGGCCCTGGCGGGCGAGCGCTCCACCACCCTCACGATCGACAGCGACTGGGATCGGATCCGGCTCCGCACGGAATCGGAATTCCTCCGAATCGCCCGAGCCGGAGACGCGGCCGCGATCAACCGCCTCACGAGCCGCACGCTGCGCGGCGCCCTCCAGGAGATCGGGATCGGACGCGAGCAGATCGACGAGCGCCCGGGCGCGGCCCTGGCGGCCGGCGCGGGACACGCTCCCGTCCAGTGGCGCATCAAGGTCTCGCCCCGCACCTCGCTCTACCGGATCAACGACGCCGTCACGCAGGCGATTCACGCGCTCGGCGGCCACGTGATCCGAGGGGCCGAGCGCCCGGCGCCGGTCGCGGGGATCTCGCTCGACCTGCGCGTCGGGTACGGCGACCGCGTCACGCACGCCATCGTCGTCGAGCCGAATCCGACCCTGAGCGACGCCGGGGCGCGGATCGCCTTCGTCGTCACCGATCTGGAGGAGGCCGATCCGAATCTCCTGGCCGCCTATCTCAAGAGCCCCGTCCCCTTCACGGCCGCGTTTCGCCACGATCGTCCCGGGGGCGCGAAGCTCGCCAAGAGCTGGCGCGACTCGGGGCACGAGGTCTTCGCGCTCCTCCCGATGGAGCCGCGCGGCTATCCTCAGAACGATCCGGGGAAGGACGCCATCCTTCTCGATCTCTCGAGGATCGAGGTGGAGGACCGGATCCAGCGCTGCCTTTCGGCGCTCGCCCCCGTCTCGGGCGTCATGACGCGCATGGGAAGCGCGGCGGTGAACGATCCCGACGTGATGAGGTCGGTGCTGGCGGAGCTTCGCCGGCGCGACCTCCCGTTCCTCGACGCGCACGGCGCGGGGCCGAGCGTGTCGGAGGAGATCGGCGAGCATCTCGGGGCCCGCACCGCGACGACCGGCGGCGCCCTCGACGGCGCGACCGTGACCGTGGTGAAGCCGAGGCTCGCCGCGCTCGTGGAGACGGCGATCCAGCGCGGCGTCCTCATCGTGACCATCCGGGCGAACGGCGCCGTCCTCACGGCGCTCGAGGGCGAGAAGGCGGCGCTGGCGGCAAAGGGCGTCGAGGTGGTCTCGGCGTCCGCGCTTATTCTGTAGGGGGTCGAATCGTGGCGTGCGAACTGAGCGTCAACGTCGATCACGTGGCCACGCTGCGCCAGGCGCGCGGCGGCGTGGAGCCCGATCCGGTCCGCGCGGCCGAGCTGGCGCTCGCCGCCGGGGCCGCGGGGATCACGCTCCATCTCCGCGAGGATCGCCGGCACATCCAGGACCACGATCTCCATCGCCTGCGCGCCCTCACCGCGCACGGGCGAGGCGAGCTGAACATGGAGATGGCCCTCACCGAGGAGATGCTTCGAATCGCGTGCGAGACGCGGCCGGAGCGGGCGACCCTGGTGCCGGAGAAGCGCGCCGAGCTGACGACGGAGGGCGGGCTCGATCTGATCCGCCACGCCGACTCGATCCGGCGCGGCGCGGCGCGGCTTCTCGACGCCGGCATCGCCCTCAGCCTCTTCCTCGATCCGATCCCCGAACTCGCCGCCGTGGCCCGCGATTGCGGCGCGTCGATGGTGGAGATCCACACGGGCGCCTACGCCAACGCGGCCGACGCGCCCGCGGAGAAGCAGGAGCTGGAGCGGATCGCCGAGGCGGCGCGGGCGTTCGAGGCGGCCGGGCTCGCGGTCCACGCCGGCCACGGCCTCACCGTGCGAAACGTCGGAGCCCTCCTTCGCTGCCACCCGTTCCGCGAGCTCTCCATCGGCCACACGATCGTGGCGCGCTCGGTGGAGATCGGCATGGCCGCCGCGGTGAAGGAAATGCTCGAGGCGATTCGAGCGTCGTAGCCCGATCTCACAACCGGTTCCCCCGCACCACGATCGCCCGACGGACCCCGCCCGTCCCACCTCGTCTCGCCCTGCCTCGCCCTCGCGTAACCACAACGGCACCCCGTCGTAACAACTCGGTTACATGCGAGGCCTACGCTCTCGGTATCGATCGGAACGAATACGAACCGGCGGCGATTCGAAGGAAGACGCCGCCAAACTCCATCAGGAGGAACCATGACGATCAGTAGGACGTGGTGGCATGGCCGGATCGCCGTCGCCCTCGCCCTTTTCCTAGGAACCGCCGTCGCGCACGCGCAAGAGGCGGCGACCGCGCCCGACTATCCCCGCGGGAAGATCAGCGGGCTCGTCTTCGGCGACTACTACTACAACGTGGACGGCAGCACGGCGCACGGCTACAACAGCGACGGCGTCGACTCGCTGCCGGCCTACATCGGTCCGACGGACGGGAACGGCAAGCCGAAGCTCATCGGCAAGGATCTGAACGGCGTCCAGATCCGCCGCGTCTACTTCCAGCACGACGCAGACCTGTCGGCGAAGTACTCCACGCGCGTGCGGCTCGAGGCGGACAGCAAGTCGCTCACCTCGGACGGCAAGCTGGGCCTGGCGGTTCGAAACGCCTACCTCCAGGTGAAGGAGATCCTCCCGCGGACCCTCTTCCAGTTCGGCGTCCTCACGACCCCGATCTGGGAGAACTCGGAGGAGTTCTACGGGTACCGTTCCGTGGAGAAGACGATCGCCGACTTCCGCGGGCTCGGCACCAGCTCGGACCTCGGCGTCCTGTTCAAGGGCTTCGTGGACGGCGGACATCGGATCGGATTCAACGCCATGCTCGGGAACGGGCTCGGCAACAAGCCGGAGACCAACCGCTACAAGAAGGTCTACTTCGGTCTTCCGATCAAGCCGAACGACGATTTCCGCATCGAGCCCTTCGTCGATTACGAATGGGGGCCGAACGGCGCCGACAAGGCGACGTACAAGGTCTTCGCCGGGTACGAGGGGCGGAAGATGGCGCTCGGCGGCGAAGCGGTGGACCGGCTCCAGCACGTCCCGGGGGGCGCGAACAAGGAGCCGCTCGGCCTCTCCGTGTTCGGCCGCTACAAGGCCAAGGAGAAGGTCACCCTGTTCGCCCGCTACGACCGCTGGCAGCCGAACACGCGCGCGGCGAACCGGATCGACAACGACCTCTACGTCGGCGGCGTCGACTGGGAGCCGTACAAGGACATCCACGTGATGCCGAACATCGAGGCGGCGCAGTACCGCGCGCGGGGCGACGCCGTCGCCCCCACGACGAACGAGATGCAGGCGCGCGTCACCTTCTACTACAAGTTCGCGAAGCCCTAGGGCCGCGATGACGACGAACGCACAGGGAGGAACGAGCATGAAGACGACTCGATCGAAGTGGTTCCGCGCCGCGGGCCTCGCGCTCGCGATGCTCACGGCGGCGTCGACGGTTCAGCCGGCGCCGGCCGCGGCCGCGTCCCAGGTGAATCTCACCGGCGCGGGGGCGACGTTTCCCTACCCGATCTACTCGAAGTGGTTCGATCTCTACAACAAGGAGACCGGCGTCCAGATCAACTACCAGTCGATCGGGAGCGGCGGCGGCATCCAGCAGGTGAAGGCCGGCACCGTCGACTTCGGCGCCAGCGACGCCCCGCTGAACAACCAGCGGCTCAAGGAAATGCCGCGCCCCGTCGTCCACTTCCCGACGGTGGCGGGCGCGGTCGTGCTCGCCTACAACCTCCCGAGCGTCACGACGCCGCTCCAGCTCACGCCGGACGTCGTCGCCGGGATCTACCTGGGCAAGATCACGAAGTGGAACGACAAGCGGATCGCCGCGTCGAATCCGGGCGTGGCGCTTCCCAACTCGCCGATCGCGGCCATCCACCGCTCCGACGGAAGCGGCACGACCTACATCTTCACCGCCTACCTCTCCGCGGTGAGCGCGGAGTGGAAGGAGCTCGTGGGGAACAACACGTCGGTCTCCTGGCCCGTCGGACTCGGCGGCAAGGGGAACGAGGGCGTGTCGGGCCTGGTGCGCCAGGCGCCGGGCGCCATCGGCTACGTGGAGCTCGCCTACGCCAAGCAGAACAATTTCGCGGTGGCGAGCGTCCGGAACGCGGCCGGCAAGTTCATCGCGCCCTCCATCGCCTCGACGACGGCGGCGGCGAACGGCGCGGCGGCGGCCCTGGCGAAGGACGTCCGCACGCCGATCGTCAATTCGCCGGCGCCCGACGCCTACCCGATCGCGGGGCTCACGTTCCTCCTCGTGAACAAGGAGCAGCGCGACCAGGCGAAGGGGAAGGCGATCGCCGATTTCATCGCGTGGGCGATGACGGAAGGGCAGAAGTCGGCGGAGGCGCTCGACTACGCCCCGCTCCCCGAGTCGGTGGTGAAGGTGAACCAGGCGAACCTGGCCTCCCTGACCTTCGGCGGAAAGCCGCTGGTCGCGAAGAAGTAGGCGGAACGACGAGCCGACGCACATGAGCGCCACGCTCGACACCGCGCCGCGGACCACGGTCCCCGTAGCCCATCGGGGACGCGGACTGCGCGCCGACGACCTCTACCGCGGCCTCCTCACGGGGGCCGCGGGGGTCGTCTTCTTCATCGTCTTCCTCATCGCCTACGAGTCGGTGACGGGGGCGGCCCTCTCGATGAAGACGATCGGGTGGAGCTTTCTCCTCGGGACCGAGTGGGACCCCGTCATGGACCACTACGGGGCGCTGCCGTACGTCATCGGCACGCTCGCCACGTCGGGACTCGCGCTCCTCATCGCCATGCCGCTCGGAATCGGGAGCGCCGTCTTCCTCGCCGAGCTGTCGACGCGGCGGCTCGGCGAAATCGTCTCCTTCGTGATGGAGCTCCTCGCGGCCATCCCGAGCATCGTCTACGGAATCTGGGGCTTCTTCGTTCTCGCCCCCTTCCTCCGGAGCAGCGTGGAGCCGTGGATGATCGAGCACCTCGGCTTCCTGCCGCTCTTCCGCGGCGTCCCCTTCGGGATCGGGATCCTGAACGCATCGATCATCCTGGCCGTGATGATCGTGCCGACCATCGTCTCCATCTCGCGCGAGGTGCTTCTCGCTTCGCCCCGCTCGCTCCGCGAGGCCTCGCTGGCTCTCGGCGCGACGAAGACCGAGGCGATCTTCGTCGCGCTCACCGCGGCCAAGCCGGGCATTCTCGGCGCCGTCATCCTCGCGCTCGGCCGGGCGCTCGGCGAGACGATGGCGGTCACCATGGTGATCGGGAACACGAACCGCATTCCGACCTCGATCTTCGACCCCGGCGCCACCATGGCGAGCGTCATCGCCAACGAATTCACCGAAGCGACGAGTCCGCTCTACATCTCGGCGCTCGTCCAGATCGCGCTCGTCCTCTTCGCCGTGACCATCGTCGTGAACGCGCTGGCCCGCCTCCTCGTCTACTGGGCCACCGGCGGCCGCCAGGACACGTCGGGGGCCGCGTGAGGCGCGCGCGATGAAATCGACCCGGCGCGTCACGAACGTCGTCTTCATCGCCGGCTGCTATCTCGCCGCGGCGCTCGTGGTGGCGCCGCTCCTGTTCATCCTGGGGCATCTCCTCGGAAAGGGGCTCGCGGGACTGAACTGGGAGTTCTTCACGCACATGCCGAAGCCGGTGGGCGAACTCGGCGGCGGCGTGGCGAACGCCATCGTGGGAACGCTCCTCATCGTGGGGATGGCCGCGCTCCTCGCGGTTCCGATCGGCGTGGCCGCGGGGGTCTACCTCGCCGAATACGGCCGCGGCCGCTTCGCGGCGCTCGTCCGATACACGACCGACGTCCTGAGCGGGATTCCGTCGATCGTGGTGGGCGTGGCGGCCTACGGGCTCGTGGTGGTGCCGATGGGGCGTTTCTCGGGGCTCGCGGGAAGCGTGGCGCTCGCGATTCTCATGCTGCCGACCATCATCCGCTCGACGGAGGAGATGGTCCGTCTCGTTCCGCGCTCCTACCGCGAGGCGGCGCTGGCGCTCGGCGCGCCGCGATGGAAGACGATCCAGCAAGTGGTGCTCCCCGCCGCCCGTCCCGGCATCATGACCGCCAGCATGCTCGCCGTCGCGCGCGCCTCGGGAGAGACGGCGCCGCTCCTCTTCACCACGCTCGGGAACCGCTTCTGGTCGCTCAAGCTCGACGAGCCGATGGCGACGCTCCCCATCTTCATCTTCGACTACGCCCGCGCGCCCTACGACGACTGGAATCGCCAGGCGTGGGCCGGCGCGCTGGTGCTGGTCCTCCTCGTGACGCTGCTCTCGGCGCTCCTGCGACTCACGGTTCGGCGGGTGAGAGCCCAGTAGCCCGAGCGCCTCCGTCCCGGCGCTATTCGCGGCGGAACGCGTCCCGCTCGAAGCGATTCTCCCTGTACGGGTCTCGCCGCCGGGCGATCGCCAGAAGGGAGGCCGCGGCGTAGGCCGGCAGGAAGAAGGGTCCCCAGAGGGCGTACTGCCGAACGTGGACGCGCTCGTGATCGCGCACTCTCTCCATCACCGCCGCGTCGCGCGCCAGGACGACATGGCCGAGCGTGACCGCGAGAACCTCGCCCCGGACGGGAAGCCGGCCCAACAGCCGGCGCACGCCGCGCCCCGTCACCTCCACGGCCCCACCTGAGAGCGCCAGCCTCCCGCCGCCGAGCGTGACGAGCGCGAGGAGCAGGCCGAGGAGCGTGTTGGGGCACGCCCAGAGATAGCCCGCCGCGTTCGCGGCGGCCCGAATCGCATGCATGGGAGCCCACTTCCAGGTCATCGTGGATTCAGACGCGTCGGGGCGCCGTTCGGTTCGAGACGGGCGCGCTTGCGCCGGGGTGGTCACGGGGGTACGGTGGAGTCGGTCTCTCGCTCGCGCCACCCGGCCGAGGTGAGATCCCGCGTCTCGCCACCCGCCTTCGAAGGAGTTCAACCATGTCGGTCGCCCGCATCACCGAAATCTCCTCTTCCTCCACGAAGAGCTTCGACGACGCCATCAGCGTCGGAATCGCGCGCGCGCACAAGACGCTCGAAAACGTGAGCGGCGCCTGGGTCAAGAGCCAGAAGGTCGTCTGCAAGGACGGCAAGATCTCCGAGTACCGCGTGAACCTCAAGGTGACCTTCATCCTCAAGGCGTAGGCCCCCCGGGGAGCGATCATGCGCTGGAAGAACGAAAGGCGAAGCACGAACGTCGAGGACCGCCGCGGCCGCATCCCGGGCGGCGGCCTCGCGCTCGGCGGCGGACTGGGGATCGTCGTTCTCGTCGTCGCCCTTCTCATGGGAGCCGACCCTCGGCAACTGCTGGACCAGCTCCAGACGTCGACCGAAACCACCGCCGCGCCCGAGGCGCGCAGCCCGAAAGAGGACGAACTCGCCGATTTCGTCTCCGTCGTCCTGGCGGAGACGGAGGACGTCTGGTCCGAGCGATTCCGGGCCGACGGACGGGAATACTCGGCGCCGACGCTCGTCCTCTTCACGGATCGCGTGGAATCGGCCTGCGGGATGGCGGGAACGGCGATGGGCCCCTTCTACTGTCCGGGCGACTCGAAGATCTACATCGACCTCGGCTTCTACGATCTGCTTCGCGATCGCCTCGGGGCGCCGGGCGATTTCGCCCAGGCCTACGTCATCGCGCACGAGGTCGGACACCACGTGCAGAACCTCCTCGGGATCAGCGAACGCGTCGAGCGCATGCGGGGACGGATGAGCGAGGAGGAATTCAATCGGATGTCGGTGCGGCTGGAATTGCAGGCCGACTTCCTGGCGGGCGTCTGGGCTCATCACACGCAGAAGATGAAGCAGGTGATCGAGGCGGGCGACATCGAGGAGGCGATCGACGCGGCGGGCGCCGTCGGGGACGATCGCCTTCAGAGGGAGACGCGGGGGGCCGTGGTTCCCGACAGCTTCACCCACGGCACCTCGGCGCAGCGCGTGCGTTGGTTCCGGCTCGGGTACGAAACCGGAGACATGCGGCAGGGCGACACCTTCGCCGCCGAGCGGCTGTAGCCACCCGGGCGGGGCGGCCCCGTCCTTCCTCACCCGGCCACGTCGGTCCGTTCGTCGGCGTGGTGCTTGATGACGCGGGCCTCGGCCACGAAGATCGCCTCCTCGGCGATGTTCGTCGCCAGGTCGCCCACCCGCTCCAGATTCCGGCTGATCAGGAGCAGCTCCAGCGCGGCCGGCACCGACTCCGGCTCCCGGAGCATCCGGCGCGAGAGCGACGCGAAGACCTGCGCCTTGTCCGAGTCGATCTCGGAATCGCGCTCGCAGACCTGGCGCGCGAGGACGACGTCGTCGCGGAGCCACGCCGAGACGGCGTCCTTCAGCGCGGCTCGGGAACGCTCGCCCAGCCTCGGCAGCTCGTCGGGCGGCACGATGGCCGGCATGCGGCTCAGCTTCACGGCGCTCTGCGCGATGTTCACCGCGTGATCGCCGATCCGCTCCAGGTCGTTCGAAAGGCGGATGGAGGCCACCAGGAAGCGGAGATCGCGCGCCACCGGCTGCTGGAGTCCGAGGAAGCGAAGGCACTTCTCCTCCACCTCAAGCTCGATCGCGTCGATGCCCGCGTCGTCCGCGAAGACCTCCTCGGCCAGCCGGGCGTTCCGCGTCCGGATCGCCTCCATCGCCTTCGTGAGGGCGGTCTCGGCGCGGCCCGCCATCTCGCTCAGGCGATCGCGCAGGGACTCCAGATCGTGATGAAAGTGCCGTTCCATGTCGTCTCGCTCGCGGGGGCGCGCCCGGCTACCCGAACCGCCCCGTGATGTAGTCCTCGGTCAGCCGCTCGCGCGGCTGCGTGAAGAGCCGCTGCGTCGGGCCCTCCTCCACGAGCTTCCCCGTGAGGAGGAAGACGGTCCGGTCGGAGATGCGCGCCGCCTGCTGCATGTTGTGGGTGACGATGGCGACCGTCACCGTCGATTTGATTTCCAGGATCAGCTCCTCGATCTTCGCCGTCGCGATCGGGTCGAGCGCGGAGGCCGGCTCGTCGAGGAGCAGGACCTCGGGCTCCACCGCCAGCGCGCGCGCGATGCAGAGGCGCTGCTGCTGCCCGCCCGAGAGTCCCAGGGCGGAGCGGCCGAGCCGGTCCTTCACCTCGTTCCAGAGCGCGGCGCGCTTCAGCGCCGACTCCACGATCGACTCCAGCTTTCCCCGGCCGCGCACCCCCTGGAGCCGCGGTCCGTACGCCACGTTGTCGAAGATCGACATGGGAAAGGGATTCGCGCGCTGGAAGACCATCCCGACGCGCCGCCGGAGCTCGACCAGGTCGACGCCCGAGCGAAGGATGTCCTCGCCGTTGAACCGGAGGGAGCCGTCGTACCGGATGGGCGGGTAGAGATCGTTCATCCGGTTGAAGCAGCGAAGGAGCGACGACTTGCCGCAGCCCGACGGTCCGATGATGGCGGTGATCAGCTCCTTCCGGATCCCGATGGTGATGGCGTGGAGCGCCTGGTGCGCGCCGTACCAAAGCGAGAGATCGCGCGTCTCGATCGAGAGCGTCGCGGCCTCTTCCGTCGCGGGGCCCGCGTCGTGGCCGGGTCGTGAAGGAATCATTTCGAGGAGTGTCGCATTCGTATCCACGTTCTCATGAGGATAGCCGCGCCGCGCGAGGGGGCTCCATCACGGTCTTGTTACGAATCGGTTACGGAACTCGGGGGCCGACGCCCGCGGCCCCCCGGCCGGGTCCCTCGCGGGGGATCTCGAACCAGAACGTGCTCCCGGCGCCGCTTCGGCTCTCGACGCCGGCCGTGCCGCCGTGGAGCTGGACCGCGTGTTTCACGATCGAGAGGCCGAGCCCGGTCCCGCCGAGCGATCTCGAGCGCCCCTGGTCGACCCGGTAGAAGCGCTCGAAGATACGAGGAAGATGCTCCGCCGGAATGCCGCGCCCCGAGTCGGAGACCTCCACGCGCGCCGAGGCGCCCGGCGCCGCCACCTTCACCTTCACCCACCCCGCCTCGGTGTACTTGACGGCGTTGTCGACGAGGTTTCGGAGCGCCAGCTCGAGCCGCTTCCGGTCGCAGCGCACCCAGACGCCGGAGGGAGCGTCCACCTCGATCGAGAGGCCTCGCCGCGCGGCGAGATCGTCGAAGGAAGCGGCCAGCTCGCGCACGACGCCGCCCAGGTCCCAGTCTTTGAGGTCGAGCTCCGCGTCGGGACGCTCGAGATCGGCGATGGCGAGAAGATCGTCGACCAGCGCCTCCAGGCGTTCCGCCTGCGTCCGGATCGTCTCGACGAATCCCTCCCGATGCTCCTCGTCGGTCAGGCCCCCATGCAGGAGCGTCTCGGCGTAGCCGCGGATCGACGTGAGCGGCGTCTTCAGTTCGTGCGACGCGTTCGCCACGAACTCGCGGCGAATCTCGGCGGCGCGACGCTCCGGCCCGAGATCCTCGATCGTGAGGAGCCACCCTTCCGCGCGCTCGACGTCGGGCACGGGCGTCACGCTCACCACGACGTCGCGCCGTCCCTCGGCGTAGAGCGGCGCCTCGCGCGTGACGGCGCGGCCCGTGCGGACCGCCTCCTCGCCGATCTCCACCAGAATCGGCTGTCGCGCGGCCGAGAGCCTCGGCGTGCGGGACGGCGCCTCCACGCCGGCGGCGGCCCAGAAGGGCGCGTTCGCGTAGCGAATGGTGAGATCCCGCGCGAGGAGGGCGACCCCTTGCGGGAGAAAGTTCAACGCGGCGGCCGCCTCGTCGCGCTCGCGGACGAGATCCCGGCGCTCCCGCTCCTCGCGCGCGGCGACCTCGTTCAGGGCGCGGGCCATGCCCGCCAGGTCATCGTGGAAGTCGACCGGGGCGCGCGCGCTGAGATCGCCCGCCGCGAGCGCGTTCGCGGCGTCCTCCAGCTCGCGAAGGCGGCGGCCGAAACTCGCGACGAGCGGGTAGGCGGCCGCGGCGAAGATCGCGAAGACGGCGGCGAGGAAGAGCCAGAGTCCGAACGCCGGGCCGGGCGCGCCGCGATCGATCACCGTCCCCGCGAGGAGGAGGACGACGCCGACCAGAGCGAGAAGCGAGAGGTAGAAACGCCGCGACGCGGGACGCATGCGCGCTACCCTACCACCGGCCGAGGGAGGCTTCGACGCGGAACTAGCGGGCGGGGAGCTCGGCCGAGTAGCCGACGCCCGTGACGGTGCGGATCAGCGAAGCGTCCTTTCCAAGCTTCGCGCGGAGCCGTCGAACGTGGACGTCGACCGTTCGGGTTTCCCCGAAATAGCCGAGACCCCAGACCTTGTCGAGGAGCTGCTCGCGGGAGAAGACCTTGCCGGGGCGCTGCAGGAGGTGCTCGAGGAGCCGGTACTCCGTCGGCGTCAGGTGGAGTTCCTGCTGGCGCAGGAAGACCTGGTGCCGTTCGCGGTCGAAGCGGAAGGGGCCGACCGCCTCGGACCCCGACGGCTCCTCCGGGCGGGTTCGCCGGAGAATGGCGCCGACCCTGGCCAGCAGCTCCTTCGGCGAGAACGGCTTCGTCAGGTAGTCGTCCGCGCCCCGCTCGAAGCCGATCAGCTTGTCCATCTCCGTGCTTCGAGCGGTCAGGAGGAGGACGGGGAGCGACTTCGTGCGCGGCTCGCTTCGGATCGCCTCCAGAACCTCGATGCCGCTTCGCTTCGGGAGAAGGAGGTCGAGGATGACGAGGTCGGGCGGCGACTGATAGAGCCGCTCCAGCGCGGCCTCGCCGTCGGCGGCCTCGATGACCTTGTATCCGTCGCGAGATAGGTTGTAGCGGACGAGCGCCAGGATCTCGGGCTCGTCGTCCACGACGAGGATGGTGGAGCGGGGCGTCTTCGACACGTCGATGGAAGACCCTCGGGTGCGGATCCGACGGGCGCCGTCGTTCGGGGGACGGCCGGCCGACCGATCGGCCGAGCCGAGTGTAGCACGCGTGGCGGACATGCCAGGAAGCTACCCCGGGGGCGGTTACCGCGTCGCGGCGCCGGGATGTCGTTCCGGTTACGGCTCGGGCCCTCCGGGAGCCTCGGGGAATCCTCGCCGCCCATTTGCAGCCGCCCCATTGACTTCCCGGTCGGACTCCGGTAGCCTCCTCCGTCTCGATTGACTTCCGACAAGGTTTCCGGCCTCCGGGACCGACAGGAGTAGCCGTGACGAAAACTGATCAGCGAAAGTTCCTATTCACCATGGCCGGCCTGGCCCTCTGCCTCTACACGCTCTGGCCGACGTTCCAGTTCTACGCCCTCTCGCCCGCCAAGCGCCAAGAGGTGCTCCAGGCGAGGCCCTCGGCCGCCACGAACGACGACGACCGGAAGCGGCTCCAGAAGCTAGCCGACCTCCGCGACAAGTCGATCAAGCTCGGGCTCGACCTCCAGGGCGGCATGTATCTCCTCCTCGAGGTCGACAAGTCGAAGCTCGGTCCGGCCGAGGCGAAGAACGCCGTCGACCAGGCGATGCAGATCATCCGGAACCGTATCGACCAGTTCGGCGTGGCAGAGCCCTCCATTCAGAAGCAGGGCGACAACCGCATCCTGGTCCAGCTCCCCGGCCTCCTCGATCAGGGGCGGGCGAAGGATCTGATCGGTCAGACGGCCCTCCTCGAATTCAAGCTCGTGAAGACCGACGACGAGCATCGCGCCATCCTCGACCGGCTCGACAAGTACTTCGCCCTGAAGATGGCGGCCCCGGCCGCCGGCGCCGCCGCGCCCGATTCGCTGGCGCGGCCGCTCACGTCGAGGTTCCTCTCCGTGGCGCAGGCGGGCGAGTCGTTCGTCCTCTCCGAGAACGTCGCCGCCGTCGACTCGATGCTGAGCCAGGTCCGCGCCGACTCGACGTTCCAGGTCGACGCCGCCTTCGCCTGGGAGGCCCACGAGGCCGACCGGGAAGGCCGCACGGGGCGGGCGCTCTACATCCTCACGAAGGATCCCCTCATGCAGGGGAAGGAAGTCCAGAGCGCGCAGATGCGTCTCGACCTCGACCAGCAGCGCCCCGGCGCGCCCGGCGTCTCGTTCACGCTGACGAGCCGCGGCGGGGCCATGTTCGCCGACATCACCGGCGCGAACGTCGGCCGGCGCCTCGCCATCGTCCTCGACAACCGCGTCCAGTCCGCGCCGAACATCCACGAGCGGATTCCGCGCGGCCAGGGCTCGATCACCGGGAGCTTCACCGAGGAGGAGGCGCAGAACCTCTCCATCGTGCTCCGCTCGGGCGCCCTCCCGGCGCCGGTGAAGGTGGTCGAGGAGCGGACCGTGACGGCCTCGCTCGGGCAGGACTCGATCCAGAAGGGACTCATGGCCGGCGCCATCGGCGCGGGCGCCGTGATCCTCTTCATGGTCATCTACTACCGGCTCTCGGGCGTCGTCGCGGTGGTGGCCCTCCTCCTGAACGTCATCGCCCTGCTCGCCTGCATGGCGGGCTTCCACGCCACGCTCACGCTCCCGGGCATCGCCGGCATCGTCCTCACGATCGGCATGGCCGTCGACGCGAACGTCCTCGTCTTCGAGCGCATCCGCGAGGAGCTTCGGAACAAGAAGACGGTGATGGCCGCCATCGAGATGGGCTACTCGCGCGCGTACCGCACGATCGTGGACGCCAACGTGACCACCCTGCTCTCGGCCGTCGCCCTCATGTGGTTCGGAACGGGCCCCATTCGCGGGTTCGCCATCACGCTCTCGATCGGCCTGATCATCAACATGATCACGGCCGTCGGCGTATCCAAGATGATCTTCGACGCCTGGTCGCTGCGTCGGAAGGTCAACAGCATCAGCATTTAAGGGAGGCGCCGCGGTGCTCGAAATCCTCCACAACATCAACGTCGACTGGATGGGGAAGCGCGCGATCGCCTATACGATCTCGGGCATCGCCGTCCTCGTCTCGATCGTGTCGCTGGTCGTGCACGGCGGCCCGCGCTACGGCGTCGACTTCACCGGCGGCACGCTGGTCGAAGTCTCGGTCACGCCGGCTCCCCACATCGACGCCGTCCGGAAGGCCGTCGAGGCGGCGGGATTCCAGGGCGCGGAGATCCAGGGGCTCGAGCGGCCCGAGCTCTTCCTCGTCCGCTTCGGCACCGCCGAGGAGCGGAAGAACCCCGCGAACCTCGTGAAAGACGGGCTGGCGAGCGCCATTCCGGGCTCGGCGGTCGAGATCCGCCGCGTCGAGAGCGTCGGCCCGCGCGTCGGGGGCGAACTCCGAAGCGCCGCCATCAAGGCGGTCTTCCTCGCCATGGGACTCATCCTGATCTACGTCGCCGTCCGCTACGACTGGCGCTATTCCATGGGCGCGGTGGCCGCGCTCTTCCACGACGTCTTCATCGCCCTCGGCGCCGTCTCCCTCACGAACCGGGAGGTGACACTGACGGTGGTGGCCGCGCTCCTCACGATCGCCGGCTTCTCGATCAACGACACGATCGTCGTCTTCGACCGAATCCGCGAGCGGAAGCAGACGCTCCGGAAGGAGCCGCCGACCAAGGTCATGAACATCGCCGTGAACGAGACGCTGAGCCGGACGATCATCACGTCCCTCACCGTGGCGCTGACGGTCCTGGCGCTCTTCTTCTTCGGCGGCGACGTGATCCACGACTTCTCGTTCACGATGCTCGTCGGCGTCGTCTTCGGAACCTACTCCTCGGTCTTCGTCGCGAGCGCGCTCGCCCTCGACACCCAGCTCTGGCTGGAGCGTCAGGGCAAGAAGTAGGAACCGCCGGGCCGCCCGCGGATCGCGGGCGGGCGCGGCGCGGGAGGGGTCGATGCGCCATCACCGCTTCCGCCCAGGGCACCGTCTCGCGGCGGTCCTTCTGGCCGTCTCCGCCGCGATCTCCCTTCCCGTCGCGGCGCCCTCGTTCGCGCAGCCGCCCTCGGTCTCGCCGGTGCCGCAGGCCACCCCATCGCAGCTCATGGCCGCGCTCGAGCGGGCCTGGACGGCCGGCGACACGAACGCGATCGCCTCGCTCTGCGACAGCGCCACGGTGAAGATCGCGCTGAAGCCGGGCACCCCTCCCGCCGCGGCCCCCACGATGAACGCCGTCGCCTTCCTGATCCACGACCAGCTCGATCTCGTCCAGTCGCGCCGATTCCAAATCGTGCGCCTCGACACCGACGAGAAGAAGGGGACCGCGAAGGCCTGGGCTTCCTGGCACGGCACCTGGGGCGGCGGAAAGGGAGCGCGCGACATCGAAGTCGTGCTGGCGGCGCGCGCCGCGGCCGACGGCGGCTGGCTCCTGACGGAGATTCGCGCCAACGACTGAGCCCCGCGTGGGCACGGAGCGCCTTCCCTTGCACGCCGACGTCCTCTACACCTCCGATCTCCACGGCAGCGAGCCGCACTATCGGGAAACCGTGGAGTGGGCGCGCCGTCTTCGCGCGCGCGCGATCCTCCTCGGCGGCGACCTGGCGCCGCACGGATCGATCGCCGAGCAGCGCGTCTTCTACGACGGCTTTCTCCTCCCGCTCCTCCGCGCGTACTTCGAGGAGCCGGACTCGGCCGACGTCTGGTGGATCATGGGGAACGACGACTGGGCCTCGCACGTCGGACTCCTCGAGCAGTCGCGGCTCCCGCGGCTCCGCCACGCGCACGGACGCGTCGTGCCGTTCCTCGACGGCTGGTCGCTCGCCGGGCTCGCCTGCGTGCCCGTGAGCCCCTTCGCGCTCAAAGATTGGGAGCGCTGGGAGGAGGGGCTCGGACCCGCCACCCGATGGAACGGCTTCAAGAGCGACACGACGGGGGCGCTTCATCCGTTCAGCTTCGTGGGACACGAGCGCGACGCGACGATGGCGGGCGAGTTCGCCGCGCTCGAGCGGGCGTGGCCCGGCGGCGGATCGCGCGTCCTCTGCATGTTCCACGGGCCGCCCCACGGCACCGCGTGCGACCAGCTCCATGGGCGCGTCCACGTCGGCTCGCGGGAGACGCGCCGCTTCCTGGAACGCCGCTCGCCCGCGCTCTCGCTTCACGGCCACATCCACGAATCGCCCGCCGTCTCGGGCCGCTTCGCCGACCGGATCGGATCGACCGTCTGCGTGAACCCCGGGCAGAGCCCGAGGGAGCCGCTGGCGGCGGTCTCCTTCTCCCTGGCCGACCCGGCCGGCACGCTGACGCACACGCTCATCGGCCCGTCGCGATGAGCCCGGGCGCGGCGGAGCTGCGATGAGGATCCACCTCCTTCAGCACGTGGCGCACGAGGGGCCGGCCGCCATCGCCGACTGGGCGGCGGCGCGCGGCCACACGCTCGCCGCCACGCGCCTCGACCGTGGGGAGCCGCTCCCCGCCGTCGGCGACTTCGAGATGCTCGTCGTGATGGGCGGGCCGATGAGCGTGAACGACGAGGCGGCGTATCCGTGGCTCGTCGCCGAGAAGGAGTTCATCGCGGCCACGATTCGGGAGGATCGCCGGATCCTCGGCGTCTGCCTCGGGTCGCAGATGATCGCGGCGGCGCTGGGGAAGCGCGTCCACGCGGCGAGCCGTCCCGAGATCGGCTGGTTCCCCGTCCGCGCGCGGCGCGAGGCGGCGGCCTCCCGGACGTTCGGCGGCGTCGCGGGGAGCTTCACGCCGTTCCACTGGCACGGCGAGACGTTCGAGCTTCCCGAGGGAGCGATTCACCTGGCGGAGAGCGACGCCTGCCCGAACCAGGCGTTCGAGATCGAGTTCGACGGTGGCCCCTCGCGCGGCGGAGCGCTGGCGCTGGCGCTTCAGTTCCACATGGAAGCGACGGAGGCGGGCGTGCGCGCCATGTGCGAGGCGGAGAAGGAGTCGCTCGCTCGCGGCGCGTCGGGCGGCGCCGCGGAGCCGATTTCGCCGGCGAATCTACTCGGCGAGCCGTCCCGCTACGCGGCGCTCCGCCCGCTCCTCGACGACGTCCTCGACCGGCTCACCGCGCCGGCTCGCCCGGCGCGATGAAGCGCGCGTAGACGTCCCCGAAGACGCCGGCGTCGCCGCGCCACCGCGTCAGCCGCGCGGCCGCCTCCTCCGCGGGAACCCATTCCGGAAGCTCGAGCCGCATCGATTCGCCGAGGGCGAAGTTGAAGCGGACGTCGCCGAGGCGGCGAAGATGCTCGACGCAGGCGAGGGCGGCGTCGAGAAACTCGGGCGTGAATTCGAACGAGAGCGCCGCCACGGGGCGCGTGAGCCCCTTCAGCACCTCCGACTCGAAGCCCTCCACGTCGATCTTGATGAACGACGGCATTCCGTGCGCCGCGATCAACCGGTCGAGCGTCGTCATCGCCACGCGCTTCGCGCGGTCCCAGCGATGGCCGGCGAAGCGTCCGCTCGAGCGGACCGCCTCGACCCATTGCGGCGACATCGAGGAGATCGTGCTGGCGTCGCTCAGCATGATCTCCGCCTCTCCCTCCGCGGCCCCCAACACTTGAGGAAGAATGACGAGGGACGGGTTTCGGCCGTGGATGGCGCGGAGCATCCGGACGCAGTCGTCCTGCGGCTCGACCGCCACGACGCGGGCGCCGAGGGCGAGAAAGATCTTCACCCGATTCCCGACGTTCGCGCCGACGTCGAAGCAGAGGCCGCCCCGGCTCACGAACGCCGAGTAGAAGGCCGCCATCTCGTCGTCGTGCGCGGTCCAGCGGCGAAGGGCCCGCTTCTCCCGCTCTCGCCGGAGCGCGTCGTAGAGGAAGGTGCGCTTGAGCGCGTTCTTCAACGCTTGCATGGGCGTACCGTAGCCGATCCCCGGAACCGGGGCACGGTCATTTTCCCTCGGCGTCTCCCGGATCGAAGATCCGCTCGATCGGCATTTCGAAGAGTCTCGACATCTTGAACGCGAGGGGGAGGCTCGGATCGTACTTCTCCGATTCGATGGCGTGGATCGTCTGACGCGACACCCCCAGCCGCTCGGCCAGATCGGACTGCGTCCAGTCGCGCTCGGCGCGCAGCACGCGGAGCCGGTTCTTCATCGGTAGCGCCGCCGCGCGGCGATGAGGCCGATGAAGTAGAGCCAGAAGACGAGCGGCCAGAGCCGGAGGTAGCTGACGACGTCGTGTCGGAGGGCGCCGACCATCTCGAGGAGTCCGATCGTCATGATGAGGAGGAGAGCCAGGGGATACGCGATGCCGAGCGCCTCGAGCGTGATGAGCCGCTGAAGCTCGTCGAGGCGGCGGACGGCCCCGAGCCAGCGGTGAAGGTAGAGGGAGAAGACCGGCACCGGCACGAGCGACACGGCGATCTGGGCGGCGCGGGGCATCGGCACGAAGCGAAGCAGGAGAAGCGCCCCAACGTATGCGATCGCGAACGCGATCAGATAGGGCGTGGTGCGCGCCGTCTCGGGCGAGCAGTCGGGCCCGTGTGGAAGGGCGGGCGAGTCGGGGCGTTCCATCGAGTCCTCCATGAGTGGGAGCCGGGGCGTGGCGCGTCGGGCGCCGTCGTTTCACCGGTCGCCAGGACGATACAGCAGACTTGTCTTTTTGTAAAGGTATCTTTACTCATGAATTTTCGCCCCCTGCGGAACCGGCCCTAACTGCCGATGGTTTCCTGGATACGGCGTCTCGACGCGGAGCCGCCTCTGGTATCCTGGATCGATCGCGACGCCGGCCCGGCCGCCCCTCCGCCACCCGTCTCCACGGAGAACCGTTAAGATTTTATGTCTCAATATCTTGCATCGCTCGTTCGCCGCGTCCCGCTCCGCCTCGCGCTCGCGCTGTCGCTCCTGGCGCTCGCGCCGTCGGGCGCCCCCGCGCAGACCCAGGGCGCCCGCCCCGATCTTTCGGGCGGATTCACGGTGGCGCGGCTCAAGTACACGGGGGGCGGCGACTGGTACTCCGACGAGACCTCGCTCCGGAATCTCCTCCGCGCGCTTCGCGAGCGGGGCGACGTCCGTGTGTCGCACGACAAGGAAGCGGTGGTGACGGCGACCGATCCCGAGCTCTGGAATTTTCCGATGCTCTTCATGACGGGGCACGGCAACGTGAAGATGAGCGAGGAGGAGCTGAAGGCGCTCCGCGCCTATCTCGACCAGGGAGGATTCCTCTGGGCCGACGACAATTTCGGCCTCGACCCCTCCTTCCGCGCGCTGATGCAGCGCCTCTATCCCGAGTCGCCGCTGACGGAGCTCCCGTTCACGCACCCGCTCTTCAAGGCGCCCTTCGCCTTCCCGAGCGGCCCGCCCAAGGTGCACGAGCACGACGGCGGCCCGCCGCGCGTCTTCGCCATTCTCCGGAACGGGCGCATGGTGGTCCTCTACACCTTCGACACCGACATCGGGAACGGGATCGAGGATGCCGGAATCCACGACGACCCCCCCGCGAAGCGGGACGCCGCCATGCGCTTCGCGCTGAACATCGCGAATTACGTGGTCACGAACTGACATGAGCCCCGCCCGCGACACGCTCCATCGGCACCTCGCGCGCGCGAAACGCGCCCTCTTCCGGCGCGCCGCGGAGAGGACGGCTCTGCCCCTCGTCGCCCTCGGGGCGGCGCTCCTGGCGTCGGCCCTCGTCCTCGCCCTCGTCGCGACGCTCTATCGCGGCCATTACGCGGCGCTTCGGCTCGCGCTCGTCATCGGCGCGGGGCTCCTGGCGGCGGCCGCGGTCCGCCGCATGATCCGTGAGCATCTCTCGGAGGAGGCGATCGCGGTGGAGGCGGGTTCGCTCGAGCCGGAGCGGAAGGACGAGATCCTCGCCGCGTTCGAGCTGGCGCGGAACGCCGGCTCCGGCACGTCGGACTCGCTGCGGGACGCCGCCATCGCCCGCGCGGCGAGCCGCGCCGAGGCGCTGCCTCTGGAGAAGCTCTCCGATTGGCCCGCGCGGCGCCGGTGGCTCGCCATCGCGGGCAGCTCGCTCGCCGTCGCGCTCGTCGCCGCCGTCGCGGGCGGTCCGCGCACGCCGGTGGTCCTCGCCCGCATCGCCGATCCCGCGTCGGCGCCGCGCGCCCCCATCGTCCTCCGCGTCACGCCGGGCGCCGCGGAGATCGACGGCGGCGCCACCGTCGTCGTCCGCGCCTTCGTGCGCGGCACCTCCTCGCGCGCGCGGCTCCTCACGCGCCGCGGCGATGAGTGGGTGGAAGCGAACATGAACGTTTCCGAGGCGACCGGATCCGACGCGGGCGCCGCCGCCGCGACGGACTCCGCCGCCGCGTCGGAGAGGCCGCGCCCGGGCGAACGCGCCTACGAGACGCGGCTCGCCAACCTGAAGGAGGACGTTCACTATCGCATCCAGGCGGGCGATGCCGAGTCGCCGGCCTACACGCTGGCCGTCCGCGATCTTCCCCGCGCCACCGGCTATCGCATCCGCTACGACTACCCCGCCTACACGGGGCTCGAGGCCGAGGAGACGCAGGCTCTCACGGGCGATCTCGCGGCGCCGCGCGGCACGAGGGCGCGCCTCGAGGTGACCCTGAGCCGCGACGCGGCGACCGCGACCCTCATCGGCGACCGGAGCGGCGCGCGCATCGAGGGAACGCGCGGCGTCCGCATCGCCTCCTTCGACGTGCCGATGCGGAGCGACGACGAGATCACGATCCGCCTCACCGACTCGCGCGGGCGGCGTGCCGACCTGGGGCCCTTCGATCTCCGGGCCATCCCCGATCGCCCGCCGACGGTGACCGTGCTGGCCCCCGGCGTCGTGGAGGACGTCTCGCGGGACATGATCGCCACGATCGTCGCCGGCATGACCGACGATCACGGCGTCCGGAAGGTTCTCCTCCGCTATCACGCGCGCGACGAGGCGCCCAAGATCGAGACGATCCACGAGGAGAAGGCGGGGACCCGCGAGCTGGCCGTCCGCTACACCTGGCCGCTCCAGGCGATGAACCTGCTTCCGGGCGAGGAGATCGCCTACCAGGTGGGCGCCGTGGACGGAAACGGCGTCGACGGACCGCAGACGACCTGGTCGGACGAGCGCCGGCTTCGCTTCCCCTCCGCCACCGAGATCCTCGCTTCCATGCAGAAGGAGCGCGACGAGACGATCGAGACGCTCGAGGAGACGCTGAAGGGGGCGAACGAGCTCCAGCAGAAGTCGGAGGAGCTCTCCCGCGACATCGGGCGCTCCCGCGAGACGACCTGGGAGCAGCGCCAGCAGATGCAGAAGACGCTCGACGAGCAGCAGAAGCTCCGCGACATGGTGGACAAGGCCGCGCAGCAGCTCCAGCAGAGCGCCGAGAAGCTCTCGCAGTCGCGCATGCTGAACGCCGAGCTCGTCCAGAAGATCAACGAGCTGCAGCAGCTCCTGAACGAGATCAAGGATCAGTCGCTGGTTCGCGCCATGCAGCGGCTCCAGGAAGCGCTCCGCACGATGCAGCCGCAGGACGTGGAGCGCGCCATGCAGAACTTCAAGGTGACGCAGGACGACGCGATCAAGAATCTGCAGCGGACGATCGAGCTCCTGAAGCAGATCCGGATGGAGGAGCGCATGGAGGCGGCCTCCGAGCGCGCGGCCGAGATGGAGCGGCGCCAGATCGCGCTGAACGACTCGCTCGCGCGCGCGAAGAGCGCGGACGAGACGAAGTCGCTCGAGGCGAACCAGAAAGAGATCGAAAAGATGACCGCGGAGCAGAAGACCGCCATGGACGAGCTGGCGAAGGATCTCCGCGCCATGGACCAGCAGGCCTCGTCCGAGGCGCAGGAGCTGAGCCAGCAGCTGAGCCCGCAGGACATGCAGCAGCAGATGCAGGAGGCGGAGCGCGCCATGAGCGCCGGCGAGCGCCAGGAGTCGAAGGAGAGGACGGAATCGCTTCAGAAGCGGCTGCAGCAGCTGCGGAAGCAGACCGACCAGATGCGGGAGGGATTCCGCGACCGGAAGAAGAATCAACTGGCGAAAGAGATGGAGAACGCCGCGCAGGATCTCCTCGACATCGCCTCGCAGCAGGAGGGAATGCTCCACGACGAGGAGAGCTCCGTCAACGACCGGGCCGAGCGGCAGAAGGGCCTCGAGGAGACGACGAAGGGCGCCGTGAACCGCGTGAACGACATCGCGAAGCAGACGCTCTTCCTCGCCCCCGAAGTGGGGCAATCGCTCGGGCGCGCGCTTCAGAACCAGGAGAGCGCCGTCGGTCGCTACTCGCAGCAGGATCTCCTGGGCGGCCTCATGGGAACGAAGGAGTCGACCATCGCGCTCAACCAGGCGGCCACGGGGCTCCTGAAGTCGAAGGAGAACATGCAGGGGGCGAAGTCCTCGACCGGCATGTCGGAGGCGATGCAGCAGCTCCAGTCGCTCGCCGGGCAGCAGCAGGGCCTGAACGAGGAGACGATGGGGATGATGCCGGGCCAGGGCTCCCAGGGCATGGACGGACGCCTCATGCCCGGCGACGGAGAGTCCCTCTCGCGCATGGCGGCCGAGCAGGAGGCGATTCGCCAGGGGCTGGAAGAGGCGATGCAGAAGATGGGGAAGGGGGGCGGGAAGCCCCTCGGCGACATGGACGGCGTGGCCAACGACATGAAGGGCGTGGAGCAGGATCTTCGCGCCGGCCGTCTCGGGCAGGAGACGGTGAACAAGCAGCAGCGGATCCTGAGCCGCCTGCTCGACGCGCCGCGGAGCGTGGAGAAGCGCGACTACTCGCGCAAGCGGATGTCGCGGCCCGGCGTCGACGTGGTGCGCTCCTCCCCCGGCGCCCTTTCGCCCGAGCTCTTGAAGTCGCGTCCCTCGCTCGCGTCGCTCCTCGCCAAGGGAAGCCGCGACCCGGTGACGCCGAAGTACCGCGCGCTCGTGGACGAGTACCTCGAGTCGCTCATGAAGGAGGGAGGTCGGTGAGACGCGCGACGATCGGGACTCTCGCCGCGCTGCTGGCGCTCGCCCTCCTCGGGGCGTCCGTCGCGCCCGCTTCGGCCGCCGCCGAGCCGAAGCCGAAGAACGAGGGCCCCCCGCCCGCCAAGCCGAAGATCATGATTTCGTCTCCGAACGGGGGCGTCGTCGTGGTGCCCGCCGGCGACGAGGATCTCGACAGCGAGGGGGCGGACGTCGATTCGGTGCTCGGCGGCCTTCCCCGCACCTATCAGATGCTCGTCCGCCGCTTCGGAACGATGAGCCCCGCCGACTCGCTCGGCAACGGAGCCTACCGGCTGGCCGAGACGGCCTTCACGTCCGGAAAGTTCGACGACGCCGGGAAGGCCTATCTCGAGTTCGCGCGGCGCTACCCGCGGAATCTTCGCGTGAACGACGCGCTCTCGACGATGCTCCTCATCAAGGAAGCGCGCGACTTCGAGGACAAGCCGCTCCTGCTCTACGCCCGCGGGCGCGCCTACCGCGACGCGGGAGAGCCCGACTCGGCCGCGGCCGTTCTGACGGAGGCCGCGGAGCGCTATCCCGGCGCCAAGGTGCGGAGCCACGTCCGGCTCATGCTGGCCGAGATGGCGCGGGATCGCGGCGACCACGCGCGCGCGCTCCAGTGGGCCGTGGCGGCGGCCGACACGGCGTCGAAGAGCCGGCTCGCCCCCTACGCGCTGAAGATCGCGGCCGAGTCTTCCCTCGCGCTCGGCGAGCCGCCGCAGAAGGCGCTCGGCTACTACAAGACGATCCTCGAGAAGTACCCGCAGTCTCCGGTGACGCCGGAGGCGCGCGCGCGCGCCCTCTCCATCCGAAAGAAGATGCCCCAATGAGGCGCCTCCGGCGGGCGGTCCTCGCGGCCCTTCTCCTCGCGTTCGTCGCGGCGGCGGTTCCGGCCGCGGCGCCGGCGCGCGTCCTCATTCCGATGGACGTCTCGCAGGCCGATCATCTCCGGGCGTACGGACTGGTCTACTGGGCTCTCACGCGCGGAATCCACGGCGAGTGGCTCCTCAACTACCGCGGCGGGTCGTTCCTCCTCCCCGACATGGCGGGTCTTCCCGACGAGGCCCTGGTGCGCGGCGTGACGATCGAGCCGGTGGACGAGGCCGCCGTCGCGAAGATCCAGGCCGAGATCGCCGACAACAACATGGAGACGATCAAGCTCGAGACGGCGCCGCGCGTGGCGGTCTACGTCCCGCCGAGCGCGCCCCCCTGGGACGACGCCGTGCAGCTGGCGCTCGAGTACGCGCAGATTCCCTACGTGAAGCTCTGGGACGCCGAGGTCCTCGACGGAAGGCTCGCGGACTACGACTGGCTCCATCTCCACCACGAGGACTTCACGGGACAGTACGGAAAGTTCTACGCCGCGTTCGCGTCG
>DASTKG010000018.1:0-20534 GCA_035716005.1 Candidatus Eiseniibacteriota bacterium
CGTCCGAGGTCATGTCGATACCTCGCGAGCGGTGCGCAGCGCCTCGATCTCCCCCCGCAACGCGCGGACTTCGTCCAAGACCTGCCGCGTGTGCGTTTCTCCCTCGTGCTTGAGATCCTCCGTGACCTGGGATTGCATCGCGTTGACGACGACCGCAATGAACAAGTTCAGCACCATGAACGTCGCGATGAGAAGGTAGGCCACGAAGAAGATCCAGGAGTGCGGCGACTGCGCCATGACGTCGCGTGCGATGTCGGGCCAGCCCTCGACGGTCATGACCTGAAACAGCGTGAACAGGGACGCGCTGAGATCGCCAAAGTGCTCCGGCGCGATCTCACCGAAGAGTTTGGTGGCCATCACCGCCGATACGTAGAGCACGAGTCCCATGAGGCCGACGATCGAAGCCATGCCGGGCAGCGCGTTGAGCAGGGCTCCGACCACCCGGCGCATCGACGGCACCAACGACACCAGCCGGAGCACGCGCAGCACGCGCAGGGCGCGCAGGACGGCGAACGCGCTTCCCGCCGGAACGACCGCGATCCCGACGACGACGAGATCGAACACGCGCCAGGGGTCCGTGAAGAAGCGGCCACGATGGACGAAGAAGCGCGACAGCAGCTCGACCACGAAGACGGCCAGCACCAGTCGGTCGAACGCGTGGAGCGCATCGCCGAATCGCGCCGCGATCGGCGGCGCGGTCTCGATGCCGAGCGTGACCGCGTTCGCGACGATCAGCGCGGCGATGGACTTCTCGAACCGCGCGCTTTCGACGATACCGCGGACGCGATCGCGCCACGCCGCGCCGTCGGGAGCCCGCTCGAGCGGGGGGTCGGTCATCACCGCGGCACTACCGCCTCTCCTCCGGGATGGCCCGCCAGGTCTCCCACGAGATCTCCCTTCCAGGGTATGCGGCCGACTTGAAAGGCCACTTCGCCGCGATCCAGTCCTTGACCGCAACATACAGACGATCTTCGAGCCCTCCGGCGAGCGTGCTCTGACGCGCCCAGAGGTAAACCTCCGCGTCGTAGCCCTGCCTGCGCGTGGGCTCGATGTACACGCAACCCAGAATCATCGCGCCGTCCGGTTGCACGACGGTGTAGGCGAACGAACGGCGAGTCTGAAACTCCTTCTGATGCCAGCCGAGATCGATCAGGTTCTGTTCCAGGGTGAGCCCTTCCGGCCAGGCGCCGCCGGGCCAGACGGTCTTGCAGTGCTCCACGCTGGACATGACGGCGTCGTAGTCCTTGACGACGTCGTTGACGGTCAGCATCCGAAGTCGAAACTCCTTCGTCTCGAGCGACTCGGGGACGCTGTAGTCGGTCGGAACGAAAGGAACGACTCGCGTGGACGAGCTCATCCGCAGGACGTCCGCGTGGATGGCCGAGACGCGATGCCGGCCAAGCCGAGCCCGACGCCGGCCGATGAGCGGGGCGCGTCGTTGGGCGTCATGGTCGAGCTACTCACGCGCTAGTTTCACCCTTCGGACTTCCGCGTTCTCAGGCAGAACTCGAAGGCCACCGGTCATGGTCTTCCCATCGACCACGAGGCACCAGACTCCCTGAACCCGAGGAGTCTTGAATTCCGCGCGCCAGCAGCCTTGCTTCTCGCTATAGACGAATTCAAGTTCGCCCATCGGCACTCTCTTGCCCTCGACGATCTTGTCCGCCTTGAGGATCGCCGCCCTTGCCTTGTCGGATCGCCTGACCTCATAGACCACCGTCTCATCCTTGCAGGCCGGCGCGAGCTCCCGATTGACGCAGGTGGACGTGCCGTGCCACGTGCCGAGGAAGCGGCTCAGGTCGCCCGTTCCCGCCGCGGAGACCGCGCCCGCGGCGAGCATGGAAAGCAGCGAAAGGCACGACCACGCGCCCCGAATTCCAAGGCGCCTGTCGATGGTCATGGTGTCCTCCTTGGTCGCTTCGCTGCCGGCGCGAGGCCGCCGCCGTCGGAGAGCCGCGAAGCCCGGGCGATGGATGGGGCCGACGCGGGGAGAGCTCCCTGCGCGCCGTGGGACGGTCATCCGTCTCGTCGTCGGTCCCCGACGAGGAGGAGGATCGCCCCCGCCGCGACGCCGCCGACGCCCAGCCACGCCGGGACGGCCTGCCGTTCGTCCACGCTCGCTTTGAAGTCGCCGATTCGAACGACGTCCTGGCGCGTGGCGTAGGTCGGGCGCTTCCAGAGCACGAAGACGCCCGCGACGATCAGGACGAGGCCGAGGACACGATAGAGTTTCACGAGGGCTCCCGTTTCATGGGCATTGGAGGATCGCGAATGGGGCGACGCCCAGCGCGTCGTGCACCTCGAACATGCTACTCCCCACGCCGCGTCACGGCCGCTGGAATCGGCCGTGCCGTCGCGGGATCACCACGCCGGCCACCGCCGGAAAGGTCGCGCTCGGAGCGCTTCACCCCGTGGCGCCGAACAGGGCGCCGGCCCCCGCCGTGGCGGCCATGGCCAGAGCGCCCCAGAAGGTGACGCGGACGGCCCCGACGAGCATCCGGGCGCCGCCGATGCGCGCCGCGAGCGCTCCGAGCGCCGCGAGAAGCGCCAGCGACGAGGCCACGATCATGGGGATGAGCCGATCGCGCGGGGAGACGAGGACGGTGATCAGCGGCAGCGCGGCGCCGACGGCGAAGCTCGCGGCCGAGGCGAGCGCAGCCTGGAGCGGCCGCGCGGCGGTCGCCTCGAAGTGGCCGAGCTCGTCGCGCGCGTGGGCACCGAGCGCGTCTTTCGCCATGAGCTGCTCCGCCACCTGGGCCGCGAGCGCCGGGTCGAGGCCGCGGGCGACGTAGATCCCGGTCAGCTCCGCGCGCTCGGCCGGCTCGTCCTCGGCGAGCTCGCGCCGCTCGCGCTCCAGATCGGCGCGCTCGGTGTCGGACTGGGAGCTGACGGAGACGTATTCGCCGGCCGCCATCGACATCGCCCCGGCCATGAGACCCGCCACCGCGGCGACGAGGATCGCCCCGGGAGCGGCTCCCGCCGCGGCGACGCCGACGACGAGGCTCGCCGTCGAGATGAGGCCATCGTTCGCGCCGAGGACCGACGCGCGGAGCCAGCCGACCCGCCCGGTGCGATGGATCTCGGCGTGGCGCATCAGGCCATCCGCTCGAGATCCGCCTCGAGGCGCGTGCCGACGATCTCGAGATCGGGCGCGCGCTCTTCGGACGTCATGGCCGACCCTCCTCGCTTCGCGACTTGAGCCCCTTCGCCTCGAGCGCGATGTAGCGGTTGTTCGCGTCCCGGGTGAGCCAGCCGAAGAGCGGCCCGAAGAGCCCGGCGTATTGAATGCATAGCGTGGCGCGGCTCCCGCCTTCGCGCGGCTCGACCGAATGCCGCGCCGTCACCCGCATCCCCGGGGCGCCGGAGACCCAGGTGAAGCTCCGCCCCTCGATCAGCTCGGTGGTTTGCCAAATCGCCGGGGGAAATCCGGGCTGGACGACGCGGGTCCGGCTACCCGCGGCGAAGGGGCCGGGAGTGAGGCGCTCGATCTTCGTGACCGTCGGGGTCCACTCCGGCCAGCGCGCCACGTCGACCATCACGGCGTAGACGCGTTCCGGGGGGGCCTGAATGTCGATGGAGACGGCGAACTCCTTCATGGCGTTCTCCACGCCCGGGCCCTTGCGGACCCGCGCTCGTGACACGGACAAGAGGAAGGGCCGCGTCGCGTCGTCGCGTCGCGGCCCTTCCGTCTTCCTCGATCGACCGCTTCGCTACTTCTTCTTCGACGCCATCTGCATGCCCTGGAGCACGCTCATGAGATGGCTCTGCATGACGCTGTCCTGCGCGGCGAGATTCAGGATGCCGTCGACCATCGTCTGGTCGTTGGCGATGCGGCCCATCAGGCCCTGCATCATGTCGCCGTTGCCGAGCACTTTCTCCATCACCAGGGCGCGCGTCCCTTCGCTCCCCATCAACTTGTCGAGGACTTCGCCCGAGACGGCGGCGTCGCCCGCGATCGCGTCCATCAGCTTCGCCTTCGTCTCGCCGTTCGCGAGCACCGACTTCACCACGTCCCCGCCACATCCGACCATCATGATCAACGCGCTGAGGAGAAGCACGAACGTCGTGAACCTTCGGGTCATCGATTTCCTCCTGAAGTTGGATCCTTCCCTGGACCCCCCCTAGGGGTGACGGCGCCAGGATGCCACACCCGGCGGTGGAAGGGTAGCGTCCTCGAACGGTACACTCATCCATCCATGATCCGGCTGAACGACGTTTCCTACTCCATCGGGACCCGCTCCCTCTTCTCCGACCTGAACTGGACGCTCGGGCCCGGCGACCGCGTGGCGCTGGTCGGACCGAACGGCGCCGGCAAGACGACCCTGCTGAAGATCCTGCTGGGCGAGCTTCGGCCCGACACCGGCACGAGGGTCCTCTCGCGCGGGACTCGGATCGGCTACCTCCCCCAGGAGGCGGCCGAGAAGTTCGAGGGCACGGTCCTCGACCGGGCCCTGGAGGCGCACCGCCACGTCCTCGAGATGCGCGAGGAGCTGGACGCCCTCTATCAGCAGATTCCCGCGCTCGATCCCGGCGATCCGACGACGGAGGCGCTCCTCGACCGGGCCGGCGAGCTTCAGCACTCCCTGGAGCGGGCCGACGAGCACGTCCTGGAGCCGGAAGCGCGGCGGGTTCTCGCGGGTCTCGGCTTCTCGCCCGCGGACCAGGACCGCCCCCTCGCCTCCTTCTCGGGCGGCTGGCGGATGCGGGCCGCCCTGGCGTCGCTCCTCCTCACCGATCCGACGCTCCTCTTCCTGGACGAGCCGACGAACCACCTCGACCTGCCCGCCATGGAGTGGCTGGAGGAATATCTGGAGACCTTCCACGGCGGGCTCGTGGTCGTGTCGCACGACCGCGTCTTCCTCGACCGGATCGCCGACGAGGTGCGGGAGCTCGATCACGCCGAGCTGAGCGAATTCGCCATGTCGTTCACCGAGTACCTGGAGGAGCGCGAGCGCCGCCGCGAGGCCCTGGAGTCGAAGAACGAGCAGCTCGACCAGAAGATCGCGCAGCTCTCGCGCTTCGTGGAGCGTTTCGGCGCGAAGAACACGAAGGCGACCCAGGCGGCGAGCAAGATGAAGCAGATCGACCGCTTGAAGCGCCAGCGCGTGGTGCTGCCCCGAAAGGGGCGGCACATCTCGTTCGCGTTCCCGCCGCCGCCCCACGTGGGCCGGACGCTGGTCCGCCTCGAGGACGCCTCCTTCGGCTACGACGCGCGCGACGTCTTCCGGGACGCGAACGTCATCATCGAGCGGGGCGACAAGATCGCCATCGTCGGAGCGAACGGCGCCGGGAAGACGACGCTCCTCCGCATGCTGGCGGGGCAGCTCGATCCGCGCCGAGGCGAGCGCGAACTCCACCCCCAGGCGAAACTCTCCTACTTCGCGCAGCACGCGGCCGAGACGCTGAACGGCGCCCTGACGGTGCTCCAGGCGGTGGAGGAGGTGGCGCCCTTCGACACGCCGACCTCGGCGCTCCGCGCCCTCCTCGGCAATTTCCTCTTCGTCGGGGACGACGTCTTCAAGTCGTGCCGCATCCTCTCGGGCGGGGAGCGGCAGCGCGTGGCGCTGGCGCGGATGCTCCTTCAGCCCGTGAATCTCCTTCTCCTCGACGAGCCGACGCACCATCTCGACCTGGCCGGGAAGGAAGTCCTGGAAGGGGCGCTCCGGCAATATCCGGGGGCCGTGATCGTGGTCACGCACGACCGCTCGCTCATGGCGAGCCTGGCGACGCGGATCGTGGCCGTGGAGGAGGGGCGCGTCATTCTCTACCCGGGCGGTTACGACGACTACGAGTCGGCCCGGATCGCGAAGGCGGCCGGCGCGTCGAGCGGCGCGCAACGAGGAGGAGCCGCCGGGGCACCGTCGAAGGCGGGGGCTTCAGGAAAGCCCGCGGCTCCCGCGGAGGCGGGGCCGACTTCCGCGAAGGGCGCGGTCGCGAAATCCGCGGCGGGCGCGGTACCGAAGCTGCCCGCCGCGCCCAAGCCGCCCGCCAAGGGGAAGAACGAGGGGAAACGCGTGGCGCGGGAGCGCGAACGGGCGGAGCGCGACCTCGAGACGCGCGAGGCCGAGCTCAAGGACGTGGAGGCGAGGCTGGCCGATCCCGAAACCTACGCCGACGCCGCCAAGACCAAGGGACTCCTCGAACGCTACGAAGTCCTCCGCCACGACGTGGACGGCCTCTGGAAGCGGCTCGAGGAACTGGAAGGGGTATGATCGCGCCATGCACGAGCATCCCCTGAACCGGATCGACCCGGCGCGCACGCCTTCTTCGGCCATGAGCACCCGCATGCGCACGCGCGGGCTGCCGGCCGACGTGCTCGAGCAGTCGTGCAAGCGGATCGCGATCCTGGCCGTCGGCTTCGCGGCGCTCTGGCTGATTCCCGTGATCATGGACACGGTCGTCCACGATCTCGTCCACCACATGCCGATCCAGAAGATGGATCCGCGCGCCATCTGGCCGATGCCCGGGCACGCGGTCGCGTTCCTCGGGGTTCTCCTCTCGGCCGCCCTGTTCCTGATCGCCCGGATGCACTGGGTGAGGCCCCAGACTCTTCTCCGGTTGGGGCTCGTCTACGAGGTGATGACCGCGTGCCTGGTCGCCTTCCTCGTCAACTGGAAGCCGGTATTCGGCTCCTACGGAGTCTCCTGGCTCTGCGTGATCATCCTCACCTATCCGGCCATCGTGCCGACCACGCCGCGCAGCACCTTCATCGCCGCGTTCCTCTCGGCGTCGATGGATCCCCTCTGGCTCTACCTCGCCGTGCTGCGAGGGGAGCCCGTCCCGCGCGACGCGTTCCTCCTTCTATGGGCCATCGTGCCGACCTACGCCTGCGTGGCGCTCGCGGTCGTCCCCTCGCACATCATCATGGGGCTGGGGCGGCAGGTGAACCGTGCGCGCGATCTCGGCGCCTACCAGGTCGGGGAGCTGATCGGAAAGGGCGGCATGGGCGAAGTCTACCGGGCGCACCATCGCTTTCTGGCGCGTCCGGCCGCCATCAAGCTGATCCGGCCCGAAGCGCTCGCGCGGACGGAGAGCGCGGAACTGACCATCCAGCGGTTCCGGCGCGAGGCGCAGGCCGCCGCGGCGCTTCGATCCCCGCATACGATCAGCCTCTACGATTTCGGCGTGACCGACGAGGGAGTCTTCTACTACGTGATGGAGCTCCTCGAGGGGGTCGATTTCGAATCGCTGGTCCGGCGCTTCGGCCCGGTCTCCGCGGATCGTACGGTCGCTCTCCTCCGCCAGGCCTGCCGCGCGCTCGGCGAGGCCCACTCTCGCGGCATGGTTCATCGCGACGTGAAGCCGTCGAATCTCCACGCCTGCCGCCTGGGCCCGCAGGTCGACTTCGTGAAGGTGCTCGACTTCGGTCTCGTGAAGCTCGCTCGTACCCACGCGCACGGCGAGACGCTCCTCACCTCGCCCGACGTGACGACGGGGACGCCGGCGTACATGGCCCCCGAGATGGCGCTCGGCGAGATCGAGATCGACCACCGCGCCGACATCTACGCGTTGGGATGCGTGGCCTACTGGCTCCTGACGGGACGACTCGTCTTCGAGGCGGAGAACGCGGTGAAGATGATGCTGCAGCACGTGCAGTCGCCGCCGACGCCTCCCTCGCGGGTCACGGAGATGGAGGTGCCCGAGGAACTCGACCGCGTCGTCCTCGCCTGCCTGGCGAAGGATCCGGCGGCCCGGCCGGCGAGCGCGGCCGATCTGGCCCGGTGGCTCGACGCGGTGCCGGTGCGGGAGCGGTGGACGGCGGAACGGGCCGAGGCCTGGTGGGAGAAGCACCTTCCGGCGGCCGCGCCGGCGACGACGCTCCGATCGGAGACCCCGCTCGCCACCGTCCGCGTGGCGCGCGATTCGACCGCGATGGCGGAGGAGACGAAATGAACGGCAAGGTGGTGGTCGTCACGGGGGCGAGCAGCGGGATCGGCGCCGCGCTGGCCGAAGCCGTCGCCGCGGCGGGGGGCCGGCCGGTGCTGGCGGCCCGGCGAGAGGCGGAGCTCCACGCGGTCGCCTCGCGATGCGGCGCCGAGGCGCTCGTCGTGCCCGCCGACGTCCGGCGCCGGGAGGACGTGGCCCGCATCCTCGAACGCGCCCTCGAGCGGTTCGGGCGGCTGGACGTCTGGGTCAACAACGCCGGGCGCGGCATTTCGAAGCCGGTGTCGCGGCTCACCGACGAGGACGTCGACGAGATGATGAGCGTGAATCTCAAGTCCGCGCTCTACGGGATGCAGGCGGTGCTGCCGCATTTCAAAGAGCGGGGGACGGGGCAGATCGTGAACGTCTCGTCGATGCTGGGACGGATCCCCCTCGCTCCCATGCGCTCGGCCTACAGCGCGGCCAAGCACGCGCTGAACGCGCTGAGCGGCTCTCTCCGCGGCGAACTGGCGGCGGAGTACCCGGGGATCGTCGTGACGACTGTCTCCCCGGGCGTCGTCGCGACCGAGTTCGGGGTGAGCGCGCTGGGGGGAGGGATCGATTCGCGCGCGATTCCCGGCGCGCAGACGGCGGCCGACGTGGCGGCGGTGATCCTGGACGCCATTCGCGCGCCTCGCGCGGACGTCTACACCCGGCCGCAGGCGAAGGAGCAGGTCGCCGCGTACTTCGCGGCGGAGGACATGGCGGCGGTGGAAGCGGCGTCGCCCTTCATCGCGCCGCGAACGCCCTAGGGAGGTCCGCCCCCGAGAATCCGAACCGGCGGCAGGAGCCCGGGCCGGTTCATGTACCGGATCGAGATCGTCATGCCCCCGTCCGGCTCCACGCGGAAGAGCGCGAATTCGTCGGTTTCGTCCTTCGTCATCGCCTCCGGCTGGCTCAGGGCCCACCCGTCCAGGTCTCTCCACCCGCGCTTCTGGAGCCACGCCTTCTCGCCCCCTCGCGGGAGCTCCTTCGCGCTGCGTCCGGCGCTTCCGAACCAGAGGAACCTCGACTCCGGCCGGCCCGAGAGATTGACGACCTGGAATCCCCGCCCGTCCTTCCTCGTGGCGATGAATCGCTCGTACGTGTGGGTGTGTCCGACCAGAACGAGATCCACCCCCCCGTCGGCGAGGATGTCGGGAAGCCTCCGCCCCTGATACGCGAGGCTCCAGAGGCCGCGAGCCTGATCCCGGTGCTTCTCGGACGACTGGAGGAGGGGATGATGCATCACCACGACGGTCGGATATCCCGGCTTCTCCGGAGTCGCCTTCAGCTGCTCGACCAGCCACGCCAGCTGCTCGCCCCGGCGCTTCGTCTCGTCCGGACCGGAGTCGTACACGAGGTCGTTCGAGTCGAGGAAGAGGAAGCGGACCCGGCCGATCGTGCGCCGGTAGTAGAGCCGGCCGGCTCCGAGGTTCGGATCGAGCGGCTTCAGGAACGCCGCCGTGTTCGCGCGGCCGGGGCCCGGCCGGTTGTTGTCGACCTCGTGATTGCCCACGCCCACCAAGTACGGTAGGCTTCGGACCCTCGCGAGGATCTCCGTGAGCGCTCTGAACTGGTCGCTATGGGAGCCGTCGTCCACGATGTCGCCCGTATCGAGCATGAAGAGGAGCCTCGGCTCGCGGCGCGAGAGGGAGTCGATGGAGTCCATCATCGACTGCCAGGGTCCTCCCGCGAGCGCCCGCTGGTCCCCGAACGCGACGAAGGAGTATCCCGCGTCGGCCCCGGGCTCGAGCGACGCCAATTTCGATTCCAGAGACGGCTGCGCGAGTGGCGCCACCGGGTGCCTCGAGGAGCGCGGCCACGAAATCGAGGACGCCGCGATCGAGCCGATGGCTGCCCCCAGAAGGAGCACGAGCGCCGTCCCGCGCGCGACGATTCTGCGCGCGTTCGTCCGGCTCGCCGCGGCGTGCGGATTCGGTTGCCTCACCTTCGTCCCCCTCCTCCCGATCGCGCCGGCGTACGCCGAACCTTCCGACTCCACCGACAGCTATTGGGGATCGATCCCCGCCAATTCGGACAGCATTTGCGTCCCGCTCCTCGAGCCGTCGAAGCCGCTCTGGGAGAAGACCCTGCTCGTTCCCTACCGCGTCGTCACCTACCCGATCGTGCTCCTCTCGCGCGGCACGGGCGAGGCGATCCAGTTCATGGAAGGGAGGAGATTAGTCGACGGCATCAGCGATCTGCTAGGCCCTCGTAACGGTCCGTTCCAGCTCCGGGTCATCGTTCAGGCCGGCGGCCTCTCCGGAACGGGGGGCGGACTGGTGGCCGAGCATTCGAAATTCTTCGGCGACCAGAACGTCTTCCGGGCGCGCGTCTCGACGACGGACGAGCGCGACCACCGCCTGGGCGCGGCCGCGAGCTTCCGAGGGCCGCGGGGGCGATTCCTCGAGATCGGGGCCGGCTATCGCCACCGGCCCAACGTCCGCTTCTTCGGGCTCGGCCCCGACTCGCGGGTGGAGGACCTGTCGTACCTCGACCAGATCGCGGGGTGGGCCGGCGCGACGCTCCGGCGACCGCTCGGGGGGCGCTCGCACTTCGACCTCGGAGCGACCTACACGAGCGTCGCGGTGGGCGCTCCCCGCGCGGGCCAGGATCCGGCCGCCGGGGACCTCTTTCCCCCGTCGGATCTGCCTGGATACGGCGACCACTCGTACGGCATGACCTTCGGCGCCCAGTGGATGCGCGAGACGATGCGATTCGACGGGCGCCCGGAGCGCGGCGGGCTCCAGCGGCTCCGGGTCGGATACTTCGACGGGTTCGACGGGGGAGGCCCGCGTTTCTGGTCGTTTCGCGGGGAAGCGCAGCAATTCCTCACGCTCTGGAGGCCGCTTCGGATCCTCGCCCTCCATGGGATGGCGTCGTGGATGGAGCGGGCCAACGACGTCGCCGTCCCCCTCGAGCGGCTCAACGCGAACGACGACACGGATCAGCTTCGCGGATACGACGACTTCCGCTGGCGCGACCGCGGCATCCTGATCCTGACCGCCGAGTACCGGTGGCCCATCTGGGCGCACGAGCGCGCTCTCGGTCCGGGGCTCGACGCCTACTTCCTGACCGACGTCGGCCAGGTGTTCGGCGACGCCGCCCAGATCGGCCTCTCGAACCTGACCCATTCGTACGGCGCGGGCCTTCGCTTCGAGATGGGAGACGGCGCGGGGCTTCGCGTCGAGTACGCCCGGAACGACGAGGGCTCGATCGTCCGCCTCCGCACCGATCTGGCGTTCCAATTCGTCAAGCGCGGGTTCCTCTATGGCAACGAACCGATCCCCGATCGCTAGGCGCGCCGCGCGGGCGGCCCTTCTCGTGGCATTCGGCGTCGTCGCCCTCGGCGCGGCAGCCGGAACGGCCGCGCCGCGCGCGCACGCGGCCGCGCCGCTTCGCGACGAGCCGGTCCGCTGGGACGCCCTCGACTGCGGCAGCATCGAGAAGCCGAAGACACGCGATCCGAGCCCTCGCTTCGATCAGTTCGAGGAGACGGTCGTGCGCCCCATCGGGCGACTCTTCAACCCGGTGCGCCTGGTCCGCCACGCCGGTTCCGTCTTCGGGGGCGAGGTGGCTCACCCCGCGGTCGACGTGAACGAGCTCGACGAGGCCTACAACTCCATGTGGTTCACGAACCGGATCGGCGTGCGACCGATGACGCCGGAGGAAGCCGCGCGCGGCGCGATCTCGAGCGACGGGCCCGATCGGAGCGCTCCCTGGACCATCGTCCGGGCGAAGACGCGGGGCGTGACGGTGGGCTTCAGCGTGAAGGACGCCCTCGGCACGACCTACGTCGTGAAGTTCGATCCGCCGTGCTGCAACGGCTCGACGACGGCCGCCGGCGTCATCGCCGGGAGGCTCCTCCACGCGGCCGGCTACAACGTCTCGCAGGACTTCGTGACCACCTTCCGCCGTGAGGATCTCCGGATCGGACCCGGCGTGATGATCGCGGACCCGGAGGGGAAGAAGCACGCGATGACCGAGGCCGACCTCGACACGATCCTGGCGCGGGCGCCGCGCGAGCCCGACGGAACGTGGCGGGCGATCGCGAGCCAGTACCTTCCCGGGGAGGTGCTGGGCCCGTTCGACTGGAAGGGCCGCCGTTCGAGCGATCCGTTCGACCGCGTGAAGCACGAGAACCGGCGGACGCTTCGGGGATTGCGGATGATCTGCGCCTGGCTCGCCCACTTCGACGTCAAGCAGGGGAACACGCAGGACGTCTACATCACGGAGGGCGAGCGGCGGTTCGTGCGCCACTACCTCTTCGACTTCACCGCGACGCTCGGAACGGGCGGCACGGGGCCGATTCCGCTCGCCAACATGGAGTACGGAGTCGACTTCCCCGCCATCGGGGGCCGGATGCTCGGCCTCGGGATCCACGAGGATCGCTGGCGGCGACTCGTCCTCCCCGACAGCCTCCCCGAGGTCGGCTACTTCGAGGCCGAGCATTTCGACCCGATGGAGTGGAAGTCGCTCCAGCCGAACGCCGCGTTCGCGAACCTGACCGAGCGCGACGGCTATTGGGCGGCCAAGGTCGTGTCGTCGTTCCGCCGCGAGCACCTCGAGGCGGCGGTGGCGGAGGGGAAGTACCACGACCCGCGCGCGGCCGACTACGTGGTCCGGATGCTCGAGGCGCGCCGCGACAAGATCGCGCGCTACTGGTTCGACCGCGTCCCCCCGCTCGACTTCTTCGCCTGGCGGGAGGGGACGCTCCGCTTCCGCGACCTCGGGGCGGAGCGCGGGCTCTATCCCGGCCTGTCGCACCGCTACCGCGTGCGCGTCGCGGCGTGCGACGCCGAGCGCCGCGCGGGGGCGTGGAGCGACTGGAGAGAGAGCGCCGAGCCCGCCGCGGGACTCTCGGGTCTGGCGGATCTGGCGGCGAAGCCGCCCAGCGACGGCAAACGGGCCGCGGAGCGGCCGTACCTCGTGGTGGAGGCGCAGGTCGATCGCGGCCGCGGCTTCAGCCGGTCGATTCGAGCCTATCTCGCGCCGGCGAGCGGGCGCGTGATCGCCGTGGAGCGGTGATCGGCATCGAGCATCGGGAGCAGGGGAGGAACCGATGACCAGGGAGCGCCGACCGAGCGCGGTCGACTCGTTGCTGCGCCTCTTCGCCGACGTCCATCCGGGCGAGTCGGGAAGCGCGCTCCTGCTGACCCTGAACGTCTTCCTCATCCTCACCGCCTACTACGTCATCAAGCCCGTTCGCGAAGCGCTGATCCTGGCGGGCGGCGGCGCCGAGGTGAAATCGTACGCGGCGGCCGCGCAGGCGCTCCTCCTCCTCGGCGCCGTTCCGCTCTACGCCGCGCTCGCCGGCCGTCTCCCCCGCCGGCGGCTGATCAACTCCGTCACGCTCTTCTTCATCGGCTGCCTCGTCCTCTTCTACGTCCTGGCGCGGGCGAATCTCCCCCTCGGCGTCGTCTTCTTCCTCTGGGTCGGGATCTTCAATCTCATGGTCGTCGCCCAGTTCTGGTCGTTCGCCAACGACGTCTACACCACCGACGAGGGGAAGCGGCTCTTTCCGATCGTGGCCTTCGGCGCCTCCGCGGGCGCGGTCGTCGGCTCGGCCCTCACGAGCCGCCTCATCGCGCCGCTCGGCGTCTACCAGCTCCTTCTCGTGGCGGCGGCGATCCTCGTGGGCGGGCTCGCCATCACGAACGCGGTGGATCGGCGGGAGCGGCGGCGCACCGAATCGGCGCGCGCGCGCGACGTGTCGACGGCGACGCTGCCGGCCGCGACGAAGGAAGTTCGGCTCGATTCGGGGGAATTCGAGATCGCCGATCTGAAGCGGCTGTTGGAGGCTCGCGCGTCGGGCGGCGGAACCGGTCCGATCGCCGCGGCCCCGGTCCCGATTCCGGCTCCCGCGCCGCCGGATTCGGCGCGTTCCGCCCCGGACGACGGACGGCTCGCGACCGGGGCCGGCGCGTTTCTTCTCGTGTTCCGGAGCCGTTACCTCCTTTTGATCGCGCTCCTGATGCTCGTGCTCAACTGGGTGAACACGACGGGGGAGTACATCCTCGGCCGCACCGTGTCGCACGCGGCGGCCGACGCGGTCGCCGCCGGGCGTTCGGGAGGACTCGACGAAAAGGCGTTCATCGGGAGGTTCTACTCCGACTTCTTCTTCGTCGTGAATCTGCTCGGCCTCGCGCTCCAGCTCTTCGTGGTCTCCCGCGTCCTCAAGTACGCGGGCGTGCGCGTCGCCATCCTGGCGCTCCCCGTCATCGCGCTCGTCGGCTACGGCGTCCTCGCGTTCCTCCCGCTCCTCTCGGTGGTGCGATGGGCCAAGACCGCGGAGAACGCCACCGACTACTCGCTCCAGAACACGGTGCGAAACGTCCTCTTCCTCCCCACGACGCGGGAGGAGAAGTACAAGGCGAAGCAGGCCATCGACGGCTTCTTCGTCCGCGCGGGCGACATGCTCTCGGCGGGGCTCGTCTTCGTGGGAACCGCCATCTTCCATCTCGGCGCCCGGCAGTTCGCGCTCGTCAATCTCGGGCTCGTCGCGGTCTGGCTCGTCCTCGCCGTTCTGGTGGGGCGGGAGCACGGCCGCGTCGCGGGCCCGCTTTCGGCGTCCGCCGCGGCGGAGAGCTAGTCCTCCAGCGGAGGCTCCGGCCGCGGGGCCTCGCGGGCCTTGAGCTCGTGGAGGCGGATCGCGATCGAGTGGTCCGAGGCCAGCAGTTCGCGGAGCACGTCGTCGGCGTTCCGCGCCCCCGCGCGAGGCGGTCGGGTGTCCTCCAGGTAGGGCCAGAGCTGCTTCCGAATGTCGGGAGGGAGCGTCGCCTCCAGATATTCGAGCGCGGTGCCGCGCAGGTGCGCGTCCTCGGTGAGGAGGCCGCGATACGCGAGCCGGAGCGGCGTGCGAGGGAGCGCGAGCGAGAGAAGCGTGAAGACGTGCTCCAGGCTCCGGTTGGCCCGCGACCGGAGCGCCTCGTCCTGTAAAGGACTCCACGACTCGTCGTCGAGCCGATCGAGGAGCCGCTGACCCTCCCAGACGCGCCGCTCGGTCCCCACTTCGCGCCGCACCGCCTCGAAGACGTGCTCCGGCGGAACGCCGAGCCGGGGATGCGTCGTGAGGAGGTGGTGGAGCGCCCGGCCGCAGCGATAGCGGACCTCGAAACGGCGATCGGCGAGGCCGGCGAGCAAAGCCTCGACGGCCGCCGCGTCGGGAATCACACCGAGCACGAGCGGCACGCGACGGCGGACCGCGAAGTCGCTCTCCGGGTCGACGAGGGCCGGGAGGAGGTGATCGAGCGCCGCGTCGGGGACCGACCGGAGCGCGTCGATCGCTTCGCGGGCCACGTCGTCCCACGCCAGCAGCGAGATGGCGCGGGGGATCAGGGAGGCGGCCAAGGGCCCGGCTCGGAGCGCGGCACGCGCCTCGGCGGGTTGGCCCGAGGCAAGCGCCGCCGCCCGACTCGCGATCGGATCGAGCGGGGGCGGGCTCCCGTCGGCGGGCGCCGGCGCTTCGGCGTTCGAGGGGCCATCCGTCGCGGCGGGGGGACCTCGGCGGCGCGACTCCCGGAGCGGATCGCCGGCCGCGAGACTTTGGAGCATCGTGGAGCGCGTCGTGGCGTCGGCGACCTCGGCGAGATCGAGTCGAATGGCGCGCGCGACGAGTCCGCGCTCGAGCGCGCGCACGTAGCCGCCATGCAGGCGATAGGCGACGAAGAGGGTCGCGACCCCGACGAGAAGCACCGCGGCCACGAGGAGCGGGGGCGCGAGCGAGAGGCCGACGGTCACGAGGGCCACTTGCACGGCGGCGGCGCCCGCGAGGTCCCCCGCGCGCGCCGCCACCACGTCGATCAAGGTCTTGACCGCTCGCTTCTCCCGCGGCGGAAGGGGCGTGAAGAAGATCTCGTAGGCGCTCCGATAGATCGAGTTGCTGGCGACCGACTCCGTGGCGCGGAGCGCCATCGCGCTCGGGAGCCCGGGCCACGCGAGCACGCCGACGCTTCCGAGGCCCACGGCGGTCGGGAGGAGAGCGACCGATCGCGCGAGCCCCAGCCGCTCGAGCGCGACGCGGCTGAAGAGCGCCTGCACGACGAACGTGAGGAGGGAGACGCCGGTATAGAAGGCGCCGAAGAGGCGGAGGAGTTCCTCGCCGCCGACCATCGCCGCGGCGGCCTTCGCCTTGAAGAGCCAGTCGATCAGCCCTTCGCTCACCGTCACGAGGACGACGAGCGTCACGAGCGTTCGGAGGTAGGGGGAGCGGCCGAGAATCCGGAGCGCCGACTCGCGCGGACCGACGGTGCCCTCCGCGGCGTCGGGACGGTCGGCCGGCGGGGCGGAGACGCGGAGCCGGGCGGCCAGCGCGGCGCACGCGGCGTGGATCGCCGCCAGGATGGGGAGCATCGTGGCGACGGTGAAGGCCGAGCCGACCCGATCGGCCAGCAAGCCGCCGACGAGCCCCCCGACGGTGCCGCCGGCGGCCACCCGGCCGAGCGCGCGCTTCGCGGAGCGGGGATCGTATCGCTCGTTCAGGAACGACCAGAAGCCCGACACGAGGAGCGCGCCGAGCGCGCCGAAGTGGAGATAGACGGCCACCGCCACGGGGCGCGGCCACGCTCCCTGAAACAGCCATTCGACGACGAGGAGGAGCGCGCTGCCGGCGAAGCCGAGCGGGATGACGCGGGCGGGGCCCAGCCGGGAGAGCGCCTTCGAGGCGGCGAACGCCATCGCGACGGAGAGCGTCGCCGACGCGACCGTCATCGCGGGGAGCGCGGAGACCGGGAAGGAGCTGAGGAAGAGCGCGTCGCGCGTCGCCTTGCCGGCGACCTGGTAGGCGATCATCGCGAGCGCCGTGGCGACGGCGATGCCCGTGCCCGGCAATTTGGCCGGCGCGTCGGAGCGAACGGGAGTCACCGGACCTCCGCGGCGGCGTCGACGTTCCGAGCCAGGAAGTCGCGGATCGCGCCGTTGTAGGTCAGCGAATCGACGTTCCACCCCTCGGCATGATCGGCGCCCGGGAAGGAGACGAGGCGCACGAGTCGGGGGACGCGGCGTGCCAGTTCGCGGCTCGACGCGTAGGGGACGACCGTGTCGCGCTCGCCGTGAAAGACGAGGAGAGGCGCGCGAATCGAGTCCGCGGCGTCCAGGTAGTCGCTCGCGCTCCAGTCGACGCCGTACGACCACGAGGCGACGCGCTTCCCGAGTGTGCCGGCGAACGCGGGGAGCGGGATCCCAAGCCCGGGCAGGACCGCCTGCGCCACGCCCCAGTCGATCGTCTTCTCGAAGTCGAGCATGGGACTGTCGAGGATCGCGGCATCGACCGACGGCGCGAGAGACGAACGCTCCAGGAACGCCGCCACGATCCCACCCCCCATGCTGGTCCCCATGAGCACCACGCGGCGCGCGCCGCGATCGATCGCGAAACGGACCGCGGCTTCGAGATCCCGCCATTCGGTCGCGCCATAGTGATAGTAGCCGTCGGGGCTCGGCGGCGCGGAGAGATCGTTTCGATACCGGATCGCGAGCGCCGTGTAGCCGAGGCCGTGCACGACGCCGAGGGCGCGGAGCGCCTGACGGGGCGACGCCGCCTTGCCGTGGACGAAGAGGAACCACGCGTCGGCCCGCGGGCCCGGGACGAGCCACGCTTCGGCCGGTCCCAGCTCGGTGGCGATCGCGATCGTGTCGAAGGGGAGTCCCAGCGAGCGAAGAGGATCGCCGGCGTAGTAATCGAGGCGGAGCTCCACCGAGTCGCCCGGGGAGGGCGGAATGCCGTCGCTCCTGAAATCGCGGACGACACCGCCGGTGGCCGCGTCGCGTCGAAGGACTCGGCCGGTCCGTCCGCTCCCTCGGCGATCGAGGACGCTCCAGCGGCCGTCGCGGGCGACCCGAGCGTTCTCGTCGGCGGCGGGAACGAGGACGATCGAGGCGGAATCGACGGCGACGACCCGGGCGTCGTCGTACGTCTCCGGGCCGTGGTCGTACGAGGCGAGGAGGGCTTCACGGTGGATTCGCCCGGCGACGTGCCATCCGAGCGCGGCGGCGGCGGCGGCGAGCGCGAGCGCCGCGACGGCGCCCGCGCGAAGGAGCGCGAGCGGCCGGTTCACCCGCGCCGGGCGGGGGCGGAGCGCAGGCTCCGCTCGATGGAGCGGTAGAGCCAGACACCGCCCCAAACCACGAACGGGACGAGCCCGACCAAAACGTAGAGCTGCTCGAGAGGCGAGAGGGACGCCGTGAAGGCGAGGGGCGCGAACCACGCGCGCACCGCCTGCGCGAATTGAGCGCCGATCGTGTCGGAGGCGACCGTGAGCGGCAGGAGCAGGCTCCGCCCCGCCTGGACGCGAAGCGCGGCCGGAGTCGTGAGAAGCAGGATGGCCGCGACGACCGCGACCGCGAACGCGGGCTCGGAGAGAAGGGCGATCCACCACGGAGCGGGCGCGAGCCTTGGGGCCGCGGGCGTCGGCAAGGGCGCGGGCTGATCGAGGCGCTCCATCACGCGCGCCGTGAACGACGCGGCGCCCGGCGGCGAGGGGGCCGGGAACGCGAGCGCGCGCTCCAGCGCGTCGAACGCCTCGATCGCACGAGCGCAGTCGGCGCAGCCGGCCGCATGGGCGCGCGCGGCCGCGGCCTCCGATGTGGGGGCCCCTTCGTCGAGCCAGCGGTTCACGTCATCGCATCGCATCGTCGTCTCTCTCGGCCTCTTCCTCGCGAAGCCAGCCTTCACGCAGTGCGGCTCGGGATCGATAGAGGTGCGTCTTCACGGTCCCCTCCGGAATCCCCAGCGCCGCCGCCACGTCGCTCACCGATCGGTCCTCATAATAGAACAGCGTGACGACCGCCCGGGCGGCTTCCGGCAGCGTCGCGAGGAGCCGCTCCAGCCGCGCCGACGACTCCGACCGCGCCAGTTCCGCGGGGCCGGCCGATCCCATACCCCCCGGCATCGCCTCCGCCTCGACCCGCGCCGGGTCGTCCACCGCGATCTCCCGGCGGCCCCGGTTTCGAAGCGACTCGGCCCGGTCGAGCGCTTTTCGCCAGACGATTCGATAGAGCCAGGTCGAAAACGAGGCGTCGCCACGAAAGTCGCGGAGCGATTTCCACGCGCTCACGAACGCGTCCTGCGCCACTTCCTCGGCATCCGGCACCGAGCGGGTCAGCCGGAACGCGAGTCCGTACGCGCGATCGCGGTAGCGATCGACGAGCGTCGCGAAGGCGGCCGTCTCCCCCGCGCGGCATCGCGACAGAAGCTCCGGCTCGTCCTGAAGGAGGGGCCGGCCGGCGCCGCGCCCCGGAGGGGCCTCCACCATCTGCTCCTTGGACGGGTCGAGCGCCCGCCTCGGTTTCAAGCTTGCCGGCTGAAACCGGCGCCCGCCCCCGGCCCGTCCAAGGGATCGAGACGGAGAGCACGGGGCGGCCAGCACCGTCCCCTTCATGACCTTAACCCGAAGAGGAGCATCCCCATGGACGATGTGGCCAAACTCCTGTTGGGCGTCCTGCCGATCGCGATTCCGGTCATCGCGATCATCGGCGGAATCACCCTAGCGATTATTCGAACCATGGGCCAGCAGCGTCTGGCCGAGCTGGAGCGCCGCGAGCGGATCGCGGCCATCGAGCGGGGCATCGACCCGGCGAAGCTCCCCCCCGCGGCGAGTCCCTACGCCTACGAGAACGGCCACGGCTACGCGTACGGCTCCCGCATGCGCCGCGCGCACGGGCTCTTCATCGGCGGCCTCATCGTGACCGCGGTGGGGATCAGCCTCATGCTCGGGCTTCGAGTGGCGGAGCCGCATGAGGGGCATTGGGCGATCGGGACGATGCCGCTCCTCGTCGGGATTGCTCTGCTCGTGGCGGCGAAGGTGATTTGGCCGCCTTCCGAGAAGTAACGCGCGATACGCGGCCGAACGGAAAGGGCCCTCCAAACCGGCGCCGGACTTCATGCGCCTGTTTGGAGGGCCCTTTCCGTTCGGCCTGGCCTCACTGCTGCTTCACGGTAGGGCGAGCAATCTCGTTTGCAGGTCGGGGCTCAACCTCCCCACGAAGACTTCTTCGACCGGGCCCTTCATGACGATCGAGAGGTCGGGGGCTACCTCGATGTCGAGCGTGCCTCCTTCCATCTCGATCGTGACCTTGCCGTCGACCAGGCCGCGGTCGTAGCAGGCGACGGCCACCGCGCACGACGAGGTGCCCGAGGCGAGCGTGTGCCCCGCGCCTCGTTCCCAGATCAGGGCCCGCACTCGGGAGCGGGTGGTCGGATCCGCCAGTTGCACGTTGATCCGCTTCGGGAATCGGGCGTGATGTTCGATCTTCGGCCCCAGATCGAAGAGGCGGGCCTGGGTCATCGGCTCGCCGAAGACCACGCAGTGGGGATTCCCGACCGACACGACCGTCACGTCGAGCGAGGTCCCGCCCACCTCGAGCCGTTTCAGCGATCGATCGATCGTCGCGCGACCCATCTCCAGGCGAACCGCGTTCACGCGGCCACCCTCGCGGAAGACCTGCGTCCGAACGGGGCCGGCGACGGTCTCCACCGTGAAGTCGTCACCCTTCGCGTAGCCCTGCTCGGCCAGGAACTTCGCCGCGATTCGAAGCCCGTTCCCACTTCGTTCGGCGAGGCTCCCGTCGGGATTCCAGATCGCCACCCCGTAGCGGCCGCGCGCGTCGACTTCCAGGATCCCGTCGGAGCCGAG